>CAZUMH010000118.1:0-8808 GCA_964621645.1 uncultured bacterium
CAGGACGATAAGAAAAGGGGTCAGTGTTTCAAACTGTACCAAAGCCAGAAGCGAGGGAAGAACGGTTGCCAGCAGTGAACCTATGGTGGGAATAAAATTAAAGATGAAAAGGAGAAAAGCCCAGAATTCAGCAAAATCAAGCCCGACCAAAGACATAATCAGATAACCGAGCACCGCCGTCAGCAGGCTGACCAGGGTCTTGAGGCCGATATAGGTACGGATATCCTGATCGATCAAGGTGATAAGATCCATCAAGTCATTGTACTTTTTTTTCTCCGGGATCATAGACTTCAGCTTGCCGGGGAAAAATTTCTGTTCTAAAAAAAGGAAGAAAATGTAGAGGATGATCAGTCCGGTCTTGCTCAGAAGATTGGTCAGGGCAGCGGCCGTCTGCGAGGCAATGCGGGAGAGATCAATATCCTTGAACAGCTCTTTCACATCGAGGCTTTCCTGGATATGCAGTGACTGCGTCAGGGAAGCGGTGACCCTCTGAAAATTATTTTCATACACCGGTATCGCCCTGACTACCTGAGAAATGTTGCTGGTTACCAGGCTGGTGACAAAAAAAAGCGCTCCCAGTATACTGCAAATGGAAATAATATAGGAAACAGCTGACGGGATCCGAATCCGAAACAAATGAATGCGGCGTATGCTCACTGCCAGTATATTAATCAGATACCAGATGAAGACTGCCATGACCAGCGGGATCAATATTTCCCGCGCGATGATCAGGAAATAGACTACCAGAAAAACCGTAATAGTTATGATGAATATATTAAGCGATTTCATCCGCTGTCCCTCAGATTGACGACTCTTTTGGATTTAAGAGAAATACGCTTCCGCCCTGATAAACAGCTCTTAAAAAGCGGATATCGTATCTGACCGGTCAGATACGATAGATAAGGGAGGCCATGCTGTGCACCCGATCGCCCACGCCTCCTTCCAGTTCCAACACGAAATCGTTGCTGAAAACAACCGCAATCCCGGCCAAATAGTTCCAGGCGTTCTTTTGGGCTAAGGTGACATCGTACGTTACATCTATCTCACCCAGCGTAGCCTCGGTAATTGTCATGGAACCCCGATGGTTTTCCTCCGCCTTTTCATACATGGCCCCCACCCAGAAGTTCCAGCCCTTCATCATGCGCCAGCCATCCATTGCTATACCGATCTTGGGAGTGAATATCCAGGCCTTGGCGCTGGATTGACTCTCATTAAGCTTGGTGTTGGTGATGGTGGCGGTAAGAGTCCCGAAATAACGTTTGAATCCTGCCGCTACGGTGAGACCGCCGCCATAGACTATTCCCGCGTAATCGATGACGATCTTTTCATTCATCAGTTCATAATCAACCTCGGTTTTCCCATTGATGGATCCCACGATGCCGAAGATATTCATGAAAGGTAACAGCCAGAGATCCGCCCTGAAATTGGTTTCAGTGGCCCGGTTCCTTATCGCTACATCATCCGGAATGGTCACACCGACCCCGGCAGCGGGAATATCAAGATAGGCTTCGATGAAATGAAAGGACTGATCCTGATGGAAGAGGTTAATCCCGAATCCGAACGGAGAGGGGAGATCCTTCCCTTCGGCAAGGGATTTCCACAATGGGAATATTCCATGTGAGGTCTGGGCTATGCCTAATCCGCTTACAGCAAATATTCCGGTTACTATTCCTCTGAGCAGGAACCGTGTCATCACTCCCCTCCTTGTAAATATGGAAATCGGTAAACTGGTTAAATGTAGGCATCATATCCGTTATTGCAAAGTATTTTTTCTATTTTGTCTCGCAAAGAAAATACTGCCTGGAGGGAATACCGCGCTTTGTCTCCCAAATAAATTTTTCGTACCCGGAACGTTAAGACAGCAACGTGATTGATTTTTGACAAACAAATCATTACCTTCCTCTAAGCGGAAAAGAACCAAGCAATGAGGTCAATCGATGAAACGGATTCACTGTACTCAGGCCGTGCTTGTCCCTGTCTTTCTTATTTCTCTCCTCACCGGATGTTTCACTGAAAACAGCGGCTCCAATAAGGCACTCAGTGACGACTCGGTGCGCGGACTGGTCGATACCGTCGGCTTTGCCGTAACCCCCGCTCAAATTGAGGCGGTGGTGAAGCTGAGTGAGGGATTGGAAGCTGATTCACTGGCCCGGGAGGATAAGCTTTACAGAAAACCCTGGATCGCGGGCATCTCTCCCCACGATGATTATCTTTATGCGGGCCAGGTATATGTGCATATTATGCGCAATCTGACGGCAAAACGGGTTATCCTTTTCGGGGTGGCCCACAAGGCCTGGAAATGGAAGGTGGATAACAAACTTATATTTGATAATTTCAAGGCCTGGCGCGGACCATACGGACCTGTTCCCGTCTCTGATATCAGAGAAAGGATTATCCGGCAGCTGCCGCAAGACTATTACCTGGTTTCCAATACGTATCAGGGAGAGGAACACTCTCTGGAGGCTCTCATCCCCTTTCTCCAATATTACAACCGCCGGGTGGAAATCGTCCCTATTCTCATCCCTTATATGCAATGGGGGCGGATGGATTCACTGGCAACCGCCTTCTCTCAGGCGATGGATAAGATCATTACCGAAAATCACTGGGAACCGGGGAAAGATATCGCAGTCCTTATCTCCACTGACTGCTGTCATTACGGTGATCAGGACTGGGGCGGCAGCAACTACGCTCCCTTCGGGTGCGACCTGGCCGGATATCAGCAAGCGGTTGCCAGGGAATATGACATCATTGACAGCTACCTGACCGGACCGATCCAGCCGGAACGGCTGGAAAAGATGCTTTACCGGCTGGTCGACAAGAATGATGTGCATCAATACAAGATCACCTGGTGCGGCCGCTTTTCGGTTCCCTTCGGTCTCGACTTTTTATTTCAACTGACCAGAAAAGAGCACATTCCGCCTCTGCGGGGCCATCTCCTGCGCTGTGACAACAGCGTATCCCTCGGTGAATTGCCGGTGAAAAGTCTGGGACTTGGACAGACCGCGGTCAGCAATCTGCACCATTGGGTCGGGTACGTGGCCATGGGGTACAGATAATATTTCGGCTGTGCGCAAGCATCGTCACGTGGATTACGGTGAACCAGAAGGAATTCACCCATGAATGATTCCCTGATGGTGAGACCTGAGAGCGCCTCCGAGTGCTCCCTTTTCCCTTAACTTTTGGAGGATAATGATGAGAAACAAATACCTATCTCTAGTGCTGCTCTGCGGTATCTCGCTGTTTCTGACCGCAGCACGGGCCGCGGCATGCACCAACATCCTGGTAAGCAAAGGAGCCAGCAAGGACGGTTCGGTCATGATCACCTATTCCTGCGACGGAGAATTTCTGCCCCATTTAACCTTTACCGCTGCCAAGGATCACGCCAAAGACGAGTTCGTCGAAATCAGAATGCGGGACGGCAGTGTGATCAAGATTCCGCAAGTGGCCCATACTTTTGCCGTTGTCGGCCTTATGAATGAATTTCAGCTTACCATTGGTGAAACAACGACGACCGGCCGGGAAGAATTGCGTGATCCCGAAGGGGCGCTTCATTACTGGACCTTGATGAGTCTGGCCCTGCAGCGGGCTAAAAACGCCCGAGAGGCGATAAAAGTCATGACCGATTTAGTACAAAAGTATGGATACGCCAGTACCGCCGAAGCCTTTTCCATTGCGGATCCCCAGGAAGCATGGATCCTGGAAATGATCGGAAAAGGTCCCGGCGGCAAAGGGGCCATCTGGGTCGCCAGAAAAATTCCGGATGGGTATGTCTCCTGCCACGCTAACCTTTCCCGTATCGGTGAATTTCCTCTCAATGATCCGGATAATTGCCTCTATTCCAAAGACATTATAAAATTTGCCGTTAAAAAAGGATATTATGATCCCAAATCAGGCGAACCTTTCCGTTTCAATCTGGCGTACTGCCCCCCCAGTCCCGAATCTGTCCGCTACTGTTCAGCCCGTGTCTGGAGTATCCTGCGGCGCTGCGCCCCTTCCCTTAATTTATCCCCGGACTTCCATCGAGGAGTGCAGGGCGCCGATCCCTATCCCCTCTGGGTAAAACCGGACAAGAAACTTTCGGTTGCTGATGTAATGGCCCTCATGCGTGATCATTATGAAGGCACCGAGTTTGATATGACCAAAGGAGTTGATGCCGGTCCTTTCGGATCACCGAATCGCTGGAGACCCATTGACTGGGAAGTGGACAGTGTAACATACGCCTGGGAAAGACCTATTTCTACCCAGCAGACCGGATTTTCCTTTGTCTCCCAGTCCCGTTCCTGGCTGCCGGATGCCATCGGCGGAGTTTACTGGTACGGCATGGATGACACCTATTCGACCTGTTACATTCCGCTCTATTGCGGCATCAACGAGGTCCCCAATTCATTCACCGTCGGCGATATCAGACATTTTTCCTGGGATTCAGCCTGGTGGGTGTTCAACTTCGTGGCCAATTTCGCCAATTTGAAGTATTCCTACATGATACAGGATATCCAGGAAGTCCAGCAGGAGCTGGAAGGCAAAGCGCTGACCATGCAGCAGGTAATTGATAAAACAGCTGTTGAACTGAGTAAAACGAACGCCGATTTGCTGACGGACTACCTGACAAACTACTGTGTCGCAAACGGTGAGAATGTCGTCAAACGCTGGCGTGAATTGGGAGAATTTCTTATCACCAAATACAATGACGGGTATGTCAAGGATGAGCGGGGGCGCCCCCAGTCCGTGGGCTATCCGGAGTCATGGCTCAGGGACGTGCAAAAACTGCGGGGAGACCATTTCCGCCTACCAACCTGGAAGTGACAGCATAATATAATTCCGGCCCCTGCGGATTTCTTAAAACAGGGGCCGGAAATTTCACACTAACAAAATGCTGTTTTTTCATCGCCTCTAATAATTCAGGATAGCATCCGCCTCAAGACAAGCCTGCACCACCACGCCGGCCTTGACCAGCTTGGCCTGTTCAATCAGCATATCAGCGGTTATCTTGCGCTCTTCCAGACAGGGAACGCAAACGTACATTGCTCCGCCGAATTCAAAGAAATTCTTCATATGAGTTTCGAGAGGATCCAGGCCGGGAACAAAAATGTGTTCATAGATTCCCTTCTTGGCGGTTGTCACTCCGGTACCCTGCAGCACAATGCTCACTTCGACATCCATGGCCAGGGCGGCGTTTGCGACCACATAGGGCAATATGACCCGTTCCTGATCTTCGGCTCCGTGAGTAATAAAGATTACCATGCTTTCTTTCTTATCGGACATTCTTCCCTCCTCTTTGGAAATGAACCGTATGATGGTACCGTGCGACCCTGAAGTGTTCTATTATAGAGACGCAGCAAGATAGGTGGCAATATCCTTTATTTCAAGCCTTGATCCTGCCGTCCGGCTCAGGACCGCCATACAGATAGGACACATCGTTACTGCTTTGGAACCGCGGGCCGTGAGCTGATCCACCCGTTTTGAGGCAATCTCATGAGCCTTGCCGGGGAAGAGCGATTCCAGGGGGCCTCCGCAGCAGAGGGTCAGACGGCCCGACAACTCCGGCTCATACAGCCTGGCGCCGGCCCGTTTCAGCAGTTCCCGGGGTTCATCGATGATCTGTTCATATCTGGCATACACGCAGGAATCATGAACCGCAAGATCCAGATCCAGTTTGGTGCTGAAATCAATTCCTTTCTCAACCAGCACTTCAAGATAATTGACCACTTCTATATTGTAATCCTCGATAATGGACGGAAATACATGGCGCAGGATATGAGTCGTGTGGGGATCAACAGTGATGATCCGTTTGACTCCATTCTTCTTGAAAACTTGATAGACAAATCTGACATGGTCTCGGAAAATATCATCAATCCCCTCATCATAAAGGAGCACTCCGGAATAGAGGTCTTCTTCGTACAGGTAGCCGAATGAAACTCCTGCCTTTAACAGCAGTGTAGCGGCATTTCGGATGATAGTATTATAGGCCTTTCGATCCGAGGGTTTGGCAAATCCCATGAACCAGGAAAGGTTGATAAACCTGTTCAGCCAGCGTCCAAGACCGAAGAATTTTGTTATCCAGGAGTTCTCGAATTTTGACATCCAGAAAGTCATGCTGTTGATGGAAGGAATCAGCTGATAAAGCTGGCCGGTATAGATCACTGTCTCTCCGCCCCGGGGCAGGTTCAATCCCCTGGCCCAGGCAGTCAATTTACGTTTCGAGAGGGGAATCACCCCTCTGCGGATTTGCACGTTATCGGCGAGTATTCCAAGTACATATTTGGTCGGCAACGCCATAATTTAACTCCTCGACAGACCATATAATTCCCGGTTGAAATAGGCTCGCAGCGCCCTCACGTTGGCAGTGATATCAACGCCGCCGGGACAGTTGTCTTCACACATTTTACAAAGCAGGCAAGAGAATATGTTTGTAGTGCTCTCCCTTACTTTCTCCTCCGCTCCCATGAGCACGAACCGAAACAGGTGCCGCGGCAGCAAATTGATCTCCATGGGACACAGAGCCGTGCAGGTACCGCAATTGATACAAGCGGAAGCATTGAACCCTTCATCAAGTTTCATGCTTTCCACGAACTCAGGATTAACTCGTATCATACTCATTCCTTTTCCGATAGCTGATACTGAAAATAGTCGTCTGCCCGGGCTTTGGGCAATTCTTCAACCAGGCCATACCGTCGCATGGCCATAAGCCAGATTACCACTTCATGGGAGGGATATGCCATCGCCTCGGTCAATTCCGGAACTGTTTTAGGACCTGTTTGCAAGATTGAGATAATCTGATCTCTCCGAACCATTTCATCCCGCATTACTTCGCTCATGTTTCGTTTTCGCCGCATCATCACTGCACCTCCTTTGCCATGGCATCGATCATAGCGAACATTTGTTGGTTTGTGTATCCTTCCACATTAATCGCCTGGGCTTCACAAACCGCGACACACGCCCCCTCACCCTTGCAAAGTACCGTATTGACCTGGGCTACTTCCTTGCCTTCATGGGAAGTCTTCTCAATCGCCTCAAAGGGACAAACCTCGAGACAAGCACCGCACCAGGCACAGAGATCAGGATTGACCATAGCCACCAGTGGTTCGAGATCGACATAGCCTTTTAGAAGCAGGGCGCCCGACTTGGCCACAGCGGCCATGGAACTGGTGACACTCTCTGAGAGTGTCTTGGGACCCTGAGCAGTGCCGGCAATGAAGACGCCGTCAATGACCGTTTCCACCGGTCTCAATTTCGGGTGGATCTCGTTGAAAAATCCATCCAGGCCGACAGGCAGTTTCAGTACATTGATCAGGTTCCTGTTCTCTCTCGGGGTCATGCCGGTGACCAGAACCAGAAGATCCGCAAGCACCTCGATTTCTTCTCCGCCGCTGAGCTGATCTTTGGCATTGATTTTTATTCTTTCACCCTCGCTTAATATTACGGGCGGCTCCTCATCTTTGAAGCGGATGAACAGCGCTCCCTCCTGCAGAGCCTTTTCATAGAGGAGCTCATACTTTCCGTAGGTCCGCATGTCCCGGAAAAAGTGAAACTGATGAACGTTGCCGTTGGTGACTTCATCGGTCAGCAGCGAGGCGTGAACGGCTGCGCTGCAGCAATAACGGGAACAATACTGATGAGCGTCCTTTTCTTTGCCATGCTCCCGGGATCCGACACAGTAGAGATAACTGACGCTTTTCACCGGTTTGCCACGGTAAGATATACTGCCTTTTGACTTACCGAGCAGTTCCATGTATTCAGGCAGCGTTATAGCACCATCCATACTAAAACCGAATTCACCTTCATCAGGACTGTAGGAATCGAATCCCGTGGCGACAATAATGCTCCCCACCGTCAATGATATAGATTCCGTGCCGTTGACCTGGATGCGCACCTCGAATTTTCCGATGCCCCCCTTCTTTTCCACCAATTCCGCGTTAGTGAAGAAATCGATACTTTCCCGCTTTCGCACTTCATCCACCAGAGAATTGATGAGGTCGGCACCATTCCTGTTGTTAGGGAACAGCTTTCCCAGGGTTGGAACGATCCCTCCAGCCTTTGCCTCTTTCTCAATAAGATGAACGTTAATACCCATGTCTGAGAGGGCGATCGCGGCTCGCAGGCCGGCGACTCCGGCACCGATGATCAAAGTGGCGGGAGTTGTTTCTACCCGCTGCTTTTCCAGCGGCTTCGTCAAGGCAGCTTTCGCGATACCGCCCTTAATCAGGTGGACCGCCTTTTCAGTAGCGGCATCTGTATTGTGGGTATGTGCCCAGGAGCACTGCTCCCTGATATTCACCTGTATGTATTGGTAGGGATTGAGCCCGGCTCGTTCGGACATGGCTCTGAAGGTGTTTAGGTGAAGTTTCGGGGAGCAGGAAGCCACCACAATACCGTCAAGATTCTTTTCCTTGATTTCGTTAATGATGTTTTGCTGAGCGGCATCCGAGCAGGTGAACATATTGGTTTGTGCCGTGACGACTCCCGGCTCCCTGGCCACTTCCTCACGGACTTTCTCAACATCCACGTAATCTGATATATTGCCGCCGCAGTAGCAGATAAAAACACCGAGTTTTCTTTCTTTCATGATGCGTTTCCCGTTTTCTTGAGGTAAGCGGCCGCCTGAGCCGCGGCAGCTCCAGAGTGGAAAATGGAATCCGGGATATCTCGTATTGCCGATGCCGCTCCCGCCACAAAAACTCCCTCAATACTGGTTTTCGCAGGTTCGATATCTTCGTCAGTTTCCTTGATAAAGTTGAAAGGATCCAATTCGAGGATATCCTGCGCAAAGAGTTTACTCACTCCATTGGTCGGCAGCAGTCCCACGGAAAG
>CAZUMH010000119.1:0-8736 GCA_964621645.1 uncultured bacterium
GGGCTTACCTGGACGAGCTGCGTCCTCAGTTCGACGGACTGAAAGAGGATGAAACCGAGGAGAATATCCAGGCCCGCATCAGAGGAAACATCATCATGGCCCTGTCCAATAAATTCGGCCATTTGCCCCTGTCTTCCGGGAATAAAAGCGAATTATCGGTCGGGTACTGCACTCTTTACGGAGATATGAGCGGCGGATTAAGCGTGCTTGCCGATGTCCCAAAGACGTTGGTGTATCGTCTGGCAAGCTACATCAACCGGGACGGGGAAGTAATTCCTGAGAGAATTCTGGCCAAGGAACCCAGTGCTGAACTGAAACCGGGACAGAAGGATACTGACTCACTGCCGCCTTACGACATCCTGGACACCATCCTGCAGTACTACCTGGAAAGAGGGCTCTCCGCCGGTGATATTATCGCCGAAGGATTTGATGCGGAGACGGTGAACTGGGTAATCTCGGCGGTCAGAAAGAATGAATACAAACGGGTCCAGGCGGCCCCGGGTCTCAAGATCAGCGCCCGGGCCTTCGGCAGCGGCCGCCGCATCCCCATCGCGGCCCGGTGGAGACGATAGCATCAACTCCCGGAGAAGCGGATACTCTTCAGGGTGGGGAAATTGTCTTTTCTGATGGTATTTGGGATTTAATACATAATGATAAAGCCCATCCCGCTTGTTCCCCGGGATGGGCTTTATCATTAAGGGCCACAAAGATTACTGTTTGGTGAACTGCATCTCCACGTTGTAGGTCTCAGCCACATAATCTCCGTCTAAATCCATATCCAGGGTCATCGTCAGAGTAAGTGTGTTCCCGTTAAGGGAATAGGTGTGGGTCTCCGATGTTCCATCGACGGTGATGGTAAACTGGTCCCCGTTGGTGCTCCAGGTGCCGGTTTCCGTTTCGGTTGTGCCTTCATCCACCGTCGTGGCCGTAAAGGTCCCGTTTTCATTGACGGTGATGCTCATGTTGGGAAATCCCGGAGTGGCTTCGGTCATGGTCATGTCGCCCAGGGGAGTTCCCTTGACTGTCATTTGGGTGAGTTTCCAGGTTCCGATAAGGGATGCGGTGCCCGGTTCGGAGCTTTTATTGCAGTCAGATCCGGTTAAAAGGAACATCCCCAACAGCAGGCCGACCAATAGAGCGATTACACGGGTTGTGCTTTTCATACTATTCTCCTTCCCTCCAAAAATAAGAAGTTCTTTACGATTAAAAATTAACGCTTGGTTGGCTTTTTAAAAATACACAACTATCCGCATAAAGGCAAGTATTTTTCACAGGATTAGTTACCAGGCATCGGGCAGGCAGATTATATCCTTCCTGATGAAAATATTATTCAACTGAGGGCCGGCCGTAACAGTAAAGGCATCCTCCAGGACAGGAGTAGTACCAACCGATGTCCCAGCTTTTAGTGCAGCCGCATCCAGGCCGTTGTCCGGAAGCATGCTCGGGATTTGCTGTTACTCCTTTAGGATGGAGCCCGGAGAGCAGCTTCCCGTCGATACAGCTTGAGATGGGCAGGGCTTCCTCACAGCAGCCGTGCAGGATCACTCCCCCGGCCGCGGCATTTTCCCGCAGCCAGGTCAGCTCCTCCTCTTTCCTGTCCTGGTGGATTGGAACTGCCTTCCATCCCAGCCGGGCCAGCCGTTTGATGACTTTGGGATAGAGGGTGCACCAGCTGATTATTATGCTTTCTATGGCATGCTTCCCGGCCAGTTGGACCACCCTGGTGAAGTAGTCGAGATTGGAAATAAATCGCCCTCCTGGATCCGTCAAGTGAAGGATGGGATCGAATCGCAGCCTGACCCGCTCAGGACTGCCGATCAGCCCTATCAGTTCAGGGAGGAGAATCTCCACCTCATGGGGAGTTGGGATTCCCGGCTCCAGGGCCGTCCCCCCCAGGCCGGTGATGGTCAAGTGCAAAAAAATCTGATCGTAGCGCTTAATTGTTTCCCGGAGTTCTCTGTGTTGAAGCAGGTTTGCGGGATTTTTGCTCCAGAAGACGAGAGAGTGTGTCCTTTCCGGTAAACAACGGTGTCGTAAGATTTCCACGATCTTATCCGGAAAGAATCCCACCATTTCCAGCCGTCGGCTGATGGAGATGACCTTTTTATAGTCTTCCCGCATCTATGGCTCCCAGTGAATCCATCACCGCGGACAGGACCATATCCACACTGACGGACTTCATGCAGAGCAGATCGTCACAAAAATCCCGGCCGCAGCGGCTGCAGGGAAGCTGGGCCCGCACCAGCCGATTCCCTTCATCGGGAGGATAGGGGAACCATATTTCCGGCTCGCCCGGACCGAAGATCCCTATGACCGGTGTACCCACGGCCGGAGCCAGGTGCATGGGGCCGCAGTCGTTGCTGATATACAGATCAAACCGGGAAAGGAGGGCGGATAATTTTCTCAGGGGGAGCACCTCCGGCAGAAACAGGGCGGATGTAGTCAGCTGAGATATCTCCTGCATGATTTGCTCTTCACCGGGTCCCATGGTAACAACGATCTGCGCCTGTTGTTCTAATGCGAGCCGGTCCGCCAGCAGGGCAAAGCGCTCGGGAAACCAGCGCTTGGCCGGCCAGCTCGCTCCCGGGTGTATGCCGATCAGCTTAGTGGATTGCGTGAGTCCCATTTTTTCCAGATAGCCGCGGGCCCAGTTCTTCTCCGCGTCGGTGACCTCGATATAGGTACGCGGCGAGTCGCCCTGGAAGCCCAGCGGTTCCAGATAGCGCAGATGAAATTCCACCGCAGTCTTTGGTTTGCCGTCATCTCTGATTGTATCGGTATAAAAATGGCGACGCCCCCGGAAATTACCGCCGATGCGCCGGGGAGCTCCGCTCAGGAACGTCAGCAGAGCCGAGCGTGGATTGCCGAAAAGATCGATAGCCAGATCGAAACGGGTCCGTATAAGACGTTGCAGACAGGAGAATTCCTCTAGGATCCCTCCTCCGGGGAGGGCGATCACCTCGTCCACCCAGGGATGGTTGATCAGGAGTTCACTATAAGGCGCTTCGGTTAAATAGGTGATGCGTGCCTTCGGATAGTGTTGCCGCAGCGCGCCCAGAAGCGGAGTAGTGAGAATGATATCACCCATGAAGCGCAGGCGGGATACCAGGATGTTTTGCAGCATGTCCGTGTTTCTCCTCTTCGCGGCTCGATTGAGCGTGACAGTGATCCGGATCGATCCTGCTGCCGAGTCAATGTAGATAAAAATGGCTGGAGAAGCAAGGGGAGAAACAGGGTTGTATTTCTTAATCCTCTATGCTATATTGGGACACTGTCAACAAATAACGACAGATTTGCGTATACTAAGGATATAACAAATTACACAAGGAGGAAATTTGATGAAGAAAGCCATGTATCTATTTTTGTGCGTCCTTCTTCTCGCCGGGAGCCTGACGGCCTCCGCTCAGGAAACCCGCCCCCTGATGCGCTATCCTGACATCCACGATAACACCGTTGTGTTCGTATACGGCGGCGATATCTGGAGCGCTCCGGTGAACGGCGGCGTGGCCCAGCGGCTCACCATCAACGACGGACAGGAAGTTTTTCCCCGCTTCTCTCCGGACGGCAGCCTCATCGCCTTCACCGGACAGTATGACGGCAACGCCGACGTGTATGTCATGAACCGCAATGGCGGTGATATCACCCGGCTCACCTTTCATCCCGGCTACGACCGTGTCATCGGCTGGGACCGGACCAAGAACAAGATCATGTTCATCTCGGGACGGAGTCACTTCCGCTTCACCAAGCTTTACCTCATTTCACCGGACGGCACTGGTCTGGAGGAAGTGATTCTTCATAACGTCGCCAACGCCAGTTTCTCTCCGGACGGCAAGATGATCGCCTACAACCGTATCTCCCGGGAGAACCGCACCTGGAAACGCTACCGGGGCGGCACGGCCCAGGAAATCTACCTCTATGATCTGACCAGCAATACGGAAAAGGATCTGACCTCCTTCAGGGGAACGGACCGTTTTCCCATGTGGATCGGCGACAAGATCTTCTTTACTTCCGACCGGGACCGCCGCCTGAATATTTATTCAGTGGATCCCGCAGGCGGCGCCATCACCCAGCTGACCCATCACTCCGATTATGACGTCCGCTTCCCCAGCACGGACGGCAGGCGTATCGTTTATGAACTTTGCGGCTCCCTGCACGTCTATGACACCGGCACCGGATCTGACAGCAACATCAATGTCACAATCAAGACGGACGCTCCCGAGGTGCGGCCGACCTGGATCGACGTCGGCAGAGAGGTGCAGGAGTTTTCCGTCGGTCCGGACGGCAGGCGCGCGCTGATAGTGGCCAGGGGCGAGGTCTTCTCTGTACCGAAGGAAAACGGCCCCACCCGCAACCTTTCCCAAAACTGCGGCGCTCGCGACCGGGAGGCGGTCTGGTCCCCGGACGGGACAAAAGTCGCCTTCATCTCGGACGCTTCGGGAGAGTATCAGATTTACCTGACCGATCCCAAAGGCGGGAGTGATCCTGTCCGCCTGACGAATTTCACGAAAGGATACCCTAAGAACCTGCGCTGGTCCCCGGACAGTAAAAAACTGGCCTGGTCGGATGAGACCCTGACCCTGTATTATATGGATGTGGCCACAAAGAAGATCGTGAAAGTGGACAAGGCTGACTACGAGCATATCGACATCGATATGGAAGAGAAACCCATCTACGATCACACCTGGTCTCCGGACAGCCGCTACATCGCCTATTCGAAAATGGAAGCGGATCTGGTTACCAAGGTCTTTATCTACTCTCTGGCCGAGAAGAAATCCCGCTGCATCAGCGGTGAACTGTATAATGACTTCCATCCCGCCTTCTCACGAGACGGCCGCTATCTCTTCTTCGTGTCCAACCGCCGCTTCAGCCCCACTCTCGGTGACTTTGAATGGGAGATGGTCTACAAGAAGACCAGCGGCATCTACGCCCTTCGTCTTCAGAAGGATACTCCTCCCTTCCTGCCGCTTAAAAGCGACGAGGTCATGACCCAGGACAAGAAGGATCTCGGCCCGGCGGGAGACATCGATTTCGACGGAATCCAGGAGCGCGTTCAGGCCCTGCCTCTACCCCGCGGCAACTACCGCCGTCTGGCGGCCGGTCCCGCCTCCCTCTACTACCTTAATGCTGATGAGGGGGATTTCAACCGCTTCAAGTTCCGTGATCTCGGACCCCGCAACCTCTGTGCCTACTCCTTCGATTCCCGCCAGGGGGAGACGGTCATAGAGAATGTAACGGCGTATGATCTCTCAGCCGACGGCTCCAGCATCGCCTACCGCCGCGGCAGCAAGATCGGGATCATCGCGGCGGCGGCACGCAAGAGCCCGGGTGCGGACCTGAACCTCGGAGAACTGAAGATATATCTGGATCCCCGCAAGGAATGGTCGCAGATCTTCTGGGAAGCCTGGCGTCTTGAGAGGGATTTCTACTATACTCCCGCCATGCACGGCCTGGACTGGAAAGCGGTGGGCCGCAAATACGGCAGCCTCCTTCCTTACGCCTGCTGCCGCCAGGATCTCGGCTATCTCATCGGAGAGATGATCGGCGAGCTGAACACCTCCCATACCTACGTCTTTGGCGGTGATACACGCCGCAATGCCAAGCAGGTCAACATAGGCATGCTGGGTGCGGATTACAAAGTCGACACCAAGAATAATCTCTATCAGTTCGCCCGCATTCTTACCGCTCCGGACTGGAGCCGTTCCGTCTGGCCGCCTCTGGCGGACAAGAACGTAAAAGAAGGAAATCACCTTCTTGCCGTGAACGGTGAGAAGGTGACCGCCGACAGGAATATCTACAGCTACTTCGAAAACCTGGCCGGCACCCAGGTCACGCTCACCATTAATGACAAACCCACTGCGGAGGGCGCCCATGTCATAAAGGTCCAGCCCCTCTCAGGCGAGAACACCCTGCGCTACCGCGACTGGGTGGAAATAAACCGGAAAATCGTGGAGAAGGCATCCGGCGGCAAGATCGGCTATCTCCACTTCCCCGACACCTACCTGGGCAGCGCCACCGAATTCCCCGCTTACTTCTTCTCTCAGGCGCGGAAAGAGGGTCTCATCATCGACGGCCGTTTCAACGGCGGAGGTCTCGATCCGGTTATCTTCCTGGAACGGCTCAACCAGAAGCCCCATTCATACTGGACCAGACGCTACTCCCACGACCAGACCAGCCCATTCTACGGCATCCGGGCTCATATGGCCTGCCTTACCAACCGCCAGGCCGGCTCCGGCGGGGACGAGTTCCCCTTCGAGTTCCAGCAGTTCGGCATGGGTCCGGTCATCGGCACCCGCACCTGGGGAGGATTGGTGGGCGTCTCCATGTTCATGCAGCTCATCGACGGCGGCGGCCTTACCGCTCCCGATTACCGTATATACATGGAAGACGGCCGCTGGGTGGTAGAGAACGAGGGTGTCACCCCCGATATCGAGATCGATCTGCAGCCGGCCGAAATGGCCCGGGGCTATGACGCCCAGCTGCACAAGGCCATCGACGTGCTCATAAAACAGATCAAGGAAGATCCCATTACCTGGCCCAAACATCCGCCCGTTGCGGACGATTCCAAGTAAGCAGCCGATGCATTGATAGGCGGAATCCCTCCGGAGGCGTAACACCTCCGGAGGGATTGTTATTATACTTTTTCAGACTACGAATATATTATTACGAATGAGTCAGCTGGACATACCCCTGACAGGGTGTCAATCCTGTCAGGGTTTTTTGTATCCGCCCCTTGCATTTTCCTGGAAAAATCAATACCTTTTCTGCCTGACAAAAACTAATCGTTTAGATTTTCATTTGTGGAGCTTATATGTCATACACCATAAAGGATATCCTGCGGATGGCCGTGGCCCCGGCTCTGGGCTGCACCGAACCATCCGCGGTGGCTCTGGCAGCGGCGGCGGCCGCCTCTCTTCTTCCGGAAAAGAGGATAGACACAGTGGAGCTGTGGGTGGATCCCAACATCTACAAGAACGGTCTGGCCGTGGCCATTCCGGGAGCCAGGGGTGCCACCGGCATTGACCTGGCGGCTCTATTGGGGATATTCAAAGGGGACTCTTCCCTGCGATTGGAAGTGCTGGATAAGGTCGACGATGATTCCCTGGAAAAGGCGAAGGAATTTATCAGAGATCATCCGGTCGGGATTGAAGTGCTCAACGATAAGAAGATCATCTACATCCGGGTGAAGATCACCGCCGGATCTGATACGGCCGAAGCCGTGATCGAGGAGCTGCACGACAATATCGTCTCCCTCTCTCTGAACGGCAAGAGCCTCAAGGGCCACAAGCTGCTGTCCAACACGGCCCGCACCCAGGATTCGGTGCACAAAATGGAAGCGTGGCTTAAAAAACGGACCCTGGAAGAACTGATTCAGATGCTGGATCAGCTGGACGAAGAGGATCTGGAGTTCCTCAAAGAAGGCGTGGAAGTAAATATGCGCCTGGCAGAACACGGCCGTACCTTCGGCTCCGGACTCGGGGTCGGCATGACACTGGAACGGCTGGCCCGGGAAGGGCACATGAAACGGGACATGGTTCTGGCGGCGCGGATCCTCGCGTCTTCCGCCTCCGACGCCCGCATGTCCGGCGTTCGCCTGCCTGCCATGAGCTCGGCCGGCAGCGGTAATCACGGTCTCACCGCCATTCTGCCCATCTGGGCCGTTAAGGATTTCATCGACTGCGGGGACGAAACCCTGGTGCTGCGGGCCATCGCTCTCTCCCATGTGATTACCGCCTATATCAAGGCGTTCACCGGCCGTCTGGGAGCCATCTGCGGCTGCTCCGTGGCCGCCGGGTCGGGTGCCACCGGCGGTATTACCTATCTGATGGGCGGCAACGCCGAGAATATCGCGGCCGCCATAAAAAACGTCATCGGCGATCTGGCCGGCGTCATCTGCGACGGCGCCAAGGCCGGCTGCGCCCTCAAACTTTCCACCGCGGCCGGGACCGCGGTCCAGTCGGCCCTTTTCGCGCTGCATGGTCTGGGGATCAAGGGAACGGACGGTATCGTCTCTAATTCACCCGAGGAAACCATGCGGAACGTGGGAGAGCTGAGCAGTGAGGGCATGATCGAAACGGACAGGACAATACTAAATATTATGATAAAAAAACAGTTCAGCAAAAAGAATTAGGATATGTTCAGATCGGAATCCATCCCTACGCTTGCGAGGAGAGATTGAGAATGGCAAAACTAAAGATCGGTGTCTGGCTGCAGCAAATCCGTGCTCCCTTCCTCATCCTCGCAGTGTTTCTCACCCTGATCGGTATCGGCGCCGCCACCCGCGTTGATCCGGTGAGCTGGTACCATGCTCTGCTTCTGGTTGCAGGAGTGACCCTGAGTCATACATCCGTGAATCTCTTTAATGAACTCTCCGATTATAGGACGAAGATCGATGAAAACACCAGCCGTACTCCCTTCAGCGGCGGCAGCGGCATGATGCAGGCCGGTCTGACCTCACCGGCTCAGGTGCGGATCGCGGCCTATGGTTCCCTGCTGATCGGAGCGGCCATCGGTATCTATTTTTTCTTCAGGAGCGGCTGGCCCATATTGGTTTTTATGATGATTGGAGGGATGTCCATTCGTTTCTATACCAGCCATTTGACCCGCTGGCTTCTGGGTGAGTTTATCTCCGGGCTCACCCTGGGTTCCTTCGTGGTGCTGGGCGTCTATTATGCTCTTACCGGTGAATTGAATAACCAAATCATCTACGTCAGTATACCGCCCGGCCTGCTTACCAGC
>CAZUMH010000120.1:0-8378 GCA_964621645.1 uncultured bacterium
GCCATCAGGGATCGCCGCAGCAGGGGAAAAAGGTAGCCGTAATATTCTCTATAGGCTTCACTGAATCCGGGCCATGATTTTCGCTCTGCTTCAATCTCCTCCAGGCCAGATTCTTCCTTCTCCTCTTCATCATCGCGTTCTATCCTCTCCCGCCAGGGTATCTGCTGCCCTCTCAGGACCAGTACATAAATCAAACAAGAGACCAAGAGAAAAATAGTCGCCTGCACCAGGAATCCGCCAAAACCTTTAAATGGAATGAACATCCCCACTCCAACCACCACTGCCAGAGCGACGAATAAAATAAGTCTGGATATGTTTCCGCGTTGCTCCAGCACTTGACCTCCATTCTAGGAAAATGACAGCCAAATGTAACAGTTATTAATGTTAATGTCAACCGAAATCACCCTGCTTCGAACGTCAAGCCATCGTCGCAGCTGATCTGAAAAATGACAATTAGGAATTTAAATAGAGAATATTATTCAGGATTGATAAAAAGCGAGTTTATCTTTTTTCTTCGACCGTTACCAGGTGAGTGATCTCCATCGATCCCTTTTTCAGGGTAAATACGACTTTTGTTCCAGGGATAACCTTTCTTACAGTCAAACGCAGTTCATTGAGGTTGTAAAATTGTTGTCCTTCAAAGGCAGTAATCGTATCGCCCACACATATTCCAGCCTTTTGGGCCGGACCTCCCTTGGTCAGTTCATGGACAACGATCCAGTGGGTGCCCGGCAGATCATCAGCCGTTATCCCAACCCAGCCCCTGTTCTCATTGAGATACCGGACCATCTCATCAAGATCCCCGCTGAAGCTTTCAACCGGCATGGCCACACCGATACCGCCCTTGATGGAGTGGTTCCGGTTTGATCCCAAAATCCTTCCCATAACAACGGCAACCAGTCTCCCTTCTTCATCGAAAATCGGGCTTCCGCAGTTCCCTGGAGGGATAAAAGCCTGTAATTTTAACAATCCCTGCTGATCTCTTTCTTTCAGCGAAGCCAAAGTCATTGACGGAAAGATTCCCAGGGAGTTTCCGATAATGGTGAGGATTGAATAAGAATTCAATTCTTCACTGTTCCCCACCAATACTGGTTTGTATTCACTTCCAGCTATTTTTACCAGGGCCATGCCGTTTACAGGATTGCTGTATATTACTTCCGCAGGCCGTTTACTGCCGTCTTCCAGTCTTACAAAAATCTTGGAACAGTTCTCGACGACTTTCAATCTTGTCGCAATGTAGCCGTTGGGATGGTAAATAAAACCGCTTCCGATTTTCTTTGCATAGGATCCGTCCGTTGTTACATATCCTGTGATAGTAACAACAGACTTACGAATCCAGGAAGGTATATGATCAGTATGGCCTTTGGGTATGATATCGGCCTGCCCTCTTTCTATTTGGGCAGCAGCCTGCATTGCCGTCATAACAATCAGCCATCCTGCCAGCAATAGAGATGTATTCTGTCGAGTGTATCTCATCTCAGAAACTGACTTGCCTCAGGTGGGATCTAAATCTGGATAATTCATCTTGCTGCATACTATCGGCAGCAATTCCCCGTTTACTTTTATCGGAATCGTCACGAGACAGTGATATACTTCCCGGATCATCTTCGATCACATAGTAAACTTCCTGGGGACCTTCATTCTCATCAAACGCTACTTCGGTCTGGTTTCCGGAAATGATGTCTTTTAACGATACCGGGCGAGTACTCAAATACCATACTCCGCTGACAAGCAAAAGAAAAGCGAGACCGGTTGCAGGGAGAGCCGCCCACCGCGGGAATATGGGAGTTAATGTCAATCGAGGGGAATGTGTTTTTTCCCAACGGAGACGCTCATGCAGCAAAATGTTGAAATTTGGCCTCACCGTAATCGACGGCATCATCTTGAGGTGCTGCCTCAACTGCTTTAAGCGTCCATAGGCCTCTGCGCAATCACTGCAAACGGACAGATGTTCTTTAAGCTCGGCTTCCTGGATACGGTCCAAATCACCGTCTACAGATCGACAAATATCCCCCCAGTACCTTTTGCAGGGTGTCATGCTTCTCCTCCATCCTCTTTACTTAAGATTCCTTTCAGACGGTTTTGTAACCGCAGTCTCCCCCGATTAGCCCGCGATTTAACCGTCCCGATTGGAATGTGTAACATCTTACTTATTTCTTCGTAAGAAAACTCCTTTAAATCACGTAAAACAATCACTTCCTGAAACTTCACAGGCAACTTCATTATTTCTTCCCGGATTTTATGGCCTTTTATCGACTCTTCCAGTACCTTGTCAGGTGTGTTGCCTGTATCCGGTATATCGTAGTCCTTCTCATCGAATCCCATCTCGCTCAACGAAAACATTCGTCGTCGTTTACGCCTGCGCAGCTCTGTTTTCGCGAGATTTCCCGCTATCGTATAAATCCAGGTACTGAATTTCGCTATATCCCGATAGCGATGCTTATTTCTATAAACACGAAGGAACGTCTCTTGAACCACATCTTCAGAATCGATTCTGCTGCCTAAAAAGTTATAAACAAAATTGATCAACTGATTCTTATATCGCTGCACGATAACTTCGAAGGCATATACATCCCCATTCTGAAAATCAGCGATCAGCTCCTCGTCGGAGATCTCGCTCAAGTCCTTCCGTGTTGTCTTCGATTTATCTAACAAATATCACCTTGAAAAGTTCCGTGATTTCTCGTTTATACCAGGAAAACACCCAATTCATTTTTCGGTCTCAGTCCGGCAGTTAACTCATGAATAAGAACGGTCAGCAAGAGCTGAGGCTGCAGGAAGCCGCTCTTCAGCATAAGATCTGCCTCTAAAAGAACGCGTATAATCCGCCGCAGTTCCGGAATTTTAAAATGCTCTGCCTGTTCCAGGTAGATTCGGGCGAAAAAACCGGTTAAATGAAATGCAGTTGCAATATTGCCGCCTGGGTTAGCTCGGCGATAAAGCTGGATCCGCAGCAGCAGAAACATTCTTTTCTGCAGCTGAATGATCAATCCGGCAGCGGATTGTCCGTTTTCCAAAAGATTAGCCAAGATTCTCTGCGCTTGGCCTCGGTCTTTCCTGCCCACTGAATCAGTAAGATTCCAAATCGTAAAAGTCCGTGAATCTCCACCCAAGACAAGAGCGTCTTCCTTATCCAATCGTTCCTTGCCCCAGGAATAAGTGATGATCTTCTCTGCTTCATTATGAAGAGACCACAGATCTGTACCGTTCTTTTCAATAAGGGATGCAATGAACCCCGGCGTTACTGATATCTTTCTCTCGCTGAAAAAACGCTGCAGCCAGGCTTCAGCATGGTTTTCATAAAGAGGACGCGCCTCGTAAACGACGCTGTTTTTATTCAAGGTCGAATAGAACTTCTGTCGCATATCTGCTTTCCCGGACGTACAGATCAGCACACAAAAGTCACTGGGAGACTGCACGTAGGAGGCAATCATATCCTTTCCTTTCTGGGAAAGTCTCTGGACGTCCTCTATCAGCACGAGCCGCTTATCCGTCATCATAGGAAAGGATGAAGCCGTATTAATAATCTGCGCCGGATCAGCTTCGTCACCATAAAAATGATCAAAATTAAAATCTTTTATATTTTCATCTACAACTACAGTTTTTATTTTGTTAATCAGGTCTTCAATGAGGTATGACTCCCCGCCATGGAAAAAATAGACGGATCGAATGTCACCCTTGGCGATTGCCGCACACAAATGAGAATATTTTACCTTGTCAGACATGTTCTTATTGTATATGGATGAAAATACCTATGATCACTTACCAGAAAAATATCCCGCTGCAAACGGCCGCTAAAGCGGTATAGAGAGAAAAAAACCAAAATTTCCTTTTATAGATAAGAATTGTCAGGAGCCTTAAAAAGAAATAACTGAACACAGCGGAGACAAGCAGGCTGCCGGATAATACAAGCCAATGATCCGCTAAAAAGGTACTGTTACCGGCCTCTGGCAATTCTATCAAAAATCCGCCGATTATAGCTGGAATTGCCAGAGCAAAGGAATAGAAAACCGCCTCATCTCTTTGAATCCCCATGATCAGGAGAAGTGCGATAGTGGCTCCGGAGCGTGAAACGCCCGGCAAGATGGCCAATCCCTGAAAAACTCCAACCAGCAACGCTGCTGTCCAGGTGAGATTACGATGGGCCCCACGCTTTTTTCTCTCTGTTATATGTACTAAAAGCAGCAGCAAACTTGTGAAAACGAACGTAACCGGTAAAATCCCTGGTTCATGGAAACTGGTTTCAAAATTCTTCCTCAATAGTATGAAGATAAAGCCTGTAACACCCGTCGAGAATATCAGATACAGTATCAGCCTGGCTTCAGCAGCCGGTCGCGTGTTCGCCCTGATCTCTTGAGTGGCACCGCGCACCAATCGCATCAGTCTGTGACGGAAAAAGAAGATTATCGCAACAAGACTGCCCAGATGCACTGTAATATCAACAAGAATTGGAACTTCAGTAAAATGAATAATTCCCTTCAAGAGCAGAAGATGACCGGACGATGATACCGGGAGAAATTCCGTAAGTGCTTGCACAAAGGCGATCAGGAAATAATAATAATTGGGCATTGAAGCACTCCAGCATCAGCAAATAAAAGAGCAGCGAATCGAATAAGTTTTTAATATAGGCTCTCCCCGTTGTAGAAGCAAGAAAAAAAGCTCCGGGTATTTAAACCCGGAGCTTAAAAATGTCGAATATCATGAATATTTAACTTATCGGTACTCTGACTCCGCCCTTGATGGTAATGAAGGTGACCTTGCCGTCGTTTCCCTCCATCTCGATGAAAGTATAATGATAACGACCCTCAGCGAAAATGCTGAAGGAACTGAGAGCGAATTCAATACCAACGCCTCCATTCACCCCAAACCCTGTTTCAGCATCTCCTCCTGATATCGTCTGGCTCGCTCCCTGATAGGTCATGGTGATATCATCGGGTTTCAGGCTGTAGTATCCAGCGCCAGCGGTTACGTAAAATCCCATACCTCCGCCCGGAGGGGTCAGATACTGGAGGAAATTGCCGGTAAGTGCCCAGCCTTTGATGTTGCCGCCACTCACGTCTATTCCGAGACCTGCTCCGCCGAATTCATCCAGCAAGGCATCTGAGTCAAGCTTAAAGTTCAGCATGTGGAAAGTTACCACCACGGCTGAATTCGGTCCCATACCCAATTTTGCCTCACCGCCGAATCCGATACCGCCGCCCCAGTAGTCCTTGAAATCACTTGGGCTCATGGGCATACAGTAAGAGCCGAAGCCACCAACTGTTACCTGCCCGAAAACGAATGAAGCGGGTAGCAGGCAGAGCAACAAGATAAAAGTGAATTTCTTCATGATATTCTCCCGTTTTAGTTATTTGGAGAGGTTATAGATAGCACCGGCGAAGATGCCCCAGGTATCCCATCCTCCCAGCATGTAACGAAATTCTGCAAAGCCCGTGAGCTGTGGAGAAAGCTGATAATCCACGCCCCCGATAAGATGGATACACAGATCGGTATTACTGTCTGATAAACTCATGGGTGAGGTGGCGCTTGGCAGGGACTTCACGACCATATAGTGCTCATCAGCACTCACCTTGCTGAAACAAAAGCCAAGACCCGCAGCCGTATAGGGCCGCAACTGTGCGTTGGGATCCCCGAAGGAATATTTACCCAGGGCGGTTACGTAGAATGAGGAATAGCTGTATTCATAAGAATAATAAACACTGGTTTCCTTCTGTCCCTTGGACCAGAAAAGAACATCCGCCATAAATCCAAACTTGGAGATCGAACCCAAATCGGCCCTGGCGCCGAACGCGATGGTCCCGTCGATATTTTCAGGGGAAACATACCCAATCATCGGTCCAATACCATTGAAGCCGATATTTGTCTGAGCCGTTGACAATCCGGCAAGTAAGAGGCAGAAAATTCCGATAACTAACAATTTTTTACTCATGGGTTTCCTCCTTAATGGTTATTGTTGTGGAACTAAATATACAGTCCTGCGTTTCTTTCTAGTCCCGGGTTTCTTGTTGATTGGTTATTAATTGAGATGGAAAGTCTGCGGATAAGATTGCAAAATTTTATCTAAATGTCAAGAGCTATTTTTTCTAATAGTCAGCAGAGACATCATCCTGCCGGTAACTCCTTTGTCACGGCGGTGAGAGAAAAAAAGGTCCCGTTTGCATGATGTGCAAAGATCCATATTGTGGATATTATCATTATTAAGACCATGCTTGGTAAGTTCTCCGATGACAAAAGCCGACAGGTACAGATGATTTTTTATGATGACAGTACGCGGGAAAAGCCTCACTACCTCTGGACCGACAGCATAGCAGCAGGGCCCGATACAAGGGCCCACCACAGCCTGTATTTTTACGGGATCTGCATTACACCGGATACGCATGAGATCAAGTGACCGATCAATAATACCCGCCTGGGCGCCGCGCCAGCCGACGTGAATGAGCCCTGCTGACGGGCTCGCCGTATCTAGTAAAAACAGCGGTATGCAATCAGCGGTCTGAACGGAGAGTATCACTCCGGGGCGATCCGTGATCAGTCCGTCCGTTTCCGGGAAGAATCCCCCGCCATACACCTGACGGACGAAAGTGGAGTGCACTTGACCCGGCCGGGCTATATCTTTTTCAGTGATTTCAAGAGCGCTGAGGAAACGCCGCCTGTTCTCCTCTACTGAATCAGGATCATCTTGTGTATTGGCACCCAGATTCAGACTGTCATACGGTGACGTGCTCACGCCTCCTGTCCTGGTGCTCACAATCGCGACACCCATATATTTCCCCATAGGAAAACGCATTTCTCCCAGGAGAAGTCCGTCGTGATTTTCAAATACCAGGCTCAATTTACTTTAAGGAGGCTGCCATTCCGATATCGAAGAATATGGAGAGCCTCATTGTAGCCCTCCGCATCGATTTTATAGAATCCGTGCAACACCTGCAGCGAAGGGGTATTCCTGAGGGCCGCTGCTATTTCGGTACGGGAAATATTTTTATCAGCCAGAACACGGAGGAGAAGCTTGATGGTGTCATATCCGTATATTTCCAACTGTCCCGGTGTTCGCTTCATCTTCAGACGGAACGCGTTGCTGAAAGCATAGAACGCGTAGTCAGATGGATCCACAAAATAATCACTGGGGAAAAGGATGCCGTCGGTGTACTGGCTGTTCTCTTGCAGCGTCTCCAAATCATACCATTGCGAGCTGCCGATAATCTGAGCCCTGAAATGACCGGTCGCCAGCTGGGGTATAATGACCGGCAGCTCCTCGGTCTCGGAGGGAACGAAGATGCAGTCAATGGAAGTCACTGCCAGATCCGTGGAATCCACCAAATCATCCAGCGTCTGGGTGGGGCCGATAACTCCCTCCATCTTCCGCAGATCAGAGAGATCGTCCGTCAATTCATCAGGGGGCAGCCTCACCAGCAGGGAATCCTCCAGCATGCGCGCCAATCCTTCTTTCCGGATAGCCTTTACCTGCTCGCCAATATAGTTGCCCCAGTTTTCCCCGCTTTTGAAATAATATTTTTCGCTGATTATTTCTCCGCCCAGGGAGTTCACTGTCTCGACGAAAGCATCCCGCATGCTTTTGCCGTAGACCGTAGCAGGATAGAGAATGGCAAAATGACGCAGGTTTTGATCCTTTACGGCAAAGCTGGCCAGTTGCTGTGCCTGTATCCGCACACTGCTGTTCAGCTGAAAGATACAATCCCCCAGCTGGGCGATACCATCCAGACTGGCCGTAGGGGCCAGCAGTGGCACTCCGTTCTCCTGGGCAACGCCGGCTATCGCCGCTGTTTTATCCGATTCCAGCTCCCCGATGATCGCCAGAATTTCTCCGTTGGCACAGAGTTCCTGGGCAGCCTTAACGGCCGTGATGATATTGTCCTGGGAATCCCTCACCACCAGTCTGATACTGGCCTCAGACTGTTCGTTGTATTGGTCAACGGCGAATTGGATCCCGCTGAGAAGCTGTTTCCCCAATTCTCCTGTGGTGCCGCTGAGCGGCAGGATGACCCCTATACTGAAAGAATTTCGGCTCTGCTCTTCCGCCTGTGCCATCAGATTACGCAGGGTATCACCATATTCACTTTTCGGGAATAGATCCAGGAACCGTTTCAGATAATTCTTGGCCGTGAGGAAATTATCGGCCCGCATTGCCCTCTGAGCCAGTTTTATGGTTACGGCCGCCTTTCCTTTTTCTGTAAGCAGCTCATCAAAGAGGACCTGGAGATCCGCATTGCTGATCACATTAAGCATTATATCAGCTGAAAGTTTTGCCGCCTTCTTCTGCAGACGCAGATCATTACTCTCTTCCACGACAGAAAGCAGGTGGCGCACCGCCTCCTTATACTGACCCACACGATAATATACTTCTCCCAAACCATAGTCAG
>CAZUMH010000121.1:0-8160 GCA_964621645.1 uncultured bacterium
AGGATCCCCTCCCTCCCAAGCTGAGCGTGGGACGGATCTAAAACGGGAAGCGTTGCTTCCCTTTAATCTATTCCTCATTGCTCCATACTATTTTACCGGATAATTTGATATTGTTTGTTTATCATTCCGCACGGGCTCTTGCCCCTGCGGAATGAAGCCTTTCCATTATATTTTTTCCTAAGAAATACTTGACATATTAAATATATATATTTATTCTTTAGAAGGAAAACCCAGACATATTTTTTCCAGCGCTACAGGAGGTAGTATGAAAAAATTACTCCTTCTGCTTTTTTTCCTTAATTCTGCATCAGCCCAGGAACACATCCTTTACGAGCTGCACGGCACCGTCCTGGATGGGGAAACCGGCCGGCCCCTCTATCTTGCCAATGTCTTTCTCTCCAACACCACCCTGGGTTCTGCCACGGACCGGCAGGGCGGGTTCACCATAACATCCGTCCGGGCCGGGTCCTACGAGCTGGTAGTGAGTATGATGGGCTACCGCCTCGAGAGCCGCGGTATCGTCGTCAACGAAGAATCGGAAAAAATATTTAACATCGTCCTCACTCCCCAACCCCTGGAAGTACCAACCCTTACCGTGACCGCCAAACGGGACCGGGAATTCAAGCGGCTTCTCAAAAAAACGCGGCGCTTCCTGCTGGGCATTACCCCCAACGCCCGCCAGTGTGCCATAGAAAATCCCGAGGTCCTCTCCATCACCGCCACGGAGAACGACGAACGCATCGATATAACCTCCAGCAGCCCCCTGGAGATCGTCAACAAGGCCCTGGGCTACCGCATAGAACTCTATATCGAAAATTTCAAGGTGCTGCATAGTACAGACGTCAACTTCCTGGTGCGCTCCCGCTTTCTTCCCCTCAAGCCGAAAAACCCGAGGAAGCTGAAAAAATGGACCAAAAACCGGCAGAAGGCCTACCGGGGCTCGCTGATCCATTTTTTCACGGCGCTCATCAACAACAGAGTTGAAGAAGAAAAGTTCCGATGCTTTAAATTGAAATATCCGCCCTCCTCCATGATGTCAATGGAGATGGAGAAAATTGATCCGGCCGCCATCGTGCACCCGGCCGAATCAGAGGATAAACTCCTAATCGATCTGCCGGAATGGACTGTGGTGCTCTATGAGGGTGAATCGGAAGTGAAAGAGTTATACGTTCAAATGGCTTCCGCTAAATACGGAACTTTTTATAAATCGTCTAATATGGATGACACGCCAGCTTTCCAGACATCAGGCCTGCACGCCCTGGCCAGTCCGCTCAAGGTCAGCAGATCCGGCCATCTCTACGGTCCCCGGCTGGTGGTGACATCGGGGCACTGGGCCTTCGAACTGTTGGCGGACATGCTGCCCAAGGATTATGAGCCTTTTCCCGGGAACAAGAGGACGAAGACGGTTCCAACAGTAATCCCGGCTCCCCGGCTCATTAAGCGAGCCATCGCCCTGGCCGAGAAAGACTCGTCACTGATCGAGATGACCGGGATGTTCTATGACGGGCTGAAGCAGCTTGGCAACGATCCCTATGCCGACACCCTCTATCACGCGGTCAAGGATATCTTCAGTGTAAATGAATTAAAGGAATATAAGAGGACGGAGGACAAGGGCCGCTTTATCATGCGGGTGTTCCAGCAGCGGGATCCCACTCCGGCCACTCCCGAGAACGAACGCATCCCCGTTCACTTCCAGCGGCTCCAATATGCCCGCCGCTGGTTCCGTTATCCCTCACCGCGGGGGTACGATGACAGGGGAGAGATCTATGTACGCTACGGACCACCGGACCTGCAGGACCAAAATCCATCAGGCTACTCAATACACGCTAATGAATGCTGGATCTACTGGATCAGTGATGGCATATGGTTCGATTTTATTCGAGAGAGAGGTGCCCATTATGAATTAATGACTGATTACCCAGAAAAACTTCCCCGTGAATTCCTAGAGCAGCGGCGGCATTTACACTATATATATACTCGATTGGCTTCCGGAGAGGCTACTGAACAGGAAATCAAAGATCTCGGAATCAAAACCTTCGAGCGCCAGGCCCGTCTGCCCCACGAGACGGATTTCTTAGAACGTCACCACAAAAAATTGAGCTGTAATGTTAGCACGGCCCGCTTCTATGATTACGGTCAGACCCGGCTGGAACTCTACTACGCCGTTCCCTTCAAAGAATTACAGGCGCGGCAGCAGGACAGTCTTGTTCAGGATATACCTCTGCGCACCTCCTGGGCCTTGCGTGATACGACCGGGACAGTCATCAAGAACCGAGACGGATATATCATGGTCAGTCAACCCCCGGACACGGGATACTACACCGACCAGATCAACATCATGCTCTCCGGCTACACCTACTCCCTGGCCCTGGAGCTGCAGCATCCCTTCGGCCAGGCCGCGGATGAAGAGAAAATCGAGACCGAGGGCTTCCTGGCCGGCCGGGAGGATCTCTTCCTCAGCGATCTGCAGCTGGCTTCAAATATCAGAACTGCTGATCCCGACAAGGATAAAAAGGCATACATCAAACACAATCTCTGCATTACGCCCTATCCGTTCAGCCAGGTGGAAAGAAAAAAAATGATCTTTGTCTACTTCGAGATATACAACCTGCACTTAAGCGGCGGGGGCCGCACCGACATGGAGGTCTCCTACGAACTGCGCTCCAAAAGGACCGGGTTCCTGGGGCGAATCAATCCCTTCAGCCGGAACCGGACGGCCTATTCCACCTCGTTCACCCAGCAGGGAGGTAAGCGGAACGAACAGGTCTGGTTCGCCCTGGATCTATCCCGCCTGAAGCCGGACCACTACACTATCATCATAACGGTAAAGGACGAAGTAGCCGGCCGGGAAGCGAAAAGGGAATCGGTAATCGAAGTGTTGTGATGTTTGTCATCACATCCGTAGGTCGGGGTTCACCCCGACAAATTTGTTTATAAAAGGGTAAAAAACCTGCTGGGTTTTTACCCATCCGTCCCACACCGAGCTTGGGACGGAAATAAACCGGGAAGCTTCACTTTCTTTTTATCCAACCTTAAATGTACTAAAATATGGTGCCGGATACGTTGGAGTCCCACATCTTTCCGGAATCCGCTTTTAAATAGATACCCTGCTTCGTATATTCTCATTATGAGTGGAAACGATGAGCATCGCTGGGTCAACGTCATCTTCACCCAGCCCCCCGGAGGAGTCTACACGTACGAAGTTCCTCCCGATTTATGGGATTCGGTGCAGCCGGGGCAGCGCATTCAGGTGCCGCTGGGCAGTCGCAGCATGGCCGCCTTTGTCACCGGCTTCTGCTCCCGGCCGGACTTAAGTGAAATCCGTCAGGTGGAGGACATCCTCGACCCCTATCCCCTGCTGGGCCGGGATATTCTGGACCTCACCCGCTGGATCTCCGATTACTACATCTCCAGCTGGGGTGAGGCGGTTCGGGCCGCCCTGCCGCCCGGCCTGCAGCGCCGCACCCGCCTTATGATCTCGTCACATGATGGTGATGACACGGGAATAGAGCTGTCCCAGGAGGAAAAAGATATAATCGGACTGGTGCGGCAGAGGGGAACCGTCGCCTTTTCCCGCCTGCGCCGGCTGCAGCCCCAAGCCTGCCGCCGCTCGCACCTGGCCCGGCTGGAAAAATTGGGATTGATCCGCACCGCCCATGAACTGGAGACACCGGAAGCCACCCCCCTGATGGAAAAGTGGATCCGGCTCCAGGCCGATCCAGCCGAGATCGATCTGGAAACCATGCGACGCCGGGCCCCACGCCAGGCTCAGGTAATTCGGCAGCTGCTGGAAAAGAAAAAGGATCTGCCCCGGGATTCCTTCGACGTACCCCTTTCCCTGCTGCGCCGCCTGGAGAAGCTGGGGGTCATCCGGATTGTCGAGAAGGAACGTCTCCGTCTTGCCGCCGCATCCGGGCTGAGGCAGGAAGACGCCATCGTCGCACTAACGGAAGAACAGCAGACGGCTTTGGATGAGATAACGGCCCAGCTGGACGAATCCCGCTTCCACGTTATCCTGCTGCACGGCGTCACTTCCAGCGGCAAGACCCAGGTCTACATCGAAGCCGTGCGCCGCACCCTGGAACAGGGTAAAACCGCCCTGGTGCTCATCCCCGAAATATCTCTCACGCCCCAGGCCATTGCCCGTTACCGGGCCGCCTTCGGAGACCGGGTGGCCGTCCTCCACAGCCGCATGTCTCCCGGGGAGCGCTACGACTCCTGGCGCAAGATCCAGGACGGCTCCTTCAGCATCGCCCTGGGGCCGCGCTCGGCCGTGTTCGCTCCCCTGGAGGATCTGGGACTCGTCATCGTGGATGAGGAACACGACGGTTCCTACAAGCAGAACGATCCGGCTCCCCGCTATAACGCCCGGGACACCGCCGTCATGCGGGCCCACCTGACCGGTTCCCTGGTCATCCTGGGATCCGCCACCCCCAGCCTGGAATCCTATCATAACACCCATCTGGGGAAATACACTCTCTGCCGGCTCACCCGGCGCATCGACCGCACGCCCCTGCCGCGGGTGCGGCTGGTGGATCTCCGGGATGAGGAAGGAGATGAACACGGCTTGATCTTTTCTCCGGATCTGCTGGAGGATATGGAACGGCGGCTCGCCTCCAGGCAGCAGATCATCCTGCTCCAGAACCGGCGCGGTTACGCCCCGCTCCTCCGCTGCCGGGACTGCGGCCATATCGAAACATGTAACAATTGCGATATCACCCTTACCTACCACCAGCGGGATAATACCCTCCGCTGCCACTACTGCGGCTTTCAGAAACGGGCCGTCGAGGAATGTTCCAGCTGCGGCGGACGCACCCTGCGCTATCTGGGAATCGGGACCCAGCGAGTGGAAGAGGAGCTGAAAAAAGCGTTCCCTGCGATCCGGGTGTTGCGCATGGATCAAGACAGCACCCGGGGAAAGCATTCCCACGGCCGCATTCTGCAGCTCTTCGAGGAAAAGAAGGGGGATATCCTCCTGGGCACCCAAATGGTGGCCAAAGGACACGATTTTCCCGGAGTGCAGCTGGTCGGCGTCATCTCCGCTGATACGGGGCTGCATTTCCCCGATTTCCGGGCCGGGGAACGCACCTTTCAGCTCCTGACGCAGACAGCGGGAAGAGCCGGCAGACGCAAGGAGCGGGGCGAAGTCATCATCCAGAGCCGCATACCGGATCACCCGGTGCTCCGCATGGCCGCCAGGCAGGAATACGAAGCCTTCTACGAGTGGGAGATGGAGCAGCGCCGCGAACTGGGGTATCCCCCCTGGGGCCGTCTGGCCGTGATCAGAATAAAGGGGGAAAGCGAGGCCCGGGTGCACCGGGCCGCCGCCGAACTGCACCGCCTGCTGCCCCGCCGGGAGGGAATTGCCGTTCTGGGACCGGCTGTCTGTCCCATTCCGCGGATTAAAAAACTGTACCGCTATCAGATTATCCTGCGCGCCGCCAGGGAGACGGATCCCTCCGGCGGCCTGATCCGCAGGGCCTGCCGGCAGGCCCTGGATACCATGCAAAAAGGCCGATCCGGAGCGGGCATCCGCGTTTCTGTCGACATCGATCCGCTCGATATTCTTTAATACGGCGGCTGAATAATAACCGGGTCAGACGGTATTTGACCAGCCAAGCCGGGGAAAATCGTCGAGCCGGATTCATTTTGTAAGGCTAACTCCTGCAAAATGAAAGCGATACTGCCACATGTGACCTGACTTGCCGGGTGGCTCGTTTTTTGCAGAATCAAACGGGAAGCACTCTGGACTGTCAAATAATATGAACCATATCTATAGAGCAGGATGAAAATAGCATTAATTTCCGATATTCACGGCAATCTTTCGGCCCTTGAAACGATCCTTTCGGTCATCAGGAAAGAGGGCGCCGACAGGATTGTCTGTGCCGGTGATATCGTGGGGTACGGTCCCCGACCCAACGAGTGTCTGGAATTGCTCATGGACAGCGTGGATGAGATCGTCGCCGGGAATCATGACTGGGCCGCGGCAGGACTGGCTGACATCAACAGTTTTAACTCTCCGGCCCGGGAAGCGATGCTCTGGACGCAAGAGATGGTTTCGGAAGCCGATACGGCGCTTCTCTCCTCCATTCCCCTGGAACGGAAAACCGATAAGTACCTTCTGGTGCACGCCAGCCCCGCCAGGCCGCAGAATTGGGACTACATCCTCAGCGTCAGTCAGGCGGAGGAACAGTTCCGGGCGAGAGATTTCTCTCTCTGTTTCTACGGCCATACTCATCAGCCCGTTGTGTATTTCCAGGATGAGGATGGAATCACCGGCCGAATGTATGAGACAGAAATTCACGTTAAAACCGGGTACCGGTATCTGATCAACCTGGGCAGCGTGGGGCAGCCCCGGGATGGTTCGCCGCTTTCCTGCCTGGGCTTTTGGGATACAGACAAATCGATCTTTACCATGACGCGGGTCGAATATCCCGTCAAACAGACACAGAAGGAAATGCGTCACGCCGGACTTCCGGATTTCCTTATCGATCGTCTGGCAACGGGAAGATAAATTAACATATGGGAATGTGTAAATGAACCCTGTAGATTACCATCGAAGAACCGTTGAACCGATTCTCTCCAAAGAGCAATTCGAAAAAATTTCCGATTCCATGGCCGCCCTGGCGACCAAGCTGCGGGTGGAAGCGGTGCTGCTGGTAAGCAGCAGCGGCCGGGTGATTGCCAGTAATATCAGAACCGGCTGGAGAGGAGACACCACCCTGCTGTCCACGCTGGCCGCCTCCAGTTTCTCAGCCGCCAACGAGATGGCCCGTATTCTGGGAGAAGGGGAACATTTCCGCATGGTGCTCCACGAGGGAGCCCAGCATAACATCTTCGTCTCCACCGTGACTCCCCGCTATTTTCTCGTCGTGGTTTTTGAGAAAGGAGTGGCGCTGGGCATGGTCCGTATTTTCACCAAGAAAAGTGTCGCCGAACTGGCGGTGGTGCTCAATGAAGAAAACGAATCAACAGAGGATTCTAATATCTTCGACGGGAACTTTCAAACCCTGCTCGACAATGAACTTGACCGCTCTCTGAAAGATTTCTCCTGAGCGATAAAAGGAATGTTATCATGTTTATAAACAGGATGCTCAACGAAATACATCTGAAAATAGTCTACTACGGTCCGGGATTGAGCGGTAAAACGGAAAATCTGAAATATATCTATAATCACATCGATCCTTCCCTTAAAGGAGAACTCATCTCTCTGAAAACCCATGAGGACCGGACCATTTTCTTTGATTTTCTTCAGCTGGAAGTTGGACGCATCGCCGGGAAAAAACCGAAATTCAACCTTTACACCGTGCCCGGGCAGGTCAATTACAACCTGTCACGCCGTATTGTGCTTAATGGCGTCGACGGCATCGTCTACGTGGCCGACTCCCAGGAAGCTATGATGGACGCCAATCTTGACACCCTGCTCGACCTGGAAAAACATCTCATCCTGAGCGATAAGAGCCTGGAAAATTTTCCCTGGGTTCTGCAATACAACAAGAGAGACCTGGAAGATATCGAACCGGTGGAAGAAATGAACCGGAGACTCAATCTCTTTCAGGTGCCCCACTTCGAAGCGACCGCCACCACCGGAATGGGTGTGTTCCCTACCTTGAAGGAGGTCATTAGACAGGTCGTTTCCCAGACCAGGGAAAACCTGGAAAAGCAGCCTATGAGAGCCTGAAAAATGACCCCCTCGTCAATACAGACGACCATAGAGCAGTCCATGAAAGACCTGGGCCTGAGAGAGGAGCGCTGGGACACCATCGTGCTTTTTTCTTCCGAGGGGCTTCCCATGGCTTCTGCGGGCCGCTCCTCCGCTCTGGATCAGGAACGGCTGCTGGAATTCGCCTTTTCTCTGCTGCAGACGACGGCGCTGCTGGAAGATGAGAGCTCATCCCGGGAAATCATCATCCGGACTTCCGGCGGGACCAGGATTGTCTTCCGCTTTTTTTCAGCCTGGAACGAGGATTTAATTCTGGCCGCGGTCATCAGCGGACGCAAGGGGTACCGCCTGGCCCTGAACCGGCTCGTCAGGGCAATCCGCGATCTGGGCTAAACCCATCCCCTGAAAGTATTCTTCCCCTTCCCAAATTCTGAAATCTCTTCTTGTGACAAGAGAATACTTGCACCTTTGCTCCGTCGTTCCTATCTTTCACTATT
>CAZUMH010000122.1:0-8125 GCA_964621645.1 uncultured bacterium
TCGCGGAATATATGAACCTGATTGGGGTGATATTTCATTGAATCAAAAAAATATGACCAACACGGTTGGAGAATAATAAATGGTAGGCCGTTGGCCCACCCTACTTACTTCAATATTCATTCCTGATGGCTACTATGATATTTATTTTGTCTACTCTACCAAACCTGATGCATTATTCAAGGGGGACAGTTTTCATCTTTCCGGTCATGGTATAGAAATAAAAATAATAAAAATTATTGATGGAAATTATAATATACGACAGATTAAATGATCCTTTTTATAAATCCTTTCGATCGCCGTGGGGCTCCGCCCCGGGGCGCCTACTCCCAGGGGCTTTGCCCCCCTAACGTAAAATCAAGCATCAACGAATCATCAAACAAATGAAAAAATATAAAATCCACCCTGCAACCACCTCATTTTACTACTCAACCTTGACAATCACATCCTGGCTGCCTATTGTCTATTTTACAATCATTATAGACAGCCTTAAATACTGTCAAGATAATAAAGGTCTCTCCCTACTGGGGTATGTGATCATGCCAACCCACATGCATTTGATCACATCTAATTCTGAAAGCACAAATCTTTCTCATATCATGAGAGACTTTAAAAATTTTACATCAAAAAAGATACGAGACCAATTAACAAACGATAACAGAAAAGCATTTCTTGATGTATTTGCCAGGGCAGCTGAAAGATACCCCAAACAGCAGTATAAGGTCTGGCAGGACGAATTCCACCCTGTCGGTTTAATCTCAGAAAAGTGGTTTACAGAGAAATTGAATTATATGCATTACAATCCTGTACGAAAAGGATTCGTTGAATCACCTGAACATTGGAAATACAGCAGCGCCAAAAACTGGTATCATGACGATGATAGTATTATTAAAATTGATGAAGAATTAGTATTCTAAAGGGCAAAGCCCTTCGATATCACATGTCCAGGGGCACAGCCCCTGGACAATCAAAAACTCTTGGGTCGTGAGAAACAAGGAGAAAGACAGGCCTTTGGCCCATCCTGCTTTCAATCGCCGTGGGGCTCCACCCCGGGGCGTTTGATATTCAAATAATCATGGGCACAGCCCCCGGACAATCAATTTCGGGTGCCAGCACGGGAAAAATGTGTCACGGGGCTATCCTAGCTAGCGTCCATCCCTGTCGTTTCCGTCCGTTCTTCCGTCGCTGTAATGGCCTACAAGCTTTACGATCCGGCCTTTGCCGTTAATCTCGAATGATATACGGAAATAATCGATATCTCCCACCCTGAACATGCCGTTCCCCATGGTTACAAGCTCGTATTCCGGCCCTTTCTCGCGCTGGTAATACAGACCTCCGTTTTTGATGAAGACGCGCCTCGGGCCATAGGAACCCGCGTATTTTTTCATCTCCCTCGTGGTCAGCTTGGCCGGGGGATTAGCTTTGCTTTCGATATCGGCGAGCTCCCATTCGTACCTGGTCCTGAACTGTTCATCTTTCTCTGTATCGAGGATCTTGCGGATAGCGTCTTCCTTCGCGACCTCGAGCGCCTTGTCGCTGGGCACCGGAATATGCGGGATGACTCCGACGCCTTCCCATCCCTCGTTGTTCTCTGGATTGTAGGCACGACCGTAAGGGACCCGGATCCCGATCCTGTACTTGTCGAAATCGAAAACGTACTGGGATACTGTGTGCCCTCCTCCTCCTGTCGTATCGCCCACGATTATCGCCCGTTCCAGGTTTCTTAGATCGAACGTGAACTCCTCGGCAGCCGAGAAGGTGTTCCTGCTCGTGAGGATGTATACCGGCTGCTCTGCGATCCTCTTTCCGGGCACGAAATCAGCGCTGTAGGACTGAACAGTCTTTCCCTCCGCCCGGATATCCCAGTTGATAAGATGCTTCTCCTCGGGGAATAGATACCCGCAGATAAACCTGATCATCGAGGCATTGCCGCCCCCGTTGTTTCTGAGATCTAGTATTACAGCATTGCTGTTCGCCACGAAGTTCAGAGCGGCGGCAGCTGCCTTGAAAGCCTCGTCACCATTCGCGAAGGCATCAAAGCGGAGGTAGCCGATCCCACATGGCAGGATCTCGGCTTTTTTGAACCAGTAATTGTTTTCCTTGAAAAACCTTTTCCTGCGTTCGACGTCGATCGGGCTCTCGTCCTGTCCGGGAGCGGCCTGCGAAGGATCGAGCGGCGCGAGCGCGAAAATCCTGAAATGACCGTCATGGTTCACCCGCTGGCAATCATCGTAAAGCCTCTTCGCGAAAAGTGCGGGGTCGGTGAAGTCATCATATTCACCAGCCGCGAGAGCACTCTTCAGTTCGGTGACGATCTGTTTGGCCGGCTTCTCGAGAACATAGATCGAATCTATCACGGCACAGACACTGTCTACGATAGCTGCCCGCGCCGCACCGTCGATCGAAGGAAGAGTGCCCGGCTGGCTGAACTGGGCGTTTACAGCCGCTGCGGCGAAAAGCAGACAAGCTGTTATAAAACCCTTAACAATATGTGCGTTACGCATCCGTAACCCTCCTTGCATAAAAAATTATATAAGTACTTACGTATTTTGCGAGGAAATGTTTCAGAAAACTTGAAAACCCCGCGCAGTTATTACCGCCCCCTACGGCAGGCGCCGCCTCCGCTTCCACCTAAGAAGATCATAACACCGAGGACGAAACCCAGATCGTACATGTGGCCAGTATTATACGGCTCATAGATGCCGACATTGTCCTTGAACAGCGACATGACGAAGCTGAACAGCATTATGAATCCGTGCCACAGACCCTTCCAGAACCCTGCCGGCCCGCCGTGAACGGGTGTGGCGCCCGGACCGTTTGCACTAGGTAGGTGTGCAGCCGGCGAAAAGGAAGAGGACCAGAGCGGGCGGGTGGCCCCAAGAATGATTAAACTAATATAGTACCGTGTGGCATGGGACTTGCCCCATGCGACGGGTGGCCATACCAGAACAAAACATAAAAACGATCGTGTACCACGACTCCCGTTTTAAAAGAACGCCGGGACAGGCTCCTGGGGCTGTGAGAAACAAGGAGAAAGATAGGCCTTTGGCCCATCCTGCTTTGCCAGATCCCGCTGGAACCGTTACAACCCGTATTCGCTGATCATATACACCAGGATCGCCATAGCAGCGGAGCCCAGTTCCATTTCCCTGGGGTGGATTGCGGTGAACACATCGTTGGCCGAATGGTGAAAATCGAAGTAGCGCTGTACATCGGGTACGTACCCGATCAGCGCTTCGGGCTGATGAATCCGGGCCACATCGCCGCCGCTGCCCCCTTTCTTTACCCAGTCAATACATGCTTCCTGCAGACAGGGCAGCCAGGACTGTATTTTCTGAAGCCGCTCCGGAGAGGCGGTAACGTAAAATCCTCTGGGGGTGAGCGCCCCCCTATCCGCCTCGATACCGGCAATGTGGTCCTCGCCAGTGGTCGCCGACCACTTACCGTAAACGTCCGCCCCGGACAGTCCCATTTCCTCATTCATGAAAAACACTGCCCTCACCGTCCTCTTGGGCCTGATCCCGAGACGCTGAAAAAGCGTCAGCACTTCCAGGGCCTGAATACAGCCCGCTCCGTCGTCATGAGCTCCGGCGCCCGTGTCCCAGGAATCGAAATGTCCGCCGACGACGATTATCTGGTCAGGATATTCCGATCCGGTAATCTGCCCGAATATGTTATGGGATGTGGTGTCCGGGTAATTGCGGCAAGAGAGGCTGAGATGAATCCTGAGATCCGGATTTTCTTTCTGGGCCGCCGAGAGGCGATCCGCGTCGATCAGTCCAATGGCGGCCGCGGGCACTTTTAGGACGCCTGCCTTATAGGACATAACCCCCACGTGGGGAACATTGTCGTATTTCGTGGTGACCGACCTCACCAGGGCGGCGACACCGCCCGCTTCCGCGGCTTTTGCCGCACCCTGTACCCGCTGATCAACCGCCCCTCCGTAGGCGGAAAAAGTGGTGATGAGGCCGGGATCCATGGGCCGGTTGAAAAAGATAATCTTTCCGTTCGCCTCCGCCCGCCGTTTGTCCAGTTCTTCAAAACTTCGTACTTCCAGGACACCGGCGCTGATCCCATCCGGATCTGTGCCCACACTGGTGCCAAGAGCGGCGACGGCGAGGGGCAGTCCGTGCCCGGCCCGTCCCTCTATTATATAGGCGGCTTCCCGATTCCCCCGTTCCCAGTGGGGAACCGAACACTCCTGGAGCGTTATGTTGTCGAGTCCAAGCGCTTCCATCTTCTGTTTTGCCCATTCCACGGCACGAGCCGCCTGCGGGGATCCGGGAAGGCGATGCCCGTGAGCGGTCAGTTCCCGGAGCAGATGATATCCGGCTGTGTCCTCAAGGGCGTGCCGGACCAGGGCGCGTGCGAGATCCTGATCATTTGTTTGTCCGAAGAGGACGGATGCCATCAGAAAGGGAAGGAGGATTGCGGTGCGGATTGTTGAAGTCATGGGCGGTCTCCGGCTAATTTCAGATGTTACGTTTAAATGTAATACATTGACGGAAAATTTAAAAGGTGTAATTTGCGGGAAAAGAGTTGATTGCGTAACCAGGATTGTGCCGATTTTTCTGCGAGTGGCCAGAATGAAACAGGACTCATCAGATGACATGTCGCATGGGACTTGTCCCATGGGTGCGAACTTATTATCAACAATCGATCGCCGTGGGGCTCCGTCCCGGGGCGATTAATAGTCATATGTCCAGGGGCACAGCCCCTGGACAACCAAATAAGAAAAAAAACAGCAAAATCGATTTATCTTTAATTGGTTTATTAAATATATAACTTCCTTTTAAGAATCAATCTTTCAAATATTTCTTATACCAATCAATCCATCGTTTGAACACATTTGTAAACTGTTTGGGCGCGTTGATTCCATGTCCTGCACTTGGATAAAGCACCATCTCAACATCAGTACCGATATCGACTAAGGCCCTGTACAATTCCCAGGCCTGTGCAACAGGGACACGGGTATCAGATTGACCGTGTAAAATCAACGTAGGAATTTTACAATTTTTTAAAAAATTTAATGGCGAAGAACGAGTGAAATTCTCCATATTTAAAACCGGCACTCCTTTAAATTCCCAAAGAGCGACTTCTCCATGATTAATATCACTTTGGGCGTACATACTTACGGTATTTGCAATTCCGGCGACACTGACTGCTGCCTTAAATCGATTGGAATGTCCAATGATCCAGTTAGTCATGTAACCGCCATAACTCCAACCACCAACGACCAATTTCGATTCATCCACTTTTTCAGTTTTGATCAAATAATCCAAACCAGCCATAATATCTTTGTAATCGATGTCTCCCAACTTTCCTCGATTTGCTGCATAAAAGTCACTTCCGTAACCGATTCCACCTCGAAAATTTGGTTGATACACAATAATACCTTCTAACGCAAATAACTGTCCGAATAAGCTAAAACTATCCATAACAATTCCATCTGGTCCGCCATGTGGCATAACCATTAATGGGTAATTTTCTTTTTGCGGATAATCCGGGGGAAAGGTAACGACTGCCTCAATTGTTTCACCATCAAAACTTGGGAATTTTACAAGCTTTGATGAGGCAGATTGTTTGTTCTTTATCCATTCATTTTGATTAGTTAAAGGTGTGACATTTTCAGAATTTTCTTTAAATTTGCTAATATATAATTCAGTTGGCGTTTGGCTTCTGTTGCCGATAAATGCTATCCTTTTATTTTTTGGATCGATTGAAAAAGAATTCAACACCCAATAAGGATTTAAAATAGGTTCTACTTTGCTTTTAAGTGATATTTTATAAATTCCCGTGTAAACATTCCGAGGAGTATCAAATATTAGGTTGTTGTTATCAAACCATTCAACCGACCCAATTGTTGGATCAAATTCTTCGGTTAAATTAACTGTTTCTTTTGTAGCTAAATCAGTAACAAAAAGTGCATTATTCGAAGAAAAACCAACCGTATTCGCGACATAAGAGATCTTTTTATCATCAGGTGAAAAATCGATATCATTGAACACTTGTGCTTTTTTATAGCTGAAGATCTTGTTGCCATTGTCATCAATCACTACTAATTCTCTAGAGACAAATACATTATAAAAATCAGAATCTAAAGCAATGATTAAAGCAAAGGTTTTCCCATCTGATGAAGGCTCCATATCCGTAATATAAAATTTACCTCCGACAATTTTCGTTTTATGAGACTTCTCATTCATCGATTGAATCCACAATTCGGATTTTCTTGAAGTTGTCCCAACCACAAATCCTCCACCAGCTTCTTTTTCTGTCTCAACAAGTGCTGAGTCTCTGGGTGCATTTGTTACATAAGCAATTCGATTATTATCAATCCAGGCAAACATGGCCACACTTTCATCTGACCATGTCTTTTGTTGTGCTTCTCCGCCATCAATTGGAATACAATAAACCTGAGTTTTTCCCGAGCGGACTGATAGAAACGCGATTTTAGTACCGTCAGGAGACCACTGAGGATCCCAATCTGGTTTATCTGAATTAGTAAGCTGTTTTTTTTCTGATTGATCGGATTTTATCAGCCAGATATGACTTGTGCCAGACTTATCCCAACTCTCTTTTTTGCTAATGACAAAAGCAATTGTTTGGCCTTCCGGTGAAAATTGTGGACTACCAATTCGCGTAAGACTTAAAAAGTCATAAACAGTAAGTTTGTTAGAGTCTTCCTGTGCAAAAATGGAAACACTAATCAATAGCAGAAAAACAATAATTTTTCTCATGACTTACTCCTAAATTTTATAATTGATTAGGTTTGAATTATTTTAAGCAACCAAATAGGTAAAATCAAGTGGAATGAGACTTTCTGATCGCCGCGGGGCTCCGCTCCGGGGCGCTTAATAGTCACATGTCCAGGGGCACATCCCCTGGACAATCACGTTTGAAACTATTTATCAATTACAATGTCAAAAAACTCCACTCTTTCGAAAACGGGACGCTGCTCATTAAAACACCGCCGTTTTTTGTGATCAGTAAATTATCGCTTGGATTGATGCCAATTCCGTTTTTGGAATCATACAGCCCGGGCTCTACACTAAACGTCATTCCTTCTTCGATAATGGTGTGATCACCAAGTGAAATGAATGGTGGTTGATGCCCTTCAAAATTTTGACCGCTGCCATGGGCGGGCCTGTGATAAATATAATTTTGCATCCCGTTTTTAACCTGGTGTTGATGAATTTTATAAGCCACTTCGGAACACGCCACCCCCGGCTTTGATTCTTCCACCTGAATTTGAACACAGTCCGCGACAATTTCCCACATTTTTTCCTGATGGGCCGTCCAGGGTGCAATTAAATAATTTCGATACCCTTCACCGCCGTAACCACCCAATTTTATATCAGTGTTTACATAAACCGATTTCCCTTTTTCCACTTTGTTGTAAAAAAACTGATTGGGATGCGGATACGCTGTAGACACACCGGCACGAACATAATGAGATGTCACCTCCATTCCTACGGCTGTGTGCGGTCTGCCATCTCTTTTAACATCATTCATCAACAGTTTTATACCATAGGCCTGAAGTGCCTGGCCAATTTCGAAATCTGTCGTTTCTGTCCCTCGTTCTAAAATATAATCTCGTGAGAATGCGTGGATTTTATCAAAATATCGATACGCTCGCTGTGTCAGGGCAATTTCTTCAGGAGTTTTGATAATTCTCATCTTTTGACAAATATCGCCGATATTGACAACCGTGGCCCCTGGAAGAATTTTCTTAACTTTTTTTAATTGAGACGGAAACAAATTCATGTCTGTACCGATGGTTTTATTGTCAAATCCGCGTTTTTTCAACCCTTCCAGCATCCATTCAAAAAGATCAACCCGTTTTCCTCGAACAACCTGCCCTTTGTTAGGAAATCCACCTTCAGCATGTGGATAGCAAAAATAATATTCATTCTCCGTACACCACCAGGTTGTGATCAAATCACGGTCAATCCCCGGTGAGAACCAGTAAACCGTGTCTTCTTCATTAACAGGGGAAAAAGCCCAGGTTGTGCGCTCCCCGCTGCCTCGGAAACAGCCTGTAAAATAGACTGTATTTACATCACTTTCTAAAAGAATTGCATCAACACCTTTTTCTTCTACTTTTTGTTTAAGTCTTTTTACAGTATTT
>CAZUMH010000123.1:0-8096 GCA_964621645.1 uncultured bacterium
TACCTCCACTCCCAACAATAAAGTTCCGTTTAAATTCTCGTGAGATCCCATGTCGTTGAATACGCAGTACAGCATCTGGTCTCCCAGCACCTGCGCAGGCGCTCCCTGTGCCAGAGCCTCCGCTTCCACGGTATCCACCCGGCTGTAGGAAAACATCTTCCATTTGGGATCGTGCGGATCCGAAGCAGTACCATCCGGCTGAATCATACCCGGCTGATACTCGGTGGAATACTGACAGGACGCGGTACGAATGTCTCCATTCACCTTTCCCACCAGCCAGAGGCCGCCGGTATAAAAGAGCCTCCGTGCCTTCTGTCCCGCCGGCAGATAGAGACCGCCATATCCTCCGTTTTCAGGATCATCGGCGAGACACCCGTCGTTGCTCACATAAAAATCGAATACATCGGTGCTCACCTTCCCTGATGCGGAGAGAGACCCGTCCGCTTCCTTGGCCATTCTCTGCCGCAATTCCTGTTTTCTCACCACACAGCTGTCCTGGGCCTGAAGAAATCCCGCGAGCAGCATGCAGGCAAACAGACTCGAAGGTAAAATTCTTCGCATGATCTTCTCCTTCCTGAAGAACGAAGTCTCTTACTTTTAGATTATTTATTTATTGGTAAGATTATGGAAGAAAGTAAGCAAATATATAGATAATGTCAAAATAATAAAAGATTTTCTTTTCGTTCAAATTTTATTCGAAATTACCAGATTGTCAGCAATTAGTAACGCATGCTTTTAAATGCAATAAACATATGAGAGTTGTAGCAAAAGATTAAATACCCTGTTAACGTGATCTCCCTAAGATAGCCCTCACAGAGCGGAAAAAGTAATCAACCCTCTTTTGAAATACACCAAATGAATTAATTACCGCTTAGAATCAACTTTTGCTACAACTCTCTTGAAGTATTAGAGATTATAATTACTCATGCCTTTCTTCAATTTATTTTTCCAGTCGGAGTCCTTTACCTCTCCTAAGAGATTGGAATGAAGCAGCATATACTCGTTGTTTTCCTGAGTATCTCCGAAAATAAAATCTACCCCGCTCTGCAGGTTGTTATAGCGCCATATCTGATATGGTGACATCCCCGCCTCATGGGGGTGACGTTCGATGAAATCGGGCTGCCCATATAGGATATATACACGGCCTCGATCTGTCTTCCAGCCGTCTACGCCCATTTCTTTGAAATGTTGATTAGCGTATTCTATCCTGCTATAATATTCTGCCCGGTACTCATTCTGTGGTGTTTCGGGAGTAGTATCTTTTTCTCTCCAGAAATCAAAGAGCCATTTTCTCTTCTCTTCCAGAGAAGTAAGCATTTTAAAGGCATCTCGTTGTTCCTGAATAGACAGATATACCAGTTTGTCGAACTCCGCTTTTACTTCAGTTTCACTCATATCCACGAATTCACTGGCTTGAAACATTTCTCCCTCATCGATTGCCATTGTGGACGTTTCCTTCGGCAGTTTATCAGGATTATAAACGTAAAATTTCTCCTCTTGCTCTCTAACAGTCTGAGATTCACTGTTGAGAACTTCCAGTTTAAAATTATAACTTCCTGTTGGCAGATCACCTACTTTCAAAGCTCCATATTCCACGGCAGAGCCGTAATGAACCTTTCTGTTTCTTATTTCGGGCTCAACTCCGTTTACCTGACCGCCGTTGGCCATGATCACCTGGTATCGGATACTGTACGTTGAATCGGTAAATTTTTCTGGAAGATTATACAATTCTGAATAGAAAAATACATATTTATTATTGGGTCCGTATACCCTGCTTGGATTAGGAAGAACAAGCAGACCATTTTTATAGAAAGGATTATCTTTATTCTCCCTGCTTCTCCTTACATTTGCCGCCAGCTGCACATCACTCATGGAGAAAGTATTCTTTCCTAGTACCGGGACATCAATGGAAAGATTGAGGGAATCTCCGTTTCCTGTCTTAAACAGGTCCTCAGCCTTGATATAAAGCGTATACTGCCCAGGTTCAGCAAGCAGTTTCACGCAGTCAAGAGTTGATTGGGTTGGATCTATTTCAGCAGTATCGGATTCGGTCGTCTGCATACGCCACTGTTTGGCATCGTAAAGCGAGTCGGCTCTCCGCAAGGTCACTAAAACATACACCGATGATTGGAACAGTCCATCATCGTTTTTACGGTAGGTCATTCCTTTTTTATTGACTGAATAATAGATTTCCAGATAATTTGTCTTGTCATCATATTTAAAATCAGCATAATCCAAAGCAATCTTTAATGGAACTGATTGGCATAAAACCGGCGGAACTAAGGCCAAAGCAAAGACAATCAGGCTAAAGGAAAATAGATTAAAACGCGCATGCTTCATGATTTGTGTCTCCCGTATTGAAAATATATTCTTCTACGTGAATATAGAAAGAGGCTGGTACAAGTACCAGCCCCTTTCTTGATGTACAATTCCGCCTAGATTAGAAAATCAGCTTCGCAGTAAAGTACATGTTGTTATCGAAGTAGCTCTTCGTCCAGACTCGATAGGCAAAATCGAAGGCCAGTTTCATCTGACTGGTGACAGGCTGTATCAATCCTAATCCAAAAGTGGGACCGAACTGATACATGCTTTCTCCTGACACTGCGTCTTTGCCAACATTCAGCCCGTAGTCATAACCACCGCGCAAGAAGAACATGTCATCATAGTTAATCTCGATACCTGCCAGCATCTGGTCGGTGGTAAAGTTCTGATGACGGAACGTTCCCATAAAGGTGATGTTCGCGTTTTCCATCGGCTTGTAATCATAAGAAAGCCCGATTTCAAACAGTGAAGGCAGTTCCGATTCCACTGCCGGAAGACGCAGCATCCGATTTGGAGTGTTGGGAGGTGTATCGGGAAGCTCAACACTGCGGTCCAGATCGGAGCCGTCAAATTTGACGGTACCACCGAAATTTTTCAAAGCGACACCGATACGAACTCCAAGAGGTGAAACGTACTGCACGCCCATATCAAAAGCGACGGCGTGAGCAGAGGTCTCCATAATCTGTTCGTTGACAAATTTAGCTCCGACACCGATGAATGTTCTGTCGGTCATGGCCCGTGAGTAATAAGCACCCAGAGTCATATACGTCGGAGAAAAGTATGCCCCCGTACCATTGGGATATTGTTCCGTGGTTTCAGGGATGTCACCGAAACCTATGGACTGAAAGCTGAATCCCAACGTTCCTGCCCCGGTTTTGATGCCGAGTGCTCCGTAGGAAACATTTATGTCGGCGATGTACCTCATGTAAGAAAATGTCGCCTCCATATTGGAATTCATGGCGGACAGACCAGCCGGATTCCAATAGAGCGCATCAACACCGCTGATGCAGGCCATATTGGAGCCAGCCAAAGCCGTACCTCTGGCACCCATGGGGATCAGCAGTTCCATGGCTCCTGCGGTACCCTGTTTATCCGGGTTCCCCGCGAAAGCCTGAAAGCTGAGTCCCACTGCGATCAGAAGCGCCATGAGGACTGTAAGCAGCTTACTTACTCTCATTGTAATACTCCTATGTTTTTATTCCCCATTTCAATCATTTTCTTCTCCAATTTCTGCAAGATCAAACCTTTAGAAATTCCTGAAGAAGGCGCCTCTGTTAATCACAGCCAGCTTCAGAATACGGTTGCCGTATTCTGTTGTGATATGGACGAGATACATACCGCTGGCAACAGGTACTTCTGATTCATTCTGCAGATACCATCTTTCAAACGGAGTACCATTGTCGTGTGTGATAGTGTTGACCACCTGACCATCCAGAGTAAAGATGCGAATGGTACAGTTGTCTTCCGGTAAACCGTTGAAAGTGACAAACTGAGTATAGAAGGTACCTTCGGCGCTGTTGTGCGCGAAATACGGATTGGGGAATACATTGACGTCACTCAGTCTTTCCTTGCCGACGGTCTCACCCGCGACTGGCTCATAACCAGACGTAGAGAAGGTCCAGTCAGTGAGTCCAATCTTGATTGGATGAGTCATGAAGCAATACAGCGTCCACTCTTCATCGCCAGTATAACTGCCTCTATTATGCACCCACAACGCTACCAGAGCGTCTATATTCAAATCATCCGCTGTAGAATAGAGAGTGGTAGGATCTTCCACATAATCACTGTTCATGATGAAGAGATACTCGCGTCCGCCAAGGCCGTCGCCGTTATCCGCGGCAATGGGACTCCAGAAATGATCGACCAGGTCAGATTCGACAAACTGGAGATTCAGCCTTCTGGGAACCGGATTGTCCGGGGGTTCCATCATATAGGCCGCGCCCGGGAATACTCCCAATCCATTGGGGGCATATCCAGGTCTCAGAAAAGTCTGGCAGTTCGACCAGGGATGGGCCACAGGATCCGCCGTATTGCTGGCCGCGTTCCAGAAATCGACCTTGATATTACCGTAATCATTGGGAGTCACATCGTTGGAGCCCCAGAAAATCTCGCCCAGATCCATACCGGCGAAGAGGTTATGGCCGCCCCAGTTTACGCCGGTGATATTGCGGCTGCCGTCATAGTCCCAGCCATTGCCGCGGTAGCCCTTGGTATCATCCCAGCCGTAATTTGCCGGAGTGATGATTTTGACAATGGTCTGAATTCCATCAACAACAGCATAAGCATCGTCACCAGTAATATTGGTCTGATTGGCCAGCCTTACTTCACCGGTGGTGACATCAACAAGATCCCACAGCACCGCGGAGCTGTCCGCGTTGTATTTGACATCAACCCGGTAATCATGACCGGTGATTCTGCTGGGATCGACGACGGTTGCTGTGACCCAACTGTCGGTGTAAGCGCCACTTTTCGTGACTGTCAGGACATCGCCAATGTCGGCAGTATACTCGGTATCCATGACTGGTTTTTGCGGGATTCCTTCAGCAGACACTTTACCGCATTCCAGAACCTTGGGATCTCCGGGCTCGGGATCGTCATTATACGCGTAGGCGGTAACGGCGAAATAATATGGTTTACCGTTTACCAACGTCGTATTGGTGATCTTGTCACTGGTTAGGAGGTAGCTATACTGCAGCCCATTATCGGAACCTTCCATCGTCTTGACATCGACGAAATCACCAAAGGATGCGTTAAACTCCCGGTCCCAGACATCCTTTACACCGTTGACTTTGTCGAAGGACGCGATTTTCTTCCAGGGTCCGGAAGTTGATTGACCCTGATAAACGATATACCCTTCCAGCTCGTAGCCACCCTGGGAGAAATTCTCTGCCTCATTGTCCCAAGTCAGCATGAGCTCACCGTCCAGCTGACCAATTGTCAAAACAGGAGCTGGGGGCGGTGAAGGAAGCTGGAATCCTCTGTCGTAGGCCAGCTGAGCTGTCTCATCGAACAGTCTCATGTTGGTAATGGAGCCGAGGTAGTCAAGGCCCTGCCCCACCACGATACCAAGCACGATATCCTGGGTGTCGCCGGCAGCCAGGGTGAATGGCCCCGTGCCGTTCCCCATACGAATATCCTGGGGATCGGCAAGGTCCTTCCAGGTCCAGCCCGTGCCTGTAACCGGATCGCCGGCGAGCGGGAATTTCGTCGCTTTGCCTGTGCCGGGATCGGTGTTCCAGAGACCGTTGCCGCGTCTGCCCTGCAGGAAGTAATACTGCTGTGTCGGTATATCACCGTAACGTGCGTCCGGATCATTCCACCCGCTGAGCTGCACGCCGTTGGCGAACATGAACACGGACGTCTGCGGCAGGATCTTGCTATCAGGATAGATGGTGCCGTCAGGCAGTATTGCGGTTTCACCGGGAGCCGGTACGATCGGGCCCTGGAAAAAGTCGGAGGCCATGGCCGGAACCGTCGCGCCGTAATCAGCATCGTAGCCATCGCCGTTGTACACGTAACATATGCCCAGGGTTGTGTCGGCACCGGCTGCGTCATCGTTTGAATCACCCAGATCGGGATCATAGAAGATGCCCAAATAGCAGCTGTCGATCTGGTTGCCGCCCTTGTTGATGACGCGGAAACGGCTGAATATGGTGCTTCCCAGAGCGCCGGTGCGGTTGTAGCCCCACACCGTCTGCTGCACTTCTATGCCCAGAGGCAGGCCGTTGCCCAGGTATTCATGGGTACCCTTATCGTTGTAGACCATATACAGCATCTGATCTCCCATGACTTGGGTGGGACAGCCCTGATCGAGCGCCGCTTGGTCGATCACATCGCCCAGGTTGTACTTAAATACTTCATACTTCGGGTCGGTATAATCATCCGCCGATCCATTGGGCAGAATCATGCCCGGCTGGTACTCGGTGGAGTACTGGCAGGCAGCGCTGCGAATGTCATTACCGACTTTTCCAACTACCCAAAGTCCAGCGGTATAAACAATTGACATGTTTCTTTGACCTTTGGGATAGTAGAAGCCGATGTATCCACCTGCGTTCGGATCGTAGGCCAAATGCCCGTCATTTCTCACGCCGAACTCAATCTGGTTAATATCCAAAAACTTGGCGTCCAAACCCAAGGATTTAGATACTCTTTGCTTTCCCCGCGCGTTCACATCCTCCTTGGCGATAACCGTGCTCGACAGCATCGCCAGGAGTAGCACGCAACTCATGAGGAGAAGCAGTGATTTATTCAATTTCATAACTCACTCCTTGCTAAGGTAACTTTCGTTCACCCAATTCCGCGGGGCGGAATTAGAGTTCAACCCGAACGCCTAAGCGCAGCTGACGGGGTGTCTGCCAACTGGCTGTGCCGCAGTTGGTGATACTTGCGTTGTACCATTTGATGTAGTCTTCGCTGTAGTCCACACCGCCAACATTCTTCATGGCATCAATCTTGTTCTTGCCTGCGTTGGTGTTGAGCCAGCCGTCCGTGTCCGGACGTCCCGTCTGTTGGAACACGTTTGTGTAGGATTTCAGGTCAAGAATATTGATGCCGCGCAGGAAAGCGATCATGCGCAGAGAACCGATGTTGAACGCCTTCTCGAGTTTCATGTCCAGCTGATAGAACCAGGGCATCCTGGATGAGTTGGGCGCCTCCACGGGCGGTGGCGCGTTGAATCCGTACAAGCTGCTGAACGCATCGCCCATTGGAATACGGGTGAAGGGACTGCCGCTGTGGAACGCGAACAGCAGATTCAGACCGATATTGCCCAACGGATGCGTCCCGAAGATCTCGGGGCCGTCGTTATCCAGGGTACGGATATCGACCACTGCGGTTCCCTTGTGCCGCTGGTCGTAATTCAGCGGGTAGATGAGGCGCGGGAAGTGAGGATCCATTTCCTGCCAGGCGATACTCGCGTGAGTACCGGCATCGGAGCCGGAACCTTTCGCTACCTGATAGGTGTAGTTGATCCGGGCCGAAACTCTTTCGGTGCGGCGCAGATCGAACGTGGCGCTTACTCCCTTGATAGTGGCGAAGTCACCGTTCTGGTACATGGTCTGGGTTGTGTAATCCACCGTCAAAGGAATGACGTGACGATAGGTAATCAGATCCTGCTGGTTGCGGTAGAAGGCAACCAGTTTTAGAGCCGCATTCGTTCCGAAAAGCATTTTGAATCCGAACTGGTACTCGGTTGTTCTCTCCGGCTTCAAATTGGGGCTGGGCAGCGGATTGAAGTAATGACCGCCGTAGAGCTGATACAGAAATCCTGCCAGATAGGCTTCATTGGTATAGGTATCGTTGATCGAAGGACGCTGGATATATTTGCCGTAATGAGCGGTAAACACAGCCTGATCCGTGATCGGAAAGGAGAATCCCAAACGCGGCAGCAGGTACTCATAGACTCTTGGATCACCAAAGTATTTCTCATCAATAACGCCCCCTGTCACCTTGGTAAGAGAATCGAGGTTCGTCAGAGAGTAGTGGCCGTAATTCATATATTCGTAACGGACACCAGCGTTGATGATCAGATCCTTGAGCTCGATCTGGTCTTCAAGGTAGAGAGAAAGGTTCTTCGGTTTAGCCGGGGCGTTGTGAATATTGATCGCCACCGAATCTTCCAGACCTTTCTTGGTATAGACGGTTTGATCGTCATCTACCGGATTACCTTGTGCGTCATACCCGATGAAGTTACTTAAGCTCGACCAGAAATCAAAACTGGTATACGATTCTGGTTCCAGATCGACGGTACGTTTCGTCCACAGGTAGCTTCTGGC
>CAZUMH010000124.1:0-7591 GCA_964621645.1 uncultured bacterium
CTTATCTCAAAAAATCTCATGGCAAAGTTTTCAGCACCATCTTGTTTGGCAATAAGCCAGCGAATGGTTACGCCTTCGGCTCCTTCGGTAGTGACGGGCTCAGCGATAATATCCTGATATTTCGCTATTTTCAATTTACTCCTCCTTCCACGTATCGATGTGATAATTGCAGAAAATCAAGTTTTTTTACTGTCCACATTGCAACAATCCCCACGATCACTCCGGCCGGTATGGATGAAAGCATAAAGAGAGGCAACAATGAAAAAATTGAATTTGTTTGTATAAATATGAATCCAGCCAAGGCCAGCTGAGTTATGTTTTTTAGAAAAGCTCCTGCTATACTTACGCCTAAAATAGAAAAAAGTTTTGGTGATCTGAGGAGTAGTGACATACCCAAAGTAGCGACAATTCCTCCTCCAAGAGCCATAAAAAATACAGGTTGCAGTATCCTGCCGCTTATCAGGCTGCCAATGACCACACGTAAAAGGGTTACCAGCAATCCTTCCTTCAAGCCCCACCAGATTAACGCCAAAACTGTACATACATTGGCGAGTCCGATCCTGAGCCATGGAAGCGGTGTAACGAGCGATTCCACGCTGAAGAGAATAGATGCTACAGCTGTCAGTAATCCTATATAAACCAGTTTGTTAGTCATTGTTATTCATCGAGTCACTGCGTCCAAACCGCCAGCATGTCCACCCTCTATCGTAATTACCACCTTATTTGGTAAACATACAATTGCTTCGCCGCTTTTACTAATAGCTCCCATATGTACGCACAATTTCTGTGAGCAGGGAGAATCTGTGATATGTACTTCCCCGTTTCGTACTTCCAGAACCGTGACTCCCAGCGGACCGTTTACTTTATAGACTCCTGTAGAGTCAAGAGACAGATGATATGTCTGCGTATTATCCACACGAACACTGAAATATGCGCCTGCCTTACCAGAATGCCGGAAAAAAACATAACTGATTATTAAACTGCTTAAAATGACAAGAAAAATCAGAAGGTCACCCCTTCTGACTCGGAAGTATTTACTATTTTTTTCACTCATACGATTTATGTAAAATACATTTTTCTTTTCGATCGTCTGCGTGTTGATAGCAGATTGGTCCGACTGTATCGTTTAAAAGGGAACTACCCAGTTTGGGCATTAAGCAGATTATCCAGGGCTTGATAAACCTCCTCAGCTTCAATCATGTCCAAGCAGGGTTTTGGGCACTGCCCTAAAAAGCATCCCTTGCATTCAACTGGCGGTTCAAGGATAATCCCTCTCCCATACAACTCAAATTCATGCTTGTTGAAAATATTATTGAGCAGGACGATATTTTTTTTCAAACCGAGTGCTACGTGCATGGCAAGACTTACCGCTGTCACCATCAAATCGACATGATTGACCAGATCGATAAACTCGGGAAGGGAGAAATACCCCAGGTAAAGAGCTTCGCTCTGCTCTGCGATACGCGAATTTTTTTTGTGCTCAATCTCACCGCCAAGAAGAAGAGGCGAGTAGCCGGCTTGCTTTAATAACTTGATCAAGTCGACCCAATGATCATCCGGCCAGATACGGGTTTCCCAGCGTGGTCCGCATCCAGTATTCAATCCGATAATTTTTTGGTTCGAAGGAAACGACCAGGTCTGTTTTCCTGGGACATCCAGCCAATATTCTTCACCTTTGAACTCAAAGCCGCATATTTCGAAGATTTCCTGGAGATAGCTCTTTTTGTTATTGATATTTTCATCGTCGAACAGTCCTGTAAGCCATTTGGCTTCAGCCGTCTTACTAATGGGAAAACATTTGCCTTCCTTCAGGGTAAATCCATATTTTACATGCGCATTGAGAGCAGGGACTAAGGCGCATGCTTCTCGGTCTTTATCAAGATTGATGAGAATATCGTAGGGTGTGGCTTTGATTATCTCAAGATCGGGACAGGTATAAGTGAAAATTTGATCCACGCTCGCAGGAATAATGTCAGGAGAATGGGTCAGCCAGCTTATTTCTGCGCCAGGAAATTCCTTTTTAAAACGGCGCAGCAAAGGGGTGGTCCGGATGACATCTCCGATAGCACCAAGTTTAATAATGAGAATTCTGGAGTCAACCTTGTCATAATGAGGACAATCCACACAGTGGACCCCCTCACTTTTATGAGGACGGCAGGGAATATCTCCCCGGTAATGTCTGCAATCGGTATGGACAATCATCACGATTTATTTTCCAGTATTCTTCTAGTTTGCTACCGCTCCAAGAGCTATAGAATTGAGCTTTGTTTCGGTGTTGTCACTGCGTGAAAGCAGAATCACCGGTTTTCTGGCGCCGACAATCAATCCACCAATCTTAGCCCCAGCCAGGTGCCAAAGTCCTTTGGCAAATATATTACCTGAAGCAATGTCCGGAACAATCATTATATCAGGATCACCCGAAACGCGGCTGGAAACGCCTTTAATTTTTGCTGCTTCCTGAGACAGGGCCACATCGACGGCAAGTGGCCCCTCAACCACACAATCTCCGAACTCTCCTTTCTGCGAAAGTTCAGCCAAATGGGCCGCGTGCACTGTCTCTTCCATCTCTGGATTGACCTTTTCAATAGCAGCCAGGACAGCTACCTTTGGCTGAACAACTCCAAGGCTGCGCATCACCTGTAATCCATTTTTCAATATTTCTATTTTTTGCTCCAGATTGGGCCGTATAACCATGCCGCCATCGGTGATGAGCAACAATTTGTGATAACTCGGGATCTCCAGAAGAGCAATATGGCTTAAAAGACCCGATCCGCGCAAATTATATTTTTTACTGAGTATTGCCTTTAGAAGTACAGGAGTTGAGACTTTCCCTTTCATTAACCCATCTGCTTTATTCTCATGAAGCAATTTTACTGAAATATCCGCGATTTCGGATTCTTTGTCACCGGTATATAATGGAATCCCCGCAAGTGATAAGTTGATATCCTGAGCTAATTTTTCAATAATCTCTTTGCGCCCTACTAATATTGGCTGCATGACTCCATCCGCACAAGCCTGTTTCACTGCTTCCATAATAGCAGTACCTTCTGCACCCGCTACCACAATTCGTCCATGACCTCTCTTTTTCGCTTGTTCGCGAATCTCGGCAAAGTTCCTTAACATGTCAGTTAGCCCTCGGTTGAACCATTATCATTACCGTTTTCAAGCGGTTTTAGTGAAATAATCAATTCCCCTGATTCCACTTGGTCGCCCGCTTTTACCAATATCTTTTCTATACGGCAGCAAGAAGGCGCGCAGAGATCCATCTCCATTTTCATCGCTTCGATCACTGCCAGACATTGCCCTTCTTTAACGTCTTCTTGTTCTTTTACCGCAATTTTAACGATACTGCCAGGCATGGGCGCCTTTATAGTGAAGTCCGTTCTTCCTCCTGTCGCTGTTGAAGAACTTGTCCTGCAGCATTCAGCGCTGCTTGATTCCAGGCAGTAATAATCGCCATTGCTATAAATATAAAAAATTCCCTTTTGCTCGGCAAGGTAAATAAGGCGGGTTTTTTCCTTAAACGTAACCAATATGCAGTTATTGGAGATCTTCACCGCTTCATACGAATGGCGTTCTTCTAAATACGAAACCTGGTCTTTTTCCAGGTCAATCATTACTTCTTCTTCATTGCATCTAAAGGTCTGCCGCACGACTCCTCCGATACTTATTGGCTCCATTCACCCAGATTCTGCCATGGGGAGTACATATCCCGATCTCCTAAGGAAGGTGAAGGCGTATTCGTTTTTTGCGACTGATATAAAGCAGCTGCGATAAGTACCGACGCCATATCATCCTGATTGTTATTGGGTTTCCAGTTTGGAAAATAGGTAGGAATAAATCCCGTATCTGTCCTTGCTTCGATAAATGCGGGATGATCTATCACGTCGATCAGAAAGGGGATCGTGGTCGTTACACCGAGAATCACATACTCCCGTAAAGCATTAATCATCCTTTGGCGTGATATTTCCCTATTCTGACCCCAGGCAATAAGTTTTGAAAGTATGGGATCATAATGTCTTGTTACCTCCCATCCTGAATAAATCCCGGAATCGACCCGTATGCCCGGTCCTTGCGGCTCCTTCTGATAAAGTATTCTTCCCAGAGACGGTAAAAACTGATTGGATGCGTCCTCGGCATAAATGCGGCATTCAATGGCATGCCCTCTCTGTTCGATATCTTCCTGACGCAGCGTCAAGGGTTCCCCCGCGGCGATTCGTATCTGCCACTGCACCAGGTCTACTCCTGTTACCATTTCTGTTATGGGGTGCTCCACCTGGATGCGCGTATTTACTTCCAGAAAATAGAAATTTCCATCATCATCCAGAAGAAATTCCACGGTCCCTGCATTCGTATACCCGGTTGTCTTCACTACTGAAACAGCCGCTTCACCCATTCTTTGACGCAGTTCCCGGTCAAGAGCCGCAGAGGGTGTCTCCTCCACTATTTTCTGATGCCGCCGTTGCAGGCTGCATTCCCGTTCACAGAGGTGAACTGCATTCCCATTAGTATCGGCAAGGACCTGAAACTCCACATGACGAGGATTATTAATACATTTTTCCAGATAGACGGTATCGTCACCGAATGCGGAACCGGATTCCCGTCTTCCGGCTTCCACCGCGGCTTTTAACTCAGCGGGTGATTGAACAATGCGCATTCCTTTTCCGCCTCCGCCTGCGGCGGCCTTTATCATTACCGGATATCCCATGTTCCGGGCTGATTTGCGAAAATCTTCCAGGCTTTTTTCCGCGGCCTGCATGCCTGGAATCAGCGGAACCGAACTTTTGCTTATCCTTCTGCGTGAGGCAAGTTTATCACCCAACAATTTGATCGCTCGCGATTCCGGTCCGATGAAGACGTACCCTGCATTTTTACAGGCTGCGGCGAAACGATAATTCTCCGCAAGGAATCCGTACCCGGGGTGGACAGCATCCGCACCGGTATTCGCAGCAGCTTCCAGAATATTTTTAATATTAAGATAGCTCTCCAGCGGAGCCGCAGGCCCCAGACACACTGCTTCGTCGGCCATCTGGACATGCAGAGAAGTCCTGTCAGCGTCGGAACAGACCGCGACACAGGGGATCTGCAGTTCCCTGCAGGCACGAATGACCCGCAGGGCAATCTCTCCTCTATTGGCTATGAGGATCTTCTTGAACATGTGTCAAAACTCCCGGTATGGATGATTCCCAAATCTATTTTTTTATCCAGGCTGGCAATCGTTTTTCTAAAAAGGCATTCATCCCCTCCTGTCCTTCTTCACTGACACGCAGGCGGGCGATTACTTCCGCGGTATAGGTACCTGCTTCGTCCAGAGACATCTGGGGGATCTCTTCCAGTAGCTTTTTACACACCGCCAGAGCCTTGGGACCGTTTTTCAGAAGCCGGTATACTCTTTTCTCCACCTGTTCCTGGAGAAGTGATGGATCAACGACCTCATTGATCAGGCCAAACTCATGTGCTTTCTCAGCTGTTATTCTCTCTCCGGACAGGAAGAGCTCCCGACAGCGGGATTCACCAGCACGTCTGATTACATAGGGAGAGATACAGGCGGGTACCAGCCCAAGGCGTACCTCACTGAGGCTGAATACGGCTTCGCTGGAAGCGATACTGATATCACAGGCCGCCACTAATCCCATCCCGCCTCCGATGGCAGCTCCATTGATGCTGCCGATGGAAGGCTGTGGCAGGGAATAGAGCCGGTACATGCACTCAGAGACCTGATTTGAATCCTGAAGATTCTCCTCATAGCTGAAATCCACCATCTTCTTCATCCAATTCAGATCAGCTCCGGCACAGAAGGATTTCCCTCTTCCGCTCAAAACAAGTAACCGGATATCATGCTGTCTCTCTTTAACTTCCCGGAATACCTGGATGAGCTCTTCCAGCATTGTCTCGTTGAACGCATTATGTTTTTCCGGCCGATTGAGAAAAACTCTTGCTACATCTTTCTCCACATAATATTCAATTGTTTCCACAAATCTAATCCTTGTTAAAAGTAAGGTTGGAAATACCTACATACGAAATATTCCGTAGTTCTGATCAGGTATTGGAGCGTTAAGTGACATGCTTATCCCCAGAGCCAGCATCGTTCTGGTATCGAGGGGATCGATGATGCCGTCATCCCAAATCCTGGCTGTTGAGTAATACGGACTCGATTCCAAGGCATATTTTTCCAATATCGGTTTCTTAAATGAATCCTGCTCGGCCTTGTTCATCCTGACGCCCTTTTTCTTCAGTCCTGCCATTTTCACCGTGAGAAGGACATCGGCGGCCTGTTCTCCTCCCATAACGCATATCCTGCTGTTGGGCCACATCCAAAGAAGACGAGGATCGTAACCGCGGCCGCACATAGCGTAATTACCCGCACCGTAGGAACCTCCAATAATGACAGTAAATTTGGGAACCTGGGCATTGGCAACGGCATGCACCATTTTCGCCCCATCCTTTGCGATTCCACCGTGTTCATACTTCTTACCCACGATAAATCCGGTGATATTCTGAAGAAAAACCAGCGGTATTTTACGCATGGTGCAGAGTTCGATGAAATGGGCTCCCTTGAGACTTGTTTCAGAAAAAAGCACTCCGTTATTAGCCAGAATCCCCACCGGGTATCCCATAATCTTCGCAAAACCGCAAACGAGGGTCGGCCCGTACAGTGTTTTAAATTCCTGGAAACGGCTGCCATCTACCATGCGGGCGATAACCTCTCTGACATCATACGGTTTTCTCAGGTTGGCGGGCACAATACCGAAGATTTCCTCCGGATCATAAAAAGGATCCTCGGGTGCCTCTTGGTTGAGAGTATATTTCCGGACTGGTTCCAGGCACTCCACGATATTTCGAGTTATTTCGATTGCATGATGGTCATCTTCGGCATAGTGATCAGACACACCGGATATTCTGCAATGTACATCCGCACCGCCCAACTCTTCATCCGTAACCACTTCACCAGTTGCCGCCTTTACCAGGGGCGGCCCTCCGATAAATATGGTCCCCTGCTGTCTTACAATGACAGTTTCATCGCTCATCGCCGGAACATAGGCTCCACCGGCGGTGCAGGAGCCCATAACAACGGATATTTGAGGGATACCCATAGCGGAAAGTCTGGCCTGATTTGAGAAAATACGGCCGAAATGGTCCCTGTCCGGGAAGGTTCCCTCCTGCATCGGCAGAAAGATTCCTCCGGAATCAACCAGGTAGATACAGGGCAGACGATTATTCATGGCGATTTCCTGGGCCCGCACATGTTTCTTAATGGTCATGGGAAAGTAGGTTCCCCCTTTTACGGTCGCATCATTCGCGATTACCAGGACTTCCCTGCCCCTTACAACACCAATACCGGTGACAATCCCGCCCGCCGGCGCCTGATCTTCATACATTTCAAAAGCTGCCAGGGGATTCAATTCCAAAAATGGCGTATTGGGATCAAACAGAAGGTGAAGCCTTTCCCGAGTCATCAGCTTTCCCCGGGATATATGTTTTTCCCTGGCCTTAGGCGGTCCGCCCTCTTTTACTGTGCTGATTCGTTCCTGCAGATCCGTCACCAAAGAACGCATCTGTTCCCGGTTTTTCTTGAATTCGGCACTGTTGG
>CAZUMH010000125.1:0-7584 GCA_964621645.1 uncultured bacterium
TGTCCCTGGTGTTTTAAACTCCGGGATGAGGTCTTCAGCCAGAAGGCCTTTCAGGATTACGCCGCGAAGGATTTGGTTCTCATGGTGGCGGATTTCCCCAGGAGAAAGGTAATCTCTTCCGATGTAAAGCAGCAGAATGAAACCTTGCTGCGCCGTTTCGGAATCAAGGGATTCCCCACCCTGGTGCTGCTTAATCCACAGGGTGAGCTGGTAGCTAAAACCGGCTACCAGGAGGGAGGAGCCGAGCAATACGTGGCTCATCTGAAGGATTTGATCAAATCATATGAATCGAAGCAGAAGGAAACAACAAAAGAGAAATGAGTTCCATAACCGAATTCATAGTTCCCATAAAACGGCCCCGTATTCATCGGGGCCGTTTCATTTGTTCCGCTGTTCCTTGTAAATACTGCGGACCTTAAGAAAGAAATCGTTATAGACACCTTCCTTGAAATCGGGAAAGCTCCAGGGATAGGTCAGAAACTTACCTTTGCGGTAGAACATGGTTAAATCGGCCCAGATACCGTGTGACAGATAGATCTTTTGACCGTTGTACTTTGCGGAGGCCAGCACGATTTTATCGTAATCCAGATATCCCGGATCGATATTCACTTTGCGCTTGCCGCCTTCTTCCAGATGGTTCTCTATTTCATTACAGGCCAGCTTTATCTCAGCCAGTTTGTCTGGACCAACCAGCTGTTCGAAAGAGATAAAGGCGCGGTAGATCGGTTGCCCCATCTCGGGCACGTAGTAGTCCGAGACCCGGAACGGGAACTCCCGGCTCTCGGCATCTACCGATCCATAACAGTCTTTCAGATGGTCGACGGCCTTTGCCAGCTTGTCTCTGCTGGAATAGAGCAGGCCGGCGAACAGCTTCACTTTCTCCGCTTCTTCAGGAATCATTCCGTTACCCCCCTCACTGTTCCGTCCTTTTCAAACCGTTCCCTTCTCAGGACCAGTGTTTCCAGGGCTTCTTCGATGAATTGTTTCTCGATACCGAAACGCTGTCTCACCACGGTCTTAAGGTTTCTCCGGATGTTGTAATTCTTCTTCTCCTCACCCCGGGTCTCCCTCATGAAGGTCCGGTGAATATAGATCATGCTTTCCTCATCCACCCTGGTGAGACAGATATTATTCATCGAGTTAAGCGTGAAAGAATGCAGCCAATGATCAAGAAATATATCACCGCTCACCGGCTGATCGAAAAAACTGTAGCGCCACTTCCGCTCTTTTCCCGTAAAGGAATAGACTTCTACCAATCCATACTGCTGGTTCACGATCAGTTCCAGGCCGCTGCTGCGGGAGCGGTATAATCTTCCCCCCTGGTTTGTCAGGGGAACAGGCTTGTTTACCAGATACCCCGGATCCACCAGGAACTTTCCCTGGGGAAGCGTCACTACCAAAGCGCAGTGGATATTTCTGCCGGAGCGCATATCGGCCATCACGATGTAGGAATCAAAATCATAATAACTGAGCACGGTATGAAGCAGGAAACTCAAGGAGAAACAGGTGCCGCCCAGCCTGTTTTTCTCGTGACCTTCCATGACCTCCCCGGGCAGACGGAGCATCTGTATATTAGGCCGGTCCAGGCCGAGCTTGATAATTTTACTGAGATTTTCATAGGGCAGTTTTGCGAAATCCCTGGTGATGCAGGAAAGCAGTGCGTAAGGGTCCAGATGTTCCTGTATACGGTATAAGGATGAAAATCTCCGGGCTCCGGCGAAATGAGCCTCAGGGATCAGGACTTCTCGTGCGGTTGTATTCATCGTTGCTGGCGGTGCTCAGGAGGGTGCTTTCTCAGAGGGATGCAATATCTCGGTAAGCGTTTTCAGCAGTTTGTACACAGTATAGGGTTTTTGCAGATAACTGTATCCCTTCTCCTGAATTTCGGTCCACTGGGACTTATGATCAGTATACCCGCTGCTGAGGAGAATGGGCAGGTCCGGATGGGATCTGCGGAATTCATCCGCCAATTCGATTCCGGTGCCGTCCGGCAGAACAACATCGCTCAAAATCAGATGAAGCGAATCCGCATGCCTCTCGAACTGGTGCACCGCCTCTGAGACCGATCCGGCGGTAATCACCTCGTAGCCGTATTCCACCAGCGCTTTGGTGGCAAACTGCCGTACCCCCACTTCATCCTCTACCAGAAGAATTCGCTCACCGTTGGATTTATATTTTCCAATATAGCGTTGATCGTGTTTTTCATCGTCCCCGACATCCTCACAGCTCGGGAAATAGAGACGAAACGCGGTGCCTCTCCCCTGTTCGCTTTCCACCTCGATCCAGCCGTGGTGCTGTTTGACAATACCGTAAACGACAGACAGCCCCAGACCGGTACCTTTCCCCGTCCCCTTGGTGCTGTAAAAAGGCTCAAAGATACGCTGTCTGGTCTCTTCGTCCATGCCGGTACCCGTATCGGCCACAGTCAGTCTGACATATTTTCCCATCTTGGCCTCGGGACAATTTTGGCAATTCGCTTCATCGATCTCAACATTATGGGTCGCAATGGTAAATTTACCTCCCTCAGGCATAGCGTCACGGGCATTTACCGAGAGATTCATAATAACCTGTTCCATATTGGAACGATCAGCCGAAATCTGCCAAACCGGTTCTTCGATATCCATGCTGATACCGACGTCCTCTCCGATGAGCCGGTGCAGCATCTTAAGCAGGTCTTCGATTATCTTGTTCAAGTTCAACGTCGTCAGCCGCATAGGTTTTTTACGGCTGAAAAGCAGGAGCTGGCTGGTCAGCTCCGCCGCCCTGACTGAGGCTTTGTTTATTTCATCTAATTCGGTGAAAAGAGGATCTTTTTCTTCTAAACGGAGCATGGCCAGGTCGGTGCTTCCCTGGATGACGGTGAGCAGATTATTGAAATCGTGTGCCACTCCGCCGGCCAAAATTCCGATGGCCTCCATCTTCTGGGCCTGCAACAGCTGTTCCTGGATAATACCCTTTTCCGTTTCAGCCATTATCCGCTTGGTAATATCGTGGGCGACGCCTATTAAACCGACCGGCTCCTCATCATCTACTTTGAACTTGGAAAGTGAAACGCTCATCCAGACGCGATCGCCGCCTTTTGAGTAAAATTCTATCTCCATCACTCTGTTCTCATCATCCGGCTCTGTTTTGGAAGCCTTGATTAAAAAATTATTGAAGAAATCCAGGGCCAGAGCAGTGGATTCCTTGGTACAGAGATCTTTAATATCGAGAGCGAGAAATTCTTCTATCGAATACCCCAGAATGTTACTTACTGAAGGGGTGACAAAAGTGAATCTCAGATCCTGATCCATAATCCATATAATATCATAGATATTTTCAGCCAGGAGCCGATAGCGGGTCTCACTCCGTTTGAGCGCGGCGGCTGCCTTAAGCGATTCGGTGATGTCCCTGATAATGCCCTGGTACCCGATAACCAGCCCGTCACCGGCTTTGCGTGTAATGGTATTTATCAGACAGTCCCGCAAAGTACCGTCTTTGGTTTTCATGCGTACTTGTACATCCGCGATATCGCCCTTATAGACGATCCTCTTTTCCAGCTCGTCCCAGATACCCTCCTCTGGAAAGAGATCACGAATGTTCATGCTCACCATCTCGCTCTGGCTGTAACCAAACATCTTCTGCATGGCGGGATTGGTCAATACAATATCACCTGATCTGGCCATGATATAAATTGCGTCATGAGAGTGCTCGAACAGTTCCCGGTAACGCTTCTCACTGCGACGCAGCGCCTCTTCGGCCAGTTTCCTTTGCATGATATCATGAAATACCAAAACGACGCCGTTGATCTCTCCCGAATCTTCTTTCACCGGGGCCAGACTGGCATCAATGTGAATCTCGCGTCCGGCGGAAGAGATCAGCTGCAGGCTGTCAACAAGTTCAATCAGTTGACCGTCTGCCAGCACTTCCCTGGCCATGGTCTCAAGCGTCTTTCCTTCTTTTCCCTTGATGATCCGAAAGAACTCGGTTAATTTTTTCCCGACCATATCTTTTTGGGTTCTTCCGGAGAGCATGATAACATATGGATTAATAAAGGTGATATTAAGACGCTTGTCCGCGACGATAACCCCGTCGCCCAGGCTGCGGAAGGTGGTGGTAAGACGGGTGGCATTGTCCCGCAGCTGCTTTTCCATCTTAAACTTATGCAGCGCCATTTCAACTGCGGTTTGAAGCTCGATATCTTCGAAGGGCTTGACCAGGAACCCAAAAGGCTCGGTCATCTTGGCTTCTTCCAGCGTTTGGTCATCGGTATGAGAGGTAAGATAGACAACGGGGACTTCCCGGTGTTTATTCAATTCCTTGGTAACATCAACACCGGACATTTTCCCTTTAAGCACAATATCCATAAGGACGAGATTCGGCCTCTTCTCTTCCACCAGAGCGAGTGCCTCTTGTCCGTTTTTAGCGATTCCGACGACATCATACCCTAAAAAACGCAGACTGTTCCTCAAATCCACAGCCACCACCGGTTCGTCTTCCACCACGAGTATCTTCGTTCGTGTAGTCATTCAACCCTTTCTGTCAAGAAAAAATGGCGGTCTCCACTTCAAATATAGCAAATTCTTTGCCATCTCTGAAGAAATAATCAGTAATCATTTACAGGTCGGCGATGGTTTTCAGGTTTTTATAAAAGCCATCAGCTTCACGATACAGTAACCCTGCCATCCCCATGACTCTGGCAGTTTCGATATTTTCTCTGCTGTCATCGATGAACAAACATTCTTCCGGGACGATTTTCATCGCGTCCAACGCTTTCATATACAGTTCGGGTGATGGTTTTAAATATCCCAGTTTGAATGAATAAAAAGTGAAATCAAAATATTTCATAAAATCGAAATTCTTCTCGATATAGTCGATATGCATTTCATTTGTGTTTGAAAGAATTGCCAGGGTATATCTCTTTCTCAATCCTGGCAGTAATCTTGTTAACGTTTTGTTCTCACTGAACATATCCTGCCAAATTCTAATCAGACAGGAATCCTCAGTGTTAATACCGAGATGGTGACGAAGCTGCCGGAAAAAAGTCACCGTATCAATGTGTCCCATTTCATACTGATTTTTAACATCCGATACGAAAAAAGCATCAATATCTCTTTCCTCCAGATTAGGAATTTGGCTCTGTATATTTCTCTTGGCCCTGGTGGAATCAATATGAAGCAGCACTCCTCCCAAGTCAAAAATAATCGCTTTCATCCCTTTCTCACCCTGTCAATCCAATAACAAATATGGAGAAGTAAAGCCAACCACGCGCCTCGTCGGAATTTCATCCCAAATGATTAACACCGTTCATACTAAAATAATTGTTCCCGATATATGCGGCAAAGGCATTTTCCCCTTGAGGGTATATTATTCCTGTTCCTGAATACGGAAGAGATTTGTTACTCCCCGAAGAGTAAAAAATTTCTTTTGGCGAGAAATGATTTGTCTGACCTGTCAATTTTTTATACATTTATTGAACACGCTGACGAAAATTGGTGCCTCTATGACTGATGCCGCTCAAATTATCATACTCTTTTTAATCGGCTGTCTGGCCGGATTTATCAACGTCAACGCCGGAGGTGGATCATCACTCACTCTGCCGGCACTGATCTTTCTCGGATTGGAAAGCTCAGTAGCCAACGGTACCAACCGTATCGCTATTCTGATCCAGAATATCTTCGCCATTACTTCATTCAAGAAGGAAAAGGTCTCTGATTTCAAAAACAGCATCATTCTGTCACTTTTCACGTTACCCGGCGCAGTAGTAGGCGCTCTGGCAGCAGTAAGAATCGATGACCTGCTTTTTAAACGAATTCTGGGAATCGTGATGATCGGCATCGTCCTCTCAATCGTATTGGGAAAGAGAGGCAAGCAAAGCAGCAACACCGCTCCGAGTCAACGGCCCCGCTGGCTCCTCTACGCCAGTCTCTTCGGGATCGGCTTCTATGGCGGGTTTCTTCAGGTTGGAGTGGGATTTCTCATTATGGCGGCGCTTTATCATCTAATGCAGACCAGCCTGGTGAGGGTCAATATGCATAAGGTATTTATTATTTTTATCTACACAATTCCGGCCCTGATAATATTTATATCCACCGGCAATGTCAATTGGGGCCTGGGCCTGACGCTGGCGGCGGGAAACAGCCTTGGGGCCTGGTGGGGAGCCCGGGCAGCGGTGAAAGGCGGTGAGAAGGTGATCCGCATCATTCTGATAGTCGCCATTCTCATCATGGCCGCAAAACTTCTTGGAACTGAAACACTTTTCCTCACGCGGTAATGATCCCTCATAATGTACCGCTCTATCACTCCGATCTTTTCACGAAATATTCATGATTTAGGGATGATGAATGCTGACCGGGTGGCGCTGTCCTAACAGGTCGGGCAGGTATTATCGGCTTCGTCTCCGTATACCGGGCCGTCGATCTGGATCGTCGTATGCCCCACTCCGAAGGTCTTCTTCAGGTGACGCCTGATTTCCGAGATGAAGTCATTGTTTTTCGGCAGAAGGTCACAGACCAGATGAGCGGTCAGAGCGGTTTCCCTGCTGCTGAGAGCCCAGACATGCAGATCGTGAACCGCTGAAACACCCGGCCTCTTTTCAAGATATTCCCGGATAGCTGATACGTCGACGCCAGAAGGAACCGCATCCAGGACCAGATTCAAGGTTTCCTTGAACAGGCGCCAGGTTCCCAGCAGGACAATGCCCACAATGATGAGGCTGAGAGCGGGATCGATCCATTCCATTCCCGTTAAATGAATGAGTACACCGCCAGTCACCACTCCCAACGAAACTCCGGCATCCGCAGCCATGTGGAGGAAGGCCCCCTTGATATTGAGATCCCGCCTTTGTCCGCCAAGAAAAAGGAACGCGGTGAGGCCATTAATAACGAATCCGATTCCGGCCACAATGACAATCCCCATACTCCTCACCTCGGAAGCATGGGAAAAACGTGTGATCGCCTCGCGAGCGATTCCGCCCAGGACGACAAGCAGCAGGATTGAGCTGGCCAAAGGCGCCAGAATGGTGAGCTTGCGGAATCCATAGGTTCGCCGCGGCGTTGCCCTGCGTTCAGCCAGAAGGGAAGCGCCCCAAATCATGATCAGACTCAGAACGTCACTCACATTATGGCCCGCGTCTGCCACCAGGGCTAATGAATCGAATATCAGTCCGTACCAGAATTCCACCAGTACAAACACGATATTGAGGAGGATACCCAAAGCAAAGGCATTCCCGTAATGTTCCACGGAATGGCGATCCTCATGCGTCATACGGTCCTTCCACCAGTAATGTAATCATTGATTCACGGATCAAAGCAACGTTGTCATTTCCTGCCATACTCGAGTTTGCCTTCCCTGGTGAGCAGGATAGCCACAGGACGGGTACGGGGAAAATGGGAAAGAATGATCAGACAGATGACCATGAGAGGAACACAGAAAAACATGCCTGGAATACCCCAGAGAGTTCCCCAGAGGACCAGGGAAAGGATGATAACCAAAGGACTGAGATTGAGACTGGCGCCCATCAATCTCGGTTCTATGATGTTGGCCACTACCAGCTGCACCGTCTGGATACCCGCCTCGCCGCGCAAATCACATCATACGAACGCG
>CAZUMH010000126.1:0-7460 GCA_964621645.1 uncultured bacterium
TAGCGCGGACCATCTCCAGAGCCCCCTGTATGACCGGCGTATCATGGGTTGCGAGGGCCGTATAAGAGCCTTTATCAAGCATCATTTCTATCAGATCAAGAAAATTTTTCCTGATCCTGGCGCGTTCCTTGAAGGCTATTTCTTTCGGTTCCACATAAATACCCTTGCAGAGCCGCAAATTGGCGATTCCCTCATCAATGAGGCTGGCAACATCATCTCTGCTTCTTTTCAGATACGCCTGAATTACCGCCCCTACATTGTCATATTCTTTCCGCAGTCTCCGATAAATATCCAGCGTTTCGTCTGTACAGGTAGAGTCCTCCATGTCAAGTCGAACGAAATTTTCCCTGCGAGACGCCTCGGCAACAATATCCCGGACACTGGCAAAACAGAGTTCCTTGTCGATCTTGAGGCCCAGGGAGGTTAGTTTCAGTGAAAGGGTGCCGTCGATCTTCAGCTCATCTTCCTTCTTCAGCACTTTTAAACACGTCGTTTTCTCCTGTTCCGCGTCCTGTAATGTTTCAATCTCTTCACCCAGCACATCCATAGTGACAGCTATATTGGCCGTGTTCAGAGCCTGGGCCGTAACCACTCCCTCTTCCATAGTACGTCCGGCGACATAGCGGCGGGAAAAAAGCCACGTTATATTTTTCGGCAATAAAGAGATAATTTTGACGATTATAGTATTGATTGCCGACATGAACAGTTCCTCTACCTTATCTCTTGTTAATACTATCGGCCTGTTAAATTGTATAATATACAATATATAGCCGGCATATCAAAATAAGAAATTATTTGGATTTATCATAATAGTTCTTTATTCTAAAAGGTCATCAATACCTTTATTTTATGTATAATAAATCAGAGAATAATGAGATGAGAATACAAATATATAATTCGAGATTTCGAAATGCCTGGGATGCTTTTGTGCACGATTCTAATAACGGCACGATATTTCATTTGCAGCGATTTCTTACATATCATGGCCCTGATAAATTTCAATTTCATCATATCATGGTTATGGAAGACGATAAGATTGTTGCCGTGCTGCCGGGCAGACTGAAAGATGGTATCTTTGAATCTCCTATAGGAGCCAGCTACGGTGGAATAGTCACTGGTGACATTAAATTCAGCCAGGCTATGGATATCGTCTCATGTCTCCTTGATTATGCCCGTACCCGGCAATACCGTGAGATTGTATTGACACCAGCGCCTTATATATATGAGCGCAACCCCGACCAGAGTTTGGAATACGCGATGCTCTGGCAGGGATTTAACTATAAGACGCACTATATTTCCAGTGCAATCTCTCTTAAAACATCAACAGAGACTATTGAAAGATTTCAGCGAACGGTGAGAAATTATATCAGGAAATCACTGCGGGACGATGAAGTTCATGTTGAGATCAACGACGACTATGCTGGATTCTATCCGATAATATTGCACAATTTAAGCCGCCATAATGTCCGCCCTACCCACTCTCTTGAAGAGTTACTCTATCTAAAAAAGTTATTTCCTGAATCCATCAAATTATTTATGGTATATAAAAAGAAGACTCCCGTGGGCGGTTCTCTTATGTTTTTCACTAATTCCCAAGTAGCACTCTGCTTTTATAATATGATGTACTACGAGTACGCAGGACTTCACCCAATCCATAGAGTGCTGTATGAAGTGGTGGAATATTCAACCAGGAATGGATATAAATATGTAGATATCGGGGTATCACAGGACACCTCTGCCCTTAACCCGATGACTCCAAACGACAGCCTTATCGCCTATAAAGAGACATTCGATGCCAAAGCCGTCATGCGCAATACGTTTGCCATAAAACTGTGATATATCAGGTAAAGAAATCCAGCATATAGGCAGCTATTTTTAGCGGATCATGTTTTTCATTCACCCAATTGCGTCCCTTCTCTCCAAGGGCCTTTCTTGCATGTTCAGATTTAAGATATGGAAGCAGTGCCCGGGCAATACTTCCTTCTGAAATAGTAATAAAAGGATGATCACCCAGCACCTCGACAAAATCAGGCAGCAATTCAACTGCTGTTGGAATACCCATTGCCAGCGACTCCAGACTGTTGATGCCATATCCCAGCTCACCAATATTATCAATAAAAATATCACAGCTCGATTTTAATGTAAGCGCTTCTGAATGAGGCAGATTCTCTATGAGAACAATGTCAAGCGGATAGGTTTTCTTTAAATCATCCAGTTCTCTGAGGATTACTGTGGTCCCTTTCGCCTGGCGATTAGTTGGCGCATGCCCTATACGGATACGATTCGAGTCGTACCCTTCTGCTGGTTGGAAAGTGGCCAGGCTGAAGGGGAAGAAGACAAAATCAGTGGCTGGATACAGAATTGTATGGTCGAACTCCAGAGTGAAGCGGTGTTCGGCCAGCGCATCGACATGAGCAATGACACCGCGCGTACGCAAGTCACTGCCGTAGTAGATAATGCCCACGCGGATACCGGAATCTTTTAATTGCGTAATAATCTTTCCGCTTCGTAAAAATCCCATACCGCCATCCAGATATATCAAATCAAATGTATCAATTCGTATATCCGATAAAAGTCTGTGAATTTTCGGTTCCCAGATTGTATCTCGCCACCGGAAAAGATGCTTCAGCAGTGTGCTGTCAGGATTCCGGAGAGGCATCGCAGGGCCATTTTTTCTGCGCTTGTTCGACACCTGCAGCTGTTCCTTATTACCAATAATCTTTTTAGCAAAATTAATAAATGAGGTGCCGACAAACGGCATATTCAGACAAATAGAACCATCATCATATTGACGCCTGGAAGGAAACAGTGTAACAAGAATACTCTCATGACCCAACTCATTTTCCGCATGGACAAATGTACCGGGAACCCCCGCATAATTCTCCATGGCAAAATGAAGTATTTTCATTTATCTGTTCTCCAGGTGGAAATTATCCACATATATTCTGCGATAACACCTTATAAAAAGACGGCTCTCAATTATGAGAGCCTTGGTATCTTTATTAGATCATGTTCATTTCCGCATCAACTGTACCATGATGGCCTTCTGGATATGCATCCTGTTTTCGGCCTCGTCGAAAACGATGGCATGAGGACCATCCATGACTGAATCGGTAATCTCGTCTCCCCGGTGAGCCGGAAGACAGTGCATCACTTTGACATCTGGTCCCGCCTGGGACAGCAGTGTATCATTCACCTGGAAGGAGGCAAAAATCTTCTTTCTTTTCGCCGCTTCGCTTTCCTGCCCCATGGAGGCCCAGACATCGGTATAGATGACATCCGCGCCCTTTACCGCCTCGATCGGATCACGAAAAATCTTTATCTCACTCAATCCCGCGGCTTGAGCCGCCTCGAACGTGACCTGATCCGGATCGAACCCTTCAGGGATAGCCAAATGGAGCGTCATGGGAATCCTCCGGGCAATGTTCAGCCAGGAATGCGCCAGATTGTTGCCGTCACCGACATAGGTAAGCTTCAAACCTTCGAATCTGCCCCGATGTTCCAGTATCGTCAACATGTCTCCCATAACCTGACAGGGATGATTATAGGCTGAAAGACCGTTGATAACCGGCACATCGGCGTATTTTGCCAATTCAGTAATGATGTCGTGCCCAAACACTCGTGCCATGATACCATCGTTGTATCTGGACAGCACCCGGGCCACATCGGCCACGGATTCACGTTTTCCCAAGCCGATATCTGTTGGTGCCAGATAGAGGGCGTGTCCGCCCAGCTGGAACATTCCCGTCTCGAATGAAACACGAGTACGGGCCGAGGGCTTCATGAAGATCATGGCCAGGCTTTGACCCTTCAGAATATGATGCTCTTCCTGGCGCTTCGTCTTCGCTTTTAGATCCTTTGCCAGTTCAAAAATATCCTGAATTTCCTCTGCGGTCCAATCAGTAATTGCCAGAAAATCTTTGGTCACTTCTCCTCCTTTTCATAATTGTTGTCACAGGATGTATTTACTTAAATCCTCATCCTCCACAATATCCCGCAGCTTGTCATTTACCTCTTCAGCCGTAATTTTTATAGAACTTATGGAGGGGTCGGGAAGCTTGAAGAGAACATCTTCCAATAACGTACTCATAATCGTATGGAGACGTCGGGCTCCGATATTTTCGGCTCTCTGGTTTACCTCCGTTGCGATTTCGGCGATCTTGCGAATAGCTCCTTTGGTAAAGGATATCTTAACGCCTTCAGTAGCCAGGAGCTCCGTATACTGTATCACCAGGGCGTTCTCCGGTTCGGTGAGAATACGGATGAAATCCTCGGTGGTCAAATCATCGAGCTCCACCCGGATGGGAAAGCGGCCTTGCAGTTCCGGAATAAGATCCGACGGTTTGGAAACGTGGAACGCCCCCGAAGCGATGAAAAGGATATGGTCCGTCTTTACCATGCCGTATTTGGTGATGACGCTGGTCCCCTCCACCACTGGGAGGATGTCCCGCTGCACTCCTTCTCTGGAAACGTCAGGACCGGAACGTTCCTCGGAACCGGCTATCTTGTCTATCTCATCCAGAAAGACGATGCCGGACTGTTCGACCCGGCGCATTGCCTCCTGCACCACCTTATCCATGTCGATAAGTTTTTGGCTCTCCTGTTCGACAAGGATCTGCCGTGCTTCGCTTACGCTCATCCTGCGCCGTTTGCGCTTCTGAGGCATCATGCCTCCCAGCATATCGGCGAGGTTCACTCCCATCTCTTCAATGCCGCCCGGCGAGAATATCTGCAGCATGGGGAAACCTTCACTGCTGGTGACGTCCAGCTCCACCATCCTGTTTTCCAGTTTTCCATCCCGCAGCTGCTGTTTGAGTTTCTCCCGGGTACGTTCCCGTCGCTCCCGCACCTCATCATTTTCGGGATTAATCATGGTGAATGTCTGACCGCTTACCTGTGGCAGGGACTGTGACGACTCTTCAGCGGGAAAGAGCAGATCGAGCAGGCGCTCCTCAGCCATCTCTTCCGCCTTGGCCAAGACTCCCTTTTTCCACTGTTCCTTTACCTGTGAAACAGCCAGGCCGGTCAGATCCCGAATGATCGATTCCACATCCCGGCCCACGTATCCGACTTCCGTGAACTTGGAAGCCTCCACCTTTATAAAAGGCGCCTCGGCCAGCCGGGCCAGTCTGCGGGCGATCTCCGTCTTGCCTACCCCTGTCGTCCCGATAAGGATTATATTATTGGGCATAATCTCTTCCCGCAGTTCTTCCGGAACTTCCTGTCGCCGCCACCGGTTTCGCAGAGCGATTGCCACCATTTTCTTGGCACGATCCTGACCGATGATATACTTGTCGAGCTGCTCGACAATGTAGCGCGGCGTCATATGCTCCGCCGAGGGAGGAGTGAGAATTTCAGTGCCTATATCCTGGGGATTCATTTCAACTCCTCCACCACTATTTTGTCATTGGTATAGATGCAGATTTGCGCGGTGATGCGCAGTGCTTCCCGTACGATTTCAGCTGCCTCCATTTTGGTGTGCTTGATAAGAGCCCGGGCAGCGGCCTGGGCGTAAGGTCCGCCTGAACCGATGGCGATGACCATATCATCCGGTTCGATTACATCACCCGTTCCGGAAATAATCAGCATATGCTCCCGGTCCGCAACCGCCAGGAGAGCCTCAAGCTGACGCAAATACTTGTCCGTACGCCACTCTTTAGCCAGCTCCACAGCGGCCCGGGTTATATTTCCATTGAACTGTTCCACCATCTTCTCGAAACGCTCGAAGAGCGCGAAGGCATCGGCAGCGGCCCCGGCGAATCCTGCCAGAATGGAATCATTATACATCAGCCGGACTTTTTTCGCTTTCTCCTTCACAACGGTATCTTCCAGAGTAACCTGTCCGTCCCCGCCCATGGCCACAGCCCCGCCTTTTTTCACACCCAGGATGGTTGTCGCTCTGAATGTTATTCTTCCCTGCTCTCCCATCTACTTAATCCCCTTCAGCAGTTTCAGGTAGTCTGAATCCGTACTGAGAACCAGCGTGGTTGTCGAATCGATGGTGGTCCGATAGGTATCCAGCGTCTTGGTGAAGGCATAGAAATCAGGATCGAGATTGTAGGCCCTGGCATAGATACGGATGGCCTCCGCGTCGGCCTTTCCCTTGATTTCTTCGGCTGTCTTGTAGGCTCCGGAACGAATTTTATTCAGTTCGCGCTCCTTCTGCCCCCGGATTTCAGCGCTGCGTCCATCTCCTTCGGAGCGGTACTTGGCGGCGATACGCTGACGCTCCGCAATCATACGGTCGAACACTTTCTGCTGTACTTCGGTAACGTAGTTTATCCGCATAATGCGTATGTCAATAAGCTCAACGCCGAACTCGGGAGTTATGGCCGAGGCCTTCTCCAGAATCTGTTTTTCGATACCCTTGCGTCCGGTTTCGATCGTGATGGTGGTGTCACCCTCCTGCAGGAACGAAAGCTCTTCCGTGAGTTGGAAGTCACGGTTCGTGGAGCGGACAATCTCAAGCAGATTGTAATTGGCAATGGCATTTCTCGTTTCACCGTCGACGATATCATCTATCCGTGATTGTGCACCCCTTTCATCACGAACCCGCTGGAAAAATATTAGAGGATCGCTAATGCGCCAGCGGGCGTAGGTATCTATCCAGATGAATTTTTTATCTTTTGTAGGAATCTGATTGGCGTCACCATTCCATTCAAGGTAGCGTTTCTCGAAATAATTGGTCTTCTGCATCAGAGGCGTTTTTAGGTGCAAACCCGGCGTGGTAACCGCGGGGCCGACCGGCTTGCCGAACTGGGTGATAATGACCTGATTGGTTTCCTTAACCACATAGACGGCATCCGAGATGATGATGACGATGATGAGCGCCGCTATTGCTGCAAATACCAGGCTTACTTTCTTCATCACTTCACCTCCTTGGCCAGGTTCAGTAGCGGCAGCACGTTATTTCCTTTGTCATCCAGAATGATCTTCTTTTCTATTTTCGGAAGTATTTCTTGCATTGTTTCCAGATAAAGCCTGCGCCTGGTCACAACGGGAGCCCGGCGGTATTCATTGTATATGGCCTCGAACCGTTTTGCATCACCCTGAGCCTTATTCACCCTGGCCAAAGCATACCCCTCGGCTGCCTCTATGGTCTGCTTGGCTTCACCTTCGGCGCGGGGAATAATCTGATTGTACTCGGAATAGGCTTCATTGATCTTGCGTTCTTTTTCCTGCAAGGCCTCGTTTACTTCATTGAAGGAGGGTTTGACCGGATCCGGGGGATTTACATCCTGGAAGATGAGCTGATTGACTTCTATTCCGATCTCATAGAGGTTGCAGAGAGCCTGCAGTTCCTGTTTGGCATCGTTGGCAATGCGGGAGCGGCCTATGGTGATTACTTCATCCACGGAATTGTCTCCGACTATGGTGCGCACCACTGCTTCGGTCATGTAGCGAAACGTGGTCTCGGGATCCCGCAGCTTGAACAGATATTTATACGGATCACTAACACG
>CAZUMH010000127.1:0-7437 GCA_964621645.1 uncultured bacterium
ACCGGTATTCCCGCGGGCGGTTTTATCTCAACCGTATCTGTATCCCTTCTCAGTCGTTTTAAGTCAATAAGCATTTCGTCAACCGACTGATACCGTTCTTCAGGATCTTTCTCCAGCGCCCGGTACAGGACATGGAGCAGTTCGGATGAGAGATCCGGTCTGTGTTTCTGAATCGGCACCGGTTGCTCATTGATGATGGCGTACATCATGGCTGAATCATACTCACCTTTGAAAGGAAGCTCCCCGGCCAGCATTTCATACAGAACCACGCCAAAGGAGAATATGTCCGTACGCCCGTCCACTTCCTTCCCCTGCAGCTGCTCCGGAGAGGAGTAGGCCACGGTCCCGGCCGTGGATCCGGTCTTGGTCAGCTTCGCTGAACCACGCATTCGGGCCAGGCCGAAATCCATCACCTTCACCCGGCCGTCGTTCGTGATCATGATATTTTCTGATTTGATATCACGGTGTACAATACCTTTTGCGTGGGCTGTCTTTAATGCTTCTGCTATCTGAACCGCAATGTCGATGTTTTGTTTTATCCTTTTTCCTTTTTCCTTTATCCTTGTGCGTAATGTCTCCCCCTCAACAAATTCCATGACAATAAAGGGATTCTCACCCTCATCATGGATCTCATGGATGGTACAGACGTTGGGATGATTCAGGGCCGCCGCTGCCTTGGCCTCCTGGAGAAAACGTTTCAGGTCGCTCTCCTCTTTTTTCAGGTGATCGGGCAGAAATTTCAGCGCCACCATACGGTCCAGTTTCGTGTCCCTGGCTTTATACACCACGCCCATGCCGCCGCGGCCAAGCTCTTCCATAATTCGGTAATGTGATATAGTTTTATCTATCATCATCAAGGTTCCCATGGAGCCTTGCGGGACACGTTCCCGCCTTCGCCGGGTTTGGAGAGGATTTTGTAATGTGAAATCGTTTTACCGATCATGACGTAAATCCCATTTTATTCCTCAGAGCTTTAAATCTCGAATCCTCCCGAATTGGGTCAAAAACCGGCACGAATAAATAGAGCAGGTTGCTGTCATGTTTTTTATACGCTTTATCAAACCACTCAAACACCTTGTCTATTTGTCCCAGACCCAGATATACGACCGCTATCCAGAAGGGAGATATGGGCTCTTTCCGGGAACGATCGAGAAGCGCATCGAGGATCTCATTGGCATGTTTGGTATTTCCGCTTCTCCCGTAATATAATCCAAGCGCACCAATAAACGGAGGCTCCTCATTGCCCAGTCTCACAGCCGTTTCACCCGCCTCGATGGCAAGATCATACTTGCCCTGAAGGCCATAGATATCCTGGAGGCCGTGATATCCGGCTGCTAATGCCGGTTCAATCTGGATTATTTTATTATAGTAAGAAAACGCGGTATCAAAATCATATTTGTAAACATAGACATATCCAGTACGCACCAGTATTAATAGATTCAGCGGATCCAAATCCAGTGCCGCCTTCAGTTGAGCCAGCGCCTCATCGAAATCCTGATCCAGCAAGGAGAGAGCCAATTCATACCACAAACGGGCATTCACATTGTTGGCATTCAAGTCTATGGCCTTTTGAAAAAAGTGATGGGCTTTGACACTGTCCCATTCATGGAATGTGGCTATTGATCCCATGGACACATATGCTTCGGATAAGTCAGCATCTATCTCCAGGGCTTTCTCGGCAGCCGATTTAGCCTTGGGCATCGCAGTTTGATTATCGAGTGTGCCGAATGGATTGGTCAGGAAAATATACGTTCCCGCCAATGCTGCATAGGCGGCAGCAAAGTCCGGGCTCAATGAGACAGCTTCTTGAAAACAGTCAAGGGCTTTCTTAGCCCATCCGGAAGAAAATTTATTAAAGTGATACCGACCTTTCAGGTAGAGTTCGTAAGCCTCAAGATCAGGCTGCTTCTTCTTGTCAAGCAGGGAGGATGTCATAATAAATTCTGTCTTCAGCTTTCCAGCGATCTCGGAAGCAATCTCGTCCTGTATGGCAAAAACATCCTCCAGATCACGATCATATTTTTCTGACCATAAATGGTATCCATCCTCAACGTTGATCAACTGGGCAGTGATTCGTATTCGATTTCCTGATTTTCTTACGCTCCCCTCCAGTACATGCTGGACATCCAGCTGGTTTCCGATATCACGAATATCAGTCTGTTTATCTTTAAACGCAAATGCCGAGGTTCTGGCCACTACACGAAAGTCTTTTATTTTTGTCAAGGTATTGATTAATTCTTCCGTCAATCCATCACTGAAATATTCATTCTCAGGGTCGGCGCTTATATTTAAAAAGGGCAGGACAGCAAGGGACGGCTTATCCTCACTTTGCATCGAGGTTTTCTCCATGGCCTTCAAATCCAGTGTTTTATCCAGTTTTTCCAATTCCAGCCGGAAGTTAGAGACTGCCTGATATCGTTCTTTTAAATTTTTGCATAATGCCTTTTTTATAATTACTTCCAGAGATCGGGGAAGTATACTGTTTATAGAACGGGCAGGCGCCGGTTCTTCATTGAGTATCGCATAAACGACCGCCTGATCATATTCTCCGCGAAACGGCAATCGCCCTGTCACCATTTCATAGAGAACCACTCCAAGCGACCAGATATCCGTTCTATGATCAACCCCGTCTCCCCGGGCCTGCTCCGGAGACATGTAGGCAACCGTACCCAAAGTAGATCCCTCTTTGGTCAGCACGGACTGTCCGGTGAGTTTCGCCAGGCCAAAATCCATGATCTTTATCTGCCCCTTATCCGTAATCATGATATTGGCGCTCTTGATATCCCTGTGGATGATCTTGTTGTCGTGGGCCTCCTGCAGACCTTTAGCAGTCTGTATGGCAATACCGATGGCTTCTGAAATGGGCAGCGGACCTTTCGCTATCTTCTCCCTCAACGTCATTCCGCCATAACAAGCCATGGCGATAAAGACCTGACCCTCATCAGTCTCATCCACCTCATGGATGGTGCAGATATTGGAATGATCCAGGATCGAGGCGGCCTGGGCCTCATGGATGAACCGCTTTTTAGCCTCTTGATCCCTGGTCAGTTCCGGAGGCAGGAATTTGAGAGCTACCGTGCGTTTGAGTTTGGTATCTTCCGCCTTGTATACGACACCCATCCCGCCGCGGCCTAACTCTTCCAATATATGATAATGACCTATAATTCTCCCGATCATACGTCAATCTCCGACAAGGCCTTGCGGGACACGTTACCGCCGCGGCCGCTTGTCCCGGCGCAGCCGGGAAGCTCTTCCATAATTCGGTAATGTGATATGGTTTTACCGATCATTTTCAGGATAACTCCATAAAAGATCTGACTGTGCTTCATGTAGAGGACACAATCTCTCCATTACAGCAATACCGGGTATTTCTTCAGCAGCGCCTCGAACTTTGCGTTTCCATACAAGGGAGCAAAACGGATGTCCATCTCCAGAAATTTTGATGAGACCCAGGTTGGTTCCCGGAGAAGAATCTCAAGCTGCTCCAGCGTCGCATCGACCTCACCGGCCAGAATATAGGTGCTCGCCAGGTCGTAAATATAGGAGATGCCGTAGGCGTGATCTACCTCGAGAGGAAGCAGTCGCACCGCTTTTTTACTCTCCCGGATTCCTTCTTCCCTGCTTCCGCTGCCGGCCAGTGCGATCCCCAGTGCGCTGTGGTACCGGGGGTCGTCGGGATACTGTTCAGTCGCCGAACGGAGCAGGGGAACCGATTGTGCGAAATACCGCTGTGCCTTTTCCTTTTCACCTTGATACTGGTAGATGAAGGCGGCCAGCAATGTCTTGGGATAAGCGAACATTTTATGTCTGGACCATTCCCCCGGCGTATTCCAAAGCAGGTCAAGGGCATCCTGGAACCGTCGTTCACCCGTATCCTGATAGAACCAGGCCCAGACGTACCACTCATGATCTTTTTCCATCGGCGCTGCAGATAAGGATGCCCTGGAGGCCGCATCCGCACCCGTGCTGGACCAATGCATGAACGTCTTGTAAAGGTACGGCCAGATTTCATCCGGTCCGATGGCAATGGCCTGATCAGCACAAGCGGCAGCCTGATCGTATCTCCGGGTCCACCAGTAAAACAGGGTCAGCCGGGTAGGCAGGTCCGGATCCTTGGGACTGATCTCAAAAGCCCTTTTTATTACCTGAATCGCTTCCTCCCAGCGCCCCATAGGTTCATAAAGATCCGCTTTCGACACCAGGATATCTACATTATTCGGCATCTCCTTTTCCGCGACGGCCCACTCTTCCCTGACCTTCGACCAGTTACGGTAGGCCCAAAGGTAATAATATCCCAGCGCCAGATGCACTTGCGCCGATTCAGGATTAAGTCGCACCGCCTTCCGTGCGGCTGCATCGGCCAGCCTGCGGCGGCTCTCTGATACATCATACCGCAGGTAATACATTTTGGCATGGGCCTTGGCCAATTCAGCATAGGCCAACGTGAAGTTCGTATCGAGGCTGACTGCCATCCGGTAACTCGCAATCGCCTTTTGCCAGTCCTCCACATTGAAATGAGGTCTATGAGTGAACCAGCGGCCCCGCAGATAAGCCTGATACGCGTCCAGATTCTCTGTAGGTTTTTCCGCGAACCGTTCATGATGGAGCTGACTCAGCCTCATCCCCAGGGCATCGACCACGTTATGGGCGATATCGGACTGGGTGCGAAAGATATCTTCAAGAATATGCTCATATGTCTGACTCCAGATCTCTATGTCGTCTTCCACCCGGACCAGATGAGCGGTGATGCGTACCCGCGGCTCTTCCCCTGGGACAGGGGCCCAGCGCAGCGTTCCCGATAGGATGAACTGTACTCCCAGCTCTTTGCCAATCTGCTCCGTAGTATACTCTTTTCCCGAATAATGGAGAGCGCTCTGTCGTGAAATCACCCCTAATGTGTGTAAAGAAGCCAGGTTACTGGTGATCTCCTCCGTAACGCCTTCTGCGAAATAGGTTTCTTCCTCAGGCCCGAGGTTCTGGAAGGGAAGTATTAATATTTTCTTCTGAAGCTCGCCTGATATTCCGTGCCTTGTGGGGACGATGTCCAAAGGACCGAAAAGTACGAAGGCCAGCAATAGAATCACTGCTGCGGCCGGGAAAATCCATTTCCGCTTCTGTCCTTTGCGGACCGCAGGACGCCGGGGTCTGTCACCATCGAGGTTTTCCAGTACTGTTTGCAGATCCACGGTCAGATCTTCCATATGCTGATACCGTTTGGCCGGATCCTTCGCCAGACATTTATTATCGATCCGCTCCAGGGTAAGGGGCACATCGGTACGCACTCCCGTCAGCGCCGGAGGAGTTTCATTGAGGATCGCATAGATGACCGACTGGTCGTACTCACCCCGGAACGGAAGCCGGCCGATGATCATTTCGTAGAGGATCACGCCCAGCGACCAGATGTCAGATCTGGCATCGGCTTCCTTCCCCTCCGCCTGCTCCGGGGACATGTAGGAAACGGTCCCCAGAGTGGATCCCTCCCTGGTGAGGACGGTCCGGCCGGAAAGCTTTGCCAGACCGAAATCCATGATCTTTATCTGCCCTTTATCCGTAATCATGATATTGGCGCTCTTGATATCCCTGTGGATGATCTTGTTGTCGTGGGCCTCCTGCAGACCTTTAGCAGTCTGTATGGCAATACCGATGGCTTCTGAAATGGGCAGCGGACCTTTCGCTATCTTCTCCCTCAACGTCATTCCGCCATAACAAGCCATGGCGATAAAGACCTGACCCTCATCAGTCTCATCCACCTCATGGATGGTGCAGATATTGGAATGATCCAGGATCGAGGCAGCCTGAGCCTCATGGATGAACCGTTTTTTAGCCTCTGGATCCCTGGTCAGTTCCGGAGGCAGAAATTTGAGGGCTACTGTGCGCTTGAGCTTGGTGTCTTCCGCCTTGTAGACCACCCCCATCCCGCCGCTGCCCAATTTTTCGAGGATTGTATAATGGGATATAATTTTACCAATCATATTGTACTTCCTTCGATCATTTCAAGTTGAATCGCCTTTAAATACACAACTCATATTGATTTCTTGATCTCATCGCTCAGCGGGAACCCCCATCCTCCGCAGCAGTTCCAGATAGCGGGGATCAGATCCAAGGGTATCGTAGAAAAAAGGTCTGCTGATGTACGGGAGATTGCCCTCATGGTTACCATAGGATATTTCGAACCAATCCAACGCCCGCTCATAATCCCCGGCAACATAATATTTTTCACCAATACCCTGAGCCCTTATTCCGCCTGATTTTTTATAACGGTCTGCCAGGAGATCCGCCAGGCGCCGTTGAGAGCCCTGATACCCGGCTTCTGCGTAGCCACGCTCCAGCGCAGCGGTAAGTTCGGCATCATCGGCGTAATTTTTTCGCAGCATATTTAAAGATTCTTCATACTTCCCCTGTGCCTCCAGAGCAAGGCTCAACTGGCTCCAGCCGATGGGTAAATCCGGCTGCAGATCCAGGGCTTTGCGGGCGGCTGTTTCCGCGTCGGAATAGCGCTTCATAAAGTTCAGAACGCCCGCTTGCATGGCGTGAACCGACGGGTTGAAAGGATCGAGGGCAACTGCCCGCTCGCTGTGACGAAGCGCCTCTCCGGTTTTGCCCATAATCGCCAGGTAATGCCCGTAATAGCTCTGTGCCGTTGCGTCGCTGGGATTTAGTTTCATAGCCCGTTCCCAGGACGGCGCCGCGGCTTCCCACTGCCACTCGATCCATGATCTCGTCCCGGCCAGGGCGAAATGCGCCTCAGCCGAATACTCATCCAGGGAGATGGCCTTGAGGGCGCAGGCCGTGGACTTCGATCCGACCTCAGACATGCTCATATACCCCATCTGCTGATATCCCGCCCACACAAATGCCATACCCTCATACAGCGGCGCATAGGCGGAATCCTTTTCAAGAGCCGTCTGGAAATAGCGCATGGCAATATCCAGATCATTGCGCGTCAGCCGCTTCCAGTGCTGAAACCCCTTGAGATAGAGGTCATGGACCTCAGGATCGACAATACGGACATTGGTCAGCTTGAGCCGCTCACCGGGCAGCAGTTTCAGGGCCAGCGTTTCGGCCACCCGCCTTGCCACCTCACTTTGAAGCACCAGGATGCCCGACAGCTCCCTGTCAAATGATTCTCCCCAAAGCTGTGTCTGATCCTTGACACGGATGAGTTTTGCGCTGATCCGGACAAGGTCAGCCTCTCGCTTTGTGCTCCCCTCCAGAACATATTCAACCCCCAGATCGCGGCCGATCTGATCAACGGGTATATCGCCCCCTTTGTATTGAAGGACAGACGTTCGGCCGATGACATTCAGCCCCGCCGGATGGAGCCGCCCCCGTCGGACGGCCCTGCGGCCTCTCCCTCCCAGGAGAGCTTTTCCCGGGCCAACGCCAGTTCCGCCGCCTCCTTGTTCTCCTTCCCGCGGATCTGCTTGCCCTGTTCGT
>CAZUMH010000128.1:0-7338 GCA_964621645.1 uncultured bacterium
GCGCAGTGTATCCAAAAAAGAAAAAACGCCATCGAGCTTTACATCGTGCCGGATACATTATATACACCAGCCGATGACAGGATCATCATCGCTGAGTACAAAAAAAAGCTGGGCCAGTCCATGGAGGTTCACATTCATCACGTCAACGAGGTTCCGTATCCAAGACCAGGGAAAAAATATAAATTTTGCATCAATAAACTGAAGGACAAGGAAAGTCTCAGCCCATAACAGCGAAGAATGATTGGAATGACACGCTTTCATCCAGCCAGGTGATCGCTTCTGCTGGAAGTGTCATCCCGGACGGGGGATACCGGGCGGCGGCAGAAGCAGGATAACACTGTGGAAAAGATGAGGACGGGCTCTCGGTTTTTAAGGAAAATACCGATCTAAACGCCGGGTATCCTAAAAACCCCTGCACAGAGACACCGTATTCAGGATTGTTTTTGGGGATTGGAACGAACAATGTATCATCACCGGAAAATTAAGGCAGGGCGTGAATAATTACGGCAATAACGTCCCTTTAAACAGCGCGGAGAGCAGGCCCCGCATTATTGGGATAGCCTTCAGGATAATTATATCGGTTGCCGCCCTTTATTGGATCATCTCCAGGATAGAGTGGAGCGGTTTTGCCCGCAGCTTTGAATCAATCCGTTTTCTGCCCTTCATTTCAGCATTTTTCATTTTCTCCAGCTGGATTTTCTTCTGCAGTCTTCGCTGGGTAGAGGTAACACGATGCTGCGGCTACCCGATCTCTCTGAAAGAAACAATAATTCATTACATTATCGGAATCTTCTTTAACGCTTTTCTGCCGACAGGAAAAGGCGGCGACGTTGTGCGCGGTATTCTTATCGCCAAACGGTATCGCATCTCTACGGCCGGTATTCTGGGAACCATCCTGGTGGAACGGTTTATCGGATTTCTGGTCTCCATATTCATCATCATGGCGATCACATTCGCCACCGTGACCCGCTTCGATCAAGCCCGGAACGTGCTTTTCTCCACGCTGCTTCTCGGTCTGGTTTTGCTCGGCGGCTTGTTTTTTCTATACGCTCCCTTTTTCCGGGAGATTATCCGGAAAATAATGGAGAAACTCGGAGCGGGAAGATTAATAAAAGCCGCGGGAGAGATTTCCCAGGTGCTGGATGAATGCCGCCGTCATCCCGGTATCCTCGCTCGTATCGTAGGCCTCTCTTTTTTAAACCAGTTTGTCAATATTATTTCCGCTGTTGTCTTGGCTGCGGCTCTGCCGGGGTTCGCCCCCCCCTGGTTCAGCTTTCCAATAGTAATTCCATTGATCTTCATCGCCCAATTGCTTCCCTCGGTAGGGGGGCTTGGAATCAGGGAGGCGGGATTTGTCGTCTTTTTCGGCTGGTTCGGTGTCGCCGGGGAAGCGGCGGCACTCTATGCAGTCTTGCGGCTTTCTTTCAACCTGGTTCTTTCCCTGCTGGGAGGGATCATCTATCTGAGCAGGAAGAGGATTGTGACGGCGGAGTAAGTTGATCTATCCGGAATGATGATTTGCTTTTATGTTGAAAGTAATTATATTGATAATCATGTCTGAAATAATCATCATATCAACCTTCTTAATCAAGGAAGGGTAAATGGCTCCCGGACATATCACAATCATTGGCGGGGGTCCGGCCGGGCTTGCTGTTGGCTACTATGCCGCTAAGGCAGGAATCCCTTCCTCTGTTTATGAAGCGAAAAATATAATGGGCGGCAACTGCATAACGCTGCGTGCGGGAGATTTCCTGTTCGATTCCGGGGCCCATCGCCTTCATGATCAAGACCCGGAAATCACCGATGAAATACAGCACCTGCTCGGAGAAGATCTCAGGGAAGTCGTTATACCGAGTTATATCTATTATAATGGAAAATGGATCCATTTCCCCCTGATGCCGCTTAATCTCGTCTCAAAGTTGGGGATAGCCGCTTTTATTAAATCCGCCGTCCAGGTATTGAGAAATCGGCTGCGCTTTGGATATGAACCTGAGAATTTTCAGGATTTCGTCCTGTATAAGTACGGCGCTGCTCTCTCCAACCAGTTTCTCCTTAATTATTCCGAGAAACTCTGGGGGCTTCCCTGTTCCCGCCTCTCCCTGGAAATCGCCGGCAAACGGCTGCAGGGATTTTATTTGAAAGCATTTATCAAGGAAGCGCTGCTGGGAGCAAAATCGGCAAAGCACATGGAAGGCAGATTTTTCTACCCAAAGTACGGTATCGGTCAGATAACCGAAGCACTGGAAAATTATATTTCCGCGAAAAATTGTCACCCGGATCATACAATCACCCGGATATTTCATAAAGACCACCGTATCGATAGTATCGAGATCAATACCAGAAAAAGACTGAACGTGGACAAGGTTGTCAGCACTCTTCCGTTGAATACTATCCTTGCCATGCTCGATCCTGAGCCGCCGCAGGAAATAAAACAGCTTGCCTCACAAATCCACTATCGGCATATTATCCTGGTGGTTTTTTTCGTGAATCGACCCTCCCTGACTAACGCTGCGACTATTTATTTCCCGGAATCGGTCTATCCATTCACCCGTATTTACGAACCGAAAAACCGTTCCCGGTACCTGTCTCCTCCGGAGAAGACCTCCCTGGTGGCTGAGATCCCCGCTGCTTCGGATGATCCCTCCTGGCAGAAAGATGAAAATGCATTAATGCTCACAGTGAGAACCCAACTAACAAAAACCGGCCTATTGCCGGAAGATGCTATTATCGGGTCGAAGGTGTATAAGCTGCGAGATGCCTATCCTGTGTTGGAAACAGGGTACGAAAAAAAAGTCGACAGGATCCATGATTATCTGGAAAAATTTACCAACCTGACCATTTCCGGAAGAAACGGCCGCTTCGTCTATTCCTGGATCCATGATATGATGCGTTTCGGTAAAGATATTATCGAGAATCTTCAGGGGGACACATCCGCAGGAGAAAATGATGATCCGGGAGGATAGCATCCCATATATCGTGGAGTCCTGCTCCTGCAGCTGCCACTGCAGATGATGGTGCGGGATTGATCCGACCGCTTTCCCAGCGTATAATCCGTCCGTGCCACACACGCCACTCGTCCCCTTTCACAGGACAGGGAGGCTCCGGGAGGAGATCCCCCGATTTAAAAAAGCATATATCTCGGCCGCCTAAAATATATCATACGCTCCAATCCACTACAGATATCACAACTGGCACTTGATAATCAGCAAAAATACTCTATATTTAAGGAAGAACACCCCCAAGTACAGTAATTGAGGAACAGATGGTCCGATCCGTCGATGCCGAATACAAACCTATTTTAGACCGTGTCTCAGAGCACGGCCAGGAACACGTCCTGCGCTTCTGGGATGAGCTAACCGCCGGGGAACGAGACCTCCTTCTTGAACAGATAAAGGAGATAGATTTCGAGCTGTTAGAGCAGCATAAGAAAATGCTGCAAAAGGGCGCATCTTACTCCCGGGGAAGCAGCGGGCGGCCCGCACCTCCTCCCTACCTGCCCATCCCTGAATCGGATGCGGAAAAAGCGGCTGCGCAGAGAGCGAAAGAAACAGGTGAAGACGCTATCAGATCCGGCAATGTCGCCGCTTTCCTGGTAGCCGGAGGCCAGGGCACCCGCCTGGGTTACGACGGCCCCAAGGGCTGCTATCCCATCGGCCCGGTGAGCGGCGCCACTCTCTTTCAAATACACGCGGAAAAGATTTTGGCGGCCCGCCGCCGTTACTCCGCCACCATCCCCTGGGCAATCATGACCAGCAGCACCAACGATCAGGCTACCAAAGAATTCTTTACCCGTAACGACTATTTTGGCCTGCCCCGGGAGGATATATATTTTTTCAGCCAGCGCATGATCCCGACCCTGGATGCGCACGGCCGCCTCATTCTGGACAGGAAGAATCATATATTCATGAATCCGGACGGACACGGCGGTTCTCTTCTGGCCCTGTGGCGGAGCGGGGTGCTACAGAAACTGCAGGATCGGGGCACGGAGATACTCTCCTACTTTCAGGTGGACAACGCCCTGGTTCGCGTTATCGATCCGGTTTTTATCGGGCACCACCTGATGGCCGGCTCAGAGATGTCATCGAAAATGGTCGCCAAGAAAGATCCTGACGAAAAGGTGGGGCTCTTCGTCCAGCTAAACGGCGGTATCCGGGTGATCGAATACAGCGAGTTGAGCGGAGAACAAGCACGGATTCGGGATAGCCAGGGGCGTTTGCGTTTCCGGGCCGGCAGCATCGCCATCCACCTTATCGACTGCGCCTTCGTGAAGCGGCTTACCTGCGGCGGGTTCAAGCTGCCATTTCATCTGGCCTTTAAAAAGATTCCCTGTCTGGATTCGCATGGGGAGCGGATTGATCCTGAACAACCTAACGGGTATAAGTTCGAAACCTTTGTGTTCGACGCCTTGGCCGACACTGATGCCAGCGTTGTCATGGAGATAGACCGGGACGAAGAATTCTGCCCCCTGAAGAACGCCGAAGGAGAGAATTCTCCGGAAACGGTAAGGGCAAAGATCATCGCCTATTACGCCCGCTGGCTGGAAGCGGCCGGTACCCCGGTGCCTCGCGACACCAGGGGAGCTCCATCCATTCCTGTCGAAATAAGCCCGCTGTTTGCCCTGGACCGGGAGGAATTTGTCAGACGGGCTGGAAACATGAAAATTAACTGCGGAGAGGGACTCTATCTCGCACCACATTAAAGGAGATTGTAAATCATGGACACCATCTTGGCAGGTCTCGGCTTTAACGACCCCCTCATTCAAAAGGCCATCCTTTCAGGACTGCTCGCGGCTCTCACGCTTCTCTTCCTAATCCTGATCCGTAAAATTGTCTTACGCCTTTCACTCACTGACGAACGGCGCCAGATTCTGGCACGATTGCTGCGCTCTATTATCTATCTTGTTATTATCTTTCTGCTCCTGAGAATCTGGCTTTGGACCTACTTGTATGAGTTTTTCAATCCCGTTGTCCTGGGAAAATTACTTACCTCCCTGATCGGCGCCGTGGTCTTCGGCCTGGCCGTCTATGTTATCAGGAGGCTTATCAGTGCTCAGTATCTTGAGCAGGGGAGAAAAGAGCGCCTGATGCGTTGGGGAACATACGCCCCTATCATTCTCTATGTCTTCATTCTCCTGCGTATCTGGGCATTTACCGAACAGTTCAGGCTGCTGCAGGATCCCTTCATGAAGAAAATATATGCCTCTCTCTTCATCCTGGTCATCATCTACGCGCTGCTTTTCCTGGTGCGCCGTCTGATCAACTCCATGAAAATAGACCTTAAAAGCAAATACCAGTACCGCAAGCGAACCACCTATTCCGGTGCTCTGATCTACTTCATGCTGCTCATTCCCATCTGGGCCGGAAGCACCAACCAGTGGGCCACTATTTTCTCTGTCATGGGCGCCGGTATCGCCCTGGCCCTGCATGAGGTTCTGCTGAACTTCGCCGGTTGGGTCTACATCGTGGTACGACGGCCCTATCAAACAGGAGATCGGATTGAGCTGGGACAGGTCAAGGGCGATGTGATAGATATCCGAATTTTCCAGACAATCCTGCTGGAAATAGGCAACTGGGTGGATGGGGACCAGTCTACCGGCCGGGTGGTGCAGGTGCCCCATGGCCAGATTTTTCGGGTGCCGCTCTATAACTACACCAAAGGGTTCGAATACATCTGGCATGAGTTTCCCATTATGATCACCTTTGAAAGCGATTGGAAGAAGGCGGAACAGATGCTCCTTCGTTCCGGAGAAAAGGTCAGCAAGGAGCTCCAGGACCAAGCCAGAAATAAAATCAACCGTATGGCCCGTGAATATCTTATCTACTACAAGACCCTCACCCCATTTGTATATATCTCAGTGCAAGACAGCGGCGTCAAGCTGACACTGCGCTATCTCACCGACGCCAAGAAACGGCGCAGCGGTCACGACACTATCAGCCGGGAAGTATTGAAAGCGATCGCCGCCACCAAGGATGTGGAATTTGCCTATCCCACCTATCGCATATACCGGCATGGTGAGGCGGGATCCGAGGAAAACAAATAAACGCCGATCCCGGAAAGATTCATAAAACAGGGGCTGTTCAAGGAAGGCCTGCAAGGATCTCTATGATGCCAAAGAAAGGTGAAAAAAGACCCCTGAGTAAAATGTTCCTGCGCCTTTTAAAAATAGTGCCGGTCTTTTTCCTGGCTCTTTTTATCCTGATTCTGGCGGGACTTATCACTCTGGCTTTCTGGCCTCGGGATAGTATGGCCCGCTTCCTCTCCCATCGCCTGAGCAATGAGGATTACTCCATCAGTATCGGTACGGCCCGCGTCAATCCTTTCGGTCATGTTACCCTCACTCAGGTATCCCTAAGCCAGCCCGCAGGGGATACACTCCTGACTTTCGAGGATCTGCAGATCCGGTTCCGGCCCCTGCCGCTGCTGCACCGCCGTCTCATCGTGAGCAGGGTCTTCCTCGAACATCCATCCCTGCGGCTGCTCTCACTGAAAAATTCATCGCAGGAGGAGCCGGCCGATACCGTGGCAGCCCCAAGGAAAAACGGACCGCCACTCCTGCCCCTGGCGCTGGCTCTGGGGCGGCTGGATTTGACCGAGATAGATGTCGCAATACCGGTCAGCTTCTCCGGAGAAGAAGGTTCCCTGTTGCTGGAAGGCGTTTCCCTCTCTCTGGACAGCCTGCTCGTGCCCCGGAACGCTCCCAGCAATCCTGCCGCGACAGGCGGACGCCTGCGTCTCTTCACCAGTGAGGGCCGGCTTCTCATCGACCGGGATAACCAGAGAGAGATCCGCGAGCTTGATCTGCATCTCGAGGCCCGCTGGAGGAGAAATGCTGCCTGGCGCCTCTCCGGAGGACTGGGAGTCAGCCGGATGAACCGGGAAGGATCACGCCTCTCTTTTTCTCTTCTGGCACAGGGAGAAGGAATAGACAGTTTGAAAATGGATGAAGCTCTCCTCACCCTGGGAGAATGGGATCTCTTTAGGATCCGGGGGAAACGAGACTCGGAGGGGCTGCAGCTGACCCTGGAAAGCGACCCGATCCCGCTACGGCCGACCGCGGATACCTTGCTGGCGCTCCTGCCGTCCGGTCTGGCGGATAGTGTTGACACAACGATTCTGGATGCAGAACTTTTACCCCTGCGGGGCAGCCTCTCCGGTTCTCGGGACAGCCTTTCCCTGCAGCTCAGGGCACGGATGCGGGCCGACCGTCTAACTCCCGCACCTGATTCACCTCGTTTACAGGAAGTCACGCTTGGGGCTAAAGCGGAAGCGCATTTGAAGAACGGACGGATGAGGCGGGCCGGCGTGTCCTTGTCGGCGACAAGCGACAGCTTAGTTTAT
>CAZUMH010000129.1:0-7334 GCA_964621645.1 uncultured bacterium
GGAAAAAGTCAAGAAGATCAACGAGGAACTCTCCGTCCTCACCATGAAATTCGGTCAGAACCTGCTCAAGGAAAACGGCAAATACATGCTGGTGATAGAGGATAAAAAGGATCTGGCCGGTCTGCCCCAATCGATCATCGACGCAGCGGCCCAGGCCGCCGCGGACCGGGGGCAGGAAGGCAAATGGGTCTTCACTCTCATGCGCTCCAGCATCACGCCTTTTTTGACCTACGCCGATAACCGTGACCTGCGGGAAAAAATATTCACGGCCTACATCAACAAATGCAACCACGACGACGAACTGGACAATAAGAAGATCCTCTCCCGCATCGCGGCCCTGCGGGTGGAACGGGCCCATCTCATGGGCTACCCCTCCCATGCCGACTTCATCCTGGAAGAGAATATGGCCAAGACCCCGGCGAATGTCTACAAACTGCTGGATCAGATCTGGGAACCAGCCCTGAAGAAAGCCAAGGAGGAAGTGAAAGAGCTCCAGGCCATGATTAAAAAGGACAGTAAAAATTATAAACTGCAGCCCTGGGACTGGTGGTACTACGCCGAGAAGCTGAAGAAGGAAAAATACGCCCTGGATAACGAGATGCTCAAACCCTATTTCGAGGTCAATAACGTGCTCAAGGGCGTTTTCTACACAGCCAACCGTCTCTACGGACTGCATTTCATTCCCCGGGATGACATTCCCACATACAACGATGATGTACGCGTCTATGAAGTTGAGGAAGCCGACGGCCGTCACGTGGGCGTCATCTATCTGGACTACTACGCCCGCCCCATTAAAAACGGCGGCGCCTGGATGAACGCCTTCAACAAGCAGTACCGCATCCGGGAAAAAAATATCTATCCGGTGGTCACCAACAATCTGAACCTGGTCAAAGCCGGCAAAGGAAAACCCACCTTCCTGACCTTCGATGAGGTATCCACTATGTTCCACGAATTCGGTCACGCTCTGCACGGACTGCTTTCCAACTGCAATTTCGAGAGCATTTCAGGCACCGACGTCTCCCGGGATTTCGTGGAGCTGCCCTCCCAGATCATGGAGCACTGGTGCAGTGAACCGGAGGTGCTGAAAGTCTACGCCCGCAACTATAAGACTGGCGAGCCTATCCCCCAGGAGCTCATCGATAAAATCGAGAAAGCAGGCCATTTCAACCAGGGTTTCATTACTGTGGAATATCTGGCAGCCTGCTATCTTGATATGGCCTGGCATACGCTGACCGAACCCAAAGAGCTGGACGTCACGGCTTTTGAAAACAAGGCTCTGAAGAAGATCGGCCTGATCCCCCAGATTGTGGTCCGCTACCGCAGCCCCTACTTCGCCCATGTCTTTTCCGGCGGTTATTCTTCCGGTTACTACAGTTACATCTGGTCAGAAGTGCTGGACTGCGACGCCTTCGCGGCTTTTAAGGAAAAATCCATTTTCGATCCGGAAACAGCCCTCTCATTCCGCCGCAACATTCTGGAAAAAGGCGGCACTGAAGATCCCATGGTGCTGTATAAACGTTTTCGAGGCAAGGATCCGGATGTGAAATATCTGCTGGAAAAACGGGGCTTAAACTAGATTAACCGCGAGCAGGATGTAATCCTTTCACCGCGGTAAATATTCCCCCTGTGAAAAAAATCTTGACACAGGGGGAATTATTATGTATATTTGCTTTGTATTTCAAAGTACTTTGTATTTATAACATATTTTTCAGGAGGCTATCATGACCAGCGAACAGATCCAGAACAATCTGGCGATCATTAAAACCATGATTGAAAAGTCACGTCGTGAGACAGCGGAGTCGGGCCATTTCTTCATCGCCATCGGGATTTTCGCAATGATTATGACGGTGGTTATCAGCTATCTTGAGTTAAGCGGCCGCAGCGGTCTGGTCATTCCGGCCTTTATCTTCATGCTGCTGGCAAGCGGCATCATCGGTTATCTGACGGTGAAAAGGAAACAACAGAAAGAAGGGGCTGTCCCCTATCACAAGAAAATAGTATACAGCATCTGGTTCGCCTGTACGCTGCCGCTCCTTATAGTGCTGTTTCTTTTCCCGTTTTTAAAAATCTATCCCTGGAATCTGGTGCCGGTTCTGACAACCCTTATCATGGGGATTGCCGTATTCTCCAGCGGGATGATTTTCGAGGTCAAAGCCATTGTCTGGTCCAGTCTGGCCTGGTATGGCGGCAGCGTCGGCCTCGCACTTATCTCCGGGCCGGTCAGACTTTACATCATGCTGGCCACCATCCTTTTAGGCTGGGTGCTCCCCGGCTGGATACTCAATCGTCGCTACCGGCAAAGGAGACGGGATGATGAGTCATGAGCAGATACTGCGGCTCGATCCACTCATTCACGCTCCCATCCGTCTCGCTGTGCTGTCGCTGCTTATCGACGTGGAAGAAGCGGACTTTGTCTTTATCCGGGATGCCGTCGGCACTTCGGACGGCAATCTCAGCACCCATCTCGGTAAACTGGAAGAAAACGGGTATATATCAATCCGCAAGACCTTTGTGGGGAAACGGCCGCGCACCCGCTGCTCTTTAACCAATAAAGGACGGAAGCATTTCCGTAATTATTTGGAAGAACTGGAACAAATTGTATTGGATCAGAAAGGAACAACGTGATAATGGCCCGGCTCTCATCACCGCTGATTTTTACGGCAGCTCATATATCGAATAAATAGCGAGACAGCTGCTGGATCCGTATTTTCATTTTATACCGGTTTTTCTGATCAGAATAGCGGCTCAGGAGAACGACTCGTCGGAAAACCGCACCATAAAAAACAACACCGGCAAGTTCATTTAAACCAATCTTGCAAAAATACGTATACACCAAACAATATATCTGAGTCTCTGTGTTATTTGATTATCAAGGTCACCCATGAAGAACCGGTACAATATTCTTCCAGCTGTCTCCATTATTGGTATTGTCTTTTCAGCTTTATCCTCCGCTTTCGGCATCTCGAAAGCAGATTCCCTCCTGCATGTAAGTGATACATGGAAATATCATCAAAACGACAGTGTTGCCTGGGCCGATCCGGCCTTTGATGACCAATCCTGGCAAACCGCACCGCTTTTCACCCTACCTCCAGAGATCAGTACCGGCCGGGGCTGGTTTCGCCTCACCCTTACCGCCGATTCACTCCTCCGGGGCGAGCCCCTGGAGATAACCATCCAGACAGCCGGAACCGCTGAAATATATCTCGACGGCCGGCTCATATCCCGGCTCGGCTCTTCTACCAAATCCGTCAGATACAACATCAAGGGGGCCCAAAGGGAACTGTACTCATTTCTGCTTCCAGAAAACGGGCCCTTTCCGGAAAACCGTTCACGTCATCTGCTGGCGATCCGCTACGACGGCAGTGCATTATCAGCTCCGGCATGGAAAGGATATGCGGCACCTCTCAGGATGAATATCGATGATGTCGGCAGACTGTATACCGAACAGGTGAACCGTGTTCAGTCGATTCGATATAATCAGCTTATTCTGTCATCACTGTGCCTGGCCTTTACATTGCTCTTTATGCTTCTCTATCTTTTTAACCGGACCATTAAAATAAATCTATATTTTTCGCTGGCCACTCTGACGGCCGCGGTTAATATTTTCACTGAATTTCAGACGTATCTTATCCGTAATGCCGCCTCTCTGCTTGTATTTAAACAGCTTTCGCAGATATCATTTGTCCTGTTTCCTCTGGCCTGTCTGCGGTTGATGTATTCCGTAATCTACCGTGACCGACCCAGGCTATTTATCATTATCAGCAGCTTCTCCGGATCGCTTGTAATCGCTGCCTATCTCAGACCGTTCACCGTCGACCAGTATCTTTTTATCTACATGCTGGTTATTATCGCAGAGATAGTACGGTCGTTCATCGTTACCCGCAACCGGGAAAAGGTGATAAAAGACAGCTGGATCATCGGTCTTGGAAGCATTCCGCTGATCCTGGCGATCCTGTATGAGATGTTGAGTGGATTGGATCTTGTCAAAGATTACTGGGAATTTGTTCGATTCCCGACGCCCTTTTATGGTATGGTCTTTTTTCTTTTCAGCATGGCACTATTTCTTGCCCGGCATTTTGCGGTAATTAATGATGAACTTCATTCCCGTCTTATCCAGGTGCAGGAACTTTCCAAAATTAAGCTGAGACAGGAGAGAAAAGCAAAAAAAGACGCCCTTAAAAGAATGAAACTTGAGGCAGAGAACCAAAGAAAGTCCAAAGAACTGGAGGAAGCGAGAGAGCTGCAGCTCTCGTTGCTCCCGGCCTGCGCCAACGATATTCCCGGAATTGATATCTGTTTCAGTATGCGGACAGCGACAGAGGTCGGCGGCGATTATTACGATTACTTTTATAACACAGAAAGTTCGTCAATGACAATCGTCATCGGTGATGCCACCGGCCATGGACTGAAAGCGGGGCTCTTGGTTTCGGTCGTCAAAAGCCTCTTTGTCTCCGACCCTGATCCCGCCAGTATCAGACAGTTTTTTCATAAATGCTCGAAGACAATATCCCGGATGAAACTCAATAACCTTTTTATGTCACTGCAAATGATAAAGCTGCAGGGTGACAGAATGACGGTATCATCCGCCGGGATGCCACCGTTGTTCATTTATCGAGCTGACAGTGCTGTGGCAGAAGAGCTGCGGATTCCGGGACTGCCGCTGGGAACTTCACTGCTCTATCCATACGAAGAACGAAAAATCACCTTAAATAAAAACGACACAGTGCTGGCACTGTCCGATGGTCTGCCGGAGCTGCTCAATCCGGGAGGAGAGATGCTTGATTATTACCGGACAATGGATCTCTTCACAGAAGCGGCGTCCGAAACTCCCGCGGAAATCGCCCGCATATTGCATGAGTATGCAGACAGCTGGCGCAGCACCCGGCCACAGGAAGATGACATCACCTTTGTTATTTTCCGCAAAATGTGATCGGTAAGAGCACTCTCCTCCTCACGGACAGTTACTACGCTTCTCACTTTTTCATTGCAATTCTCTCCCCCACTCCATATATTAAATTTTAATCCCCAGAAAAAATATAAGGATCACGCCAATGTTTGAATCAAACTCAATTCTGCACACCCTGGTGTCGATTCTCTTCTTTCCTGTCTTCTTTCAGGGTATCCTGCTCAATTTCGCCTTGGCTTCTTCAGATGATCTGTGGCTGCAGCTGATAAAATGGTTCTTTCTGCTCCTGCCGATACTGATCTTTATCGGCGCCTGCTGGATTACCATCATCGCCCTGATTTCGATCATCTTCCGCCATCGGCGCAATCAGTTCACCGTCGCTCTGGTCCTCTCCTGGTGGGATCTGGGCCGGGCCATTGTCGCCTTCTGGGGCGGTATTTTCCGTTTCATCTTCAGTCTGATCTACACCCTGGTAGGTTTGGTTAAAATAATCATTCTCTGGCTCTGGTCCACTATCCGGGACATCGTTCTCCTGCCCTTCCGCCTGTTGGCCAATCTTGGCCGGGGAGTGGCCAGCAGCAGCGTCCCCTGGGTAGCCGTTGTACTCACCCTCTTCTGGTGTATTATCGAGGCGACAATCTTCACCTATGTTACAACACCACTGGTCATAGATGTTTTCAGTAACATCACCGGCACCACGCTGTCGATAAACGCCGTGCGCATTCCCCTCTACATCTTCCTCTTCTTCATTGTTCTGGGCAGTTATGCGGTCCTCTCCACCTTCCTGGACACGGCCAAGAAAAAGAAAATCTCCTCCACTATCGGCATCGGCATGATAGAGGTAGTCGTCCTGCTGGTGGAAGTTCTCTTCCTCTACCGGGAACTTGTGGATTCTCTTGTCCCCTGGTTCGCCCAGTACTCGGAAAATTTTGAACTGGGCATTGTCTGGACCATTGTGATCGCAGCCTTTGTCTGGTTCGGCATCCGCAGCCTCTCCTGGTTCCTTTTCGCTGAATACGGAACCCCCACCCTGCTGGCCATCATTCAGGGGAAAGGCGTTGCTCTTGAGGCCCCGAAAGACAGGGAAAGGGAAAGACTGCTTCTCATGCAGTCCAACGATACCTTCTTCCGCACCCTCAGGGCCGACGCGGACTGGATTCGGGACAAGGGAGAGGAACTCATCAATAATCTTATGCTGCCGCCCCTGCAGCTGATAGCGGCGATGGTTAATTTTATTATCCTGCTTCTTACCGCTTCGGTGCTGTTCGAGCTCCCCTTCCAGAACATAAAGGAGATATTCCCCACCGGGCGCTTAACCCGTCAGCTCTACAGGGAAACAAGCTCATCGAAAAAAGCGGAGGCTTCTCAGGGCGGTAATGAAGAGAGGAGGACGGAAGAATGAATATAAAAAAGACTATTCTGCTGATCGGGCTGATACTTATTTTCTTCTGTCTGTCCTGCGACTGGATTTCGGACCAGGAAGCCAGTCCCCGTCTCTCTCTCTTTATCGGCGTTGATATCAGCGGATCTTTTATGAAAAGCGGTTATTTTAACGATTCCATGGATTTTCTGGCCCACTACCTCTACGCCCACCTCAAAGGCCTGGGAGGTTTGGAGAAACCGAATGTCCTGTTCGTGGGATCCATCGGCGGGGCGAGTGCCGATGAACCCAAAACGTTCTTTCCAATTCAGACTTTTGAAAATAAAAGCGTCACTGAGATCAGAGCAAAACTAGGCGAAATTTTTCCAAAAAATGTGGTCAATCCCTTCACGGATTACAACGCCTTCTTCGAGCAGGTGGCCCTCACCGTGAAAAACCGCAATCTGGTACTGCGGCCCATCTCGGTGGTCATGCTCACAGACGGCAAGCCTGACGTGCAGACGGCGGAGAAAGAGGAAAACGAATTCCGCCATTTGGTCATGCGCCCCCTGGAGCGGCTCTCCCGCAATGTCACCATCCGCCTGCTCTACACCGATGCGGTAACCGGTAAAAACTGGCAGACCCGTGTTCCCCGGCGGCGGGTAAAAGTCTGGACCCAGGACGCCAATGTGATGATTTCCTGGAAAGATACCAGCATTCTGAATCCGGACCTGACCATGGAAGAACAGACTCGGTTCTTCACCTGGGTCAAAGAAAATGTCGATTTCGGGGTGCGGGCCCGCCGGGTGGATTAAGATAAAACTTCATATAATTTTTAGGACTCTTGAGGGCGGTTCACGAACCGCCCTTTTTTATTTCCCGTCCTCCCATGTCAATAGGAAAATGATTGCAGGAAGGGGAAATGCACTATGACCCGGAACGGGATCGCCGCCGTTCCAACCGCCTGCCCGGGCAGGACTACTGTCGCGCCGGCACCTATTTCATGACCATCTGAATTCAGAATTGGAAATGCAGATTAGGCCGGGCAAGGAACGATAAAATGCATCT
>CAZUMH010000130.1:0-7321 GCA_964621645.1 uncultured bacterium
GCAAGGATTACACGGTGAGGATGAAAGAATTCTTCGATCATTATCTGAAGGACGCTCCGGCTCCGTCCTGGTGGGAAAAGGGTGTGAATCATCTGCAACTCAAAGAGCATCTGAAGGAGAGGGCTAAGCTGCTCAAGCCTCCCGAAAAAGAGAAGGATGAGAAAAAGGAAGAGTTGAAAAAGGTGAAAGAGATAGAAGAATAGAGACCCGGCTTCAGCAAAGGATTAATATCAGTCCTTGGAGGAACAGCAATGAATGTCTGCAGCGTGAAGGAGATGCAGGAACTGGACCGTGCCGCCATCAAGGAGTACGGGATCCCGGATGAACTGCTCATGGAAAACGCCGGTCTGGCCGTCGCCAGGGTAATCAGTGACAACTTCCATGTGAACGGAACCTGCTTCGCTATCCTTTGCGGGGGAGGCAATAACGGCGGTGACGGACTGGTAGTGGCTCGGGCCCTGCATTCCCGCGGCGGGCAGGTGCGGGTGGCCCTGCTGGGTGATCCGGCAAAATTCAAGGGGGCGGCCCTGTTAAACTATCGCATCGCTTCCCGTCTTGGTATACCCATGGAACGGGTGGCCGATATCGATCTGCTCGAGGATATTCTGCTGGCTTCGGAAGTAGTGGTCGACGCCATCTTTGGAACCGGCCTGCAACGACCGCTGGAAGGATTATATCTGGAGGCCGTTAAGGCAGTAAACGACAGCGTGTTGCCGGTGGTTGCCGTCGACATTCCCTCGGGGATCAACGGGGACAACGGCCGGGTGATGGGCGCAGCCGTAGAGGCTGATATAACCATTACCTTCGGTCTGCCCAAGACGGGCACCCTGTTCTATCCCGGATATGCCCGTTGCGGCGAGCTTTTCCTTAGCAGCATCTCCTTCCCTCCTGAGATGATCGCTTCCCGGAATATACCGACCGAAATAAACGAACCGGTGGTCCTGCCTCCCCGCCTGGAAGAGGGTCACAAGGGCAGTTTCGGTGATGTCCTCTTCATCGCCGGATCGGCAGGATACCTGGGGGCGCCGGCCTTTTCCGCCCTCTCCTTTCTCAAGGCCGGCGGCGGCTACTCCCGTCTGGCCGCGCCGCGCTCGGTCGTCAATGTACTGGGGAGCAGCGGCAGCGAACTGGTGTTCCATCCCCAGGAGGAGACGGAGACCGGCAGTCTTTCCATAAAAAACAAGGAGAGTCTGCTGGATCTTATCAAGAAGGTTGATCTGGTGGTGCTGGGGCCAGGGCTTTCTTTGCATGAAGAAATCCGGGAACTGGTCCGGGAACTGATCCCCCTGATCGATAAGCCGCTGCTTCTGGATGGCGACGGGCTTACTGCGGCGGCCGGGGACACCGATCTCTGTGCCGGCCGCCGGGCGGCCACCATCCTTACCCCCCATCCGGGAGAGATGGCCAGCCTCTGCGGGAAATCAATAGATGAGATAATGAACGATCCCCTGGAGATTCTGCGGCAGGAATGCCGGCGCCGCAATGCTATCATTGTTCTCAAGGGAGCCCATTCCCTCATCGGTTTGCCTGAGGGGGAGGTTTTCATTAATCCCAGCGGCAACAGCGGCATGGCGACAGCCGGTTCCGGGGATGTTCTCAGCGGCACCATCGCGGCCATGCTCGGGTTGGGGCTGTCAGTTGAAGATGGCACCCGGACAGGGGTATTTCTGCATGGACTGGCGGGGGATTTGGCGGCCGAGGAGCTGGGAGAGGACGGCATGACCGCCCGGGATATTATGGAGGCCCTGCCGGAGGCTCTCTCACTCTATAGGGAAGAGTACGACCAAATTATGGAGGACTGTTACGGGATGGTTGAGGAGATGTAATCGGAGGTATAGATCCGAGAGCAAATTATTGCTGTTACTTTTCATATCCCAGAAAAACAGGAAACCGGGCAAAACTTTTCCCCGGGCTTTTGCCTATGAGGCAGGAGAATGTATATTCCCTTTGCATTTTAAAAGACAGTATGGTTCAAGCGGAAACCAATCTATTATAAATTAAAAAGATGGGCAAAGGAATAATACGGTTTTTTGGTTTTGGGCTTAAATTTTCTTATATTGTTGAAAATAAGAGATATAATCATTGTCTATCTCTGTCTTCTGGTTATTGTTTCCACTTTACAAAAATAAGCGATACTATGATTGATGGAAAAACCATAATTTCTAAAACATCCGATCGCGTACATTGGGAAGATGTACCAACATCAGGATCGACGATTAATTTTGATCTCCTGCAGGCACACTATTTTACCTTTTCTTTTCAGAATTTCATCGATGTTTTCACCGCCTATTCCTGTGAAGGATACGCCTAGCCCTTCTTAATTACTTTTTTACCAATTGCCTGTTGTGCTGTCCTGCGATGGTTCAACAGCGCATATAAAGATATATATACAGGGGCAGGGCCATGACGGTATATAACAAAAAACAGAAAAAATTAGCGACAAATATTGACTCCAACGCAACCATAGAGCAATGGAAGGACTGGAGATGGCAATTAAAACACAGTATCAAGGATATCGATACTTTTCAAAATGTGTCCGGAATAGATTTCAAGCCGGGAGAAAGGAAGAAACTCAAAAAAACCCTGGATAAATTTCCTCTTTCCATTACGCCCTATTATTGTTCACTTATTAAGCCGCGCTCATACGAGTATGATCCGATTTTTAAACAGGCATTTCCTTCTGCAGAAGAACTCAATTCAGATCAATTTGAGATGGAAGATCCGCTGGCGGAAGATAAAGACAGCCCGGCTCCGGGTATTACCCACCGCTATCCCGACCGGGTTCTGTTTACCATAAGCAATACCTGTTCCATGTATTGCCGGCATTGTACCCGTAAACGGAAAGTAGGAGATGTGGATTTTATCCCGAATAGAGGGATGATAAAGGCCGGGATCAGCTATATAAAGAAAACTCCCCAGGTCCGGGACGTGCTGTTATCAGGCGGAGATCCGTTTATGCTGAGTAATGATTACCTGGACTGGATCCTGGGAGAAATACGGAATATACCGCATGTGGAAGTGATCCGTATCGGCACCCGGATGCCGGTAGTGCTCCCGTATCGGGTTACGGATGACCTGGTGAACATGCTTGCAAAACACCATCCGCTGTGGATCAATACCCATTTTAATCATCCCAGAGAAATGTCATCTTCTGCTAAAATCGCCTTGGCCAAGTTGGCCGATGCCGGAATACCTCTGGGGAATCAGTCCGTTCTCCTTGCCGGAGTAAACGACTGTCCCCGTATAATGAAAGCGCTGGTTCACAAGCTGGTAAAAAACCGGGTCAGACCGTACTACCTTTATCAATGTGATCTTTCCGAGGGGCTTTCCCATTTCAGAACTCCGGTGGGTAAAGGCATCGAAATTATCGAAAGTCTTATCGGGCATACAAGTGGCTTTGCGGTGCCCACATATGTGATTGATGCCCCGGGCGGAGGGGGGAAGATTCCGATCATGCCGAATTATATCATTTCCTGGTCCACCAACAAAGTGGTGCTCCGCAATTATGAAGGTGTTATCACCTCGTATAAGGAACCTGATTCATATGAACCGGTATTCTGTGACCGGGATTGTGACAACTGTAAACTGGAACTCGACCTGGAAGATTCCGATGAAGAAAATGCCGTGGGAGTGGCAAAACTGCTTTCTGATGCCGAATCTCAGTTTTCCCTGGTTCCGGAAAATCTAGATCGTATTGAGCGAAGAACCATTAATGCGGATCAAGAGGAATAGACATGACGGTTTTTGACCTTTCTATCTTCGGGATCTATTTTATCATAATACTGGCTGTCGGAGTCTATTTCTTTCTGAAAAACGAGGGGAAGGAAGAATATTATGTCGGTAACCGGGATATGTCCGCTTTTCATGTCGGTATGTCTATCGTGGCGACGGATGTGGGAGGAGGGTTCTCCATTGGTCTGGGAGGATTGGGGTTTTTGATGGGACTTTCCGGCAGCTGGCTGCTGTTCACCGGATTGGCCGGTGCCTGGCTTGCCGCGGTGCTGGTCATCCCCCGCATTAAAAAAGTAGATGTCAAAGAGGGAATGCTCAGTTTTCCCGATTTTCTCAGGTTTCGTTATGGCGGCAAAGTGGCCCTGACCGCGGCCGTCGTTTCAGGGATCGGTTATTTGGGTTTTACCGGAGCCCAGGTGCTGGCGGGAGCGAAACTGGCCGCCGGAACGGTGCTGTCGGATATCACCTGGATGGATCCGTTGCATCTGGGACTGTACGTGATGGCGGGAATCATCATTTTCTATACCGTGCTGGGGGGGATAAAGGCAGTAATATATACAGACACCATACAGTGGATCGTCCTCCTGACCGGCCTGCTTTTTTTCGGCGTCCCTTTTACCCTGTATAAAACAGGCGGATTTTCCAATCTGGCCGCCAGGCTGCCGGCTGAATTTTTTACCCTGACCAATATTTCCCCCGTCCAGTTCATCAACTGGATATTTACCATCGTTCCCATCTGGTTTGTGGCCATGACGCTCTATCAGAGAATCTATGCCTGTAAAAATGAAAAAGAGGCCCGTAAGGCATTTTACATCGCCGGATTACTGGAATATCCCCTGATGGCTTTTCTGGGGGTGTTCTTAGGGATGTGCGGACGGTACTTCTACCCGCACGTGGAAGCCGAAATGGCGATGCCCATGCTGGTTTCATCCGTACTTCCAATCGGAATCACCGGTATTGTCATCGCGGCCTATTTTTCCGCGATTATGTCTACCGCCGACAGTTGTCTGATAGCGTCTTCCGGCAACTTCTTAAATGATATTATCGAGCGCTATTGGCTGAAAAACAAATCGGACAAATTCATCATCCACGCCTCTCAGCTGGTGACGTTGATCATTGGGGTTACCGCCGTGATCATCGCCGGTTCCTTTGCGACGGTCCTTGATATTATCCTGCATGCCTATGCTTTTATGGTCGCCGGACTCTTCGTACCGACATTGGGCGCTTATTTCTGGAAACGGAGCACCGGTACCGGCGCCCTGATCAGCATGTTTCTGGGAGGCGGCACAACCCTCGGCCTGATCATCTCCGGTAAACCTTTTTACTGGGGACTTGATGCCAGCATACCCGGTATTTTTATTTCAGCTGTAACCTTTGTCCTTGTTTCACTTCTCACCAAACCCAATAAAGAGGAACACCTTATTCATGGCTGATACAATTGAAAAAATAGGTAATTCCGTCATTCAGCACGGCTCTTTTAATGACCGTATCTATCTCATGAAATGCAGGAAAGCTGATTATCCGGACATAATTGAAAAGCTTTTTAAGATTGCCTCAAAGAATTCCTACACTAAAATCTTCGCCAAAGTTCCGGAATGGGCTGTCGAGGGCTTCCGCAAGGCTGGATTTGTTAAAGAAGCCTTTATCCCGAAATTTTACAGCGGTAAAACGGATGTATTTTTTTATTCCAATTTTTTAAGCAAGGAACGGAGGCGTTTGACGGAGACCAGGAAGGAAAAGATTCAAAAAAATATTGCCTTGGCAAAGGAAAAAGGCAAAAAGCCGTTCAAGCAGAAGGCGGCCCCATTATTTACTCTCCGCAGGCTGGATGAGAGAGATATTCTCCAGCTGACCAGTGTATATGAAGCTGTTTTCGACACCTATCCGTTTCCTATTTTTAAGGATAATTACATCCGAAAGACCATGCGGGAGAACGTCGTCTATTTTGGCGCTTTCAAGGGAGAAACGCTGATTGCTGCCTCTTCGGCCGAAATGGACGTGGAAAACAGAAACGCGGAGATGACGGATTTTGCCACCAGGCCGGATTACCGGGGGCACAGTACCGCCTCTCTGCTGCTCGATCTGATGGAAGCGGAAATGCGGGAGAGAGGCATTAATACCCTTTATACTATTGCCCGTTCCCATTCAGCGGGGATGAATATTACCTTTGCCAAGAAGAATTACATCTATTCAGGAACGTTGATCAACAACACCAATATTAGCGGCCGGATCGAGAGCATGAATGTCTGGTATAAATTATTCTGGTGAGGCATCCTTCTTAGGCACGGTGGTATACCTTATCGGAAGATATTACAATGCGGGGTTCTGTCTTATTGCCGCAGCTTTTTCAGCAGTTCTGTGACGGCTGCTTCCGCCGCGGCACGGGCGGTAAATCCGGTGTTGCTGTTACCGATATTTTTTCTGGAGCTGATTGACCATAAAATCTCACCGGTTCTGACTCCGACCAATCGGGCGGAAAAATCAACATCGCCTCCCCAGACCTGACAGCGGATCCATTCCATGGAATCTTCAGGAACAGGATTATGTTACATAGTTATCTCGTCGATTTTTAATATTACGACATCGTCAACCAGTTCAGTCGATATTAAAAATTGTATCTTTTTTATTTCTTCACCCTGCATCTGATCCAAATAGGCCGGCACTTTTTTAAACTCTCACCTGTTCTATAGGTTTCCGTTACGGAATTTCTCATTGCGCATGTTTTACAATGAATGGTATGGCCGCATCCGCCGGGAAGACGCGCATAGGCACATTCCATGGCGTCACCGCCTAATGAGTCCTCAATTTCTTCCGGTTCCTTTCCCAACAGCTTCATTGACTGCTCATTTGCAATCAATATTTTCTCCTCCTGGTTGACTAAAAAGATCGGAAGATCAAATGAATCCAAATAACTTCTGAGATCGCCATCATTTGTCAGGAAATGCTCCCGGCATTCCCGGCATATGCTGTGAGTAATAGTATCATCTGAAACGTCGCCTGTTTTTTTTGTCGCCCAAATCTTTTTTACACCAGGCACAGACTACCTGCACTATTCACCTCATTACATATTACTTCATCCAACAGCGAATTACCCGGTGGCAGGCTGTTGTGTCAGCCCGTCCGGTCTAATCCCTTGCGGGGATTATTTTCAAATTAGCGAAGGTGCCGTCTGAGCCATTTCCCACAAAGAAGCCGATCCAGCCGTCTTTTCTGCTGCTTAGTTCATCCACTGCCAGACACGGTTCAGCGGCATTATTTACATACACTTTTATTTTTGGCTTATCAACAACGATTTTCGCATGGAAAAAAGCATTGGGATCAGGAGTCGGATTCACAGGATTTTCGTATTTTTCCGGAGATTCCTGACGTAATCTGTACCAGGTGTATTCCGGGTGAGAGATATATTGCACGCCGTGCCCTTGTCGAACCGGATCTTCGCTCATAAAGTTAAACGGCCGGAAATAAATTGCATCAAAAGTTTTTTCATCAACACCCCGGAAGGCGATGCCCACGAAACTCAGCCCCTGCACATTCTTGCCCTTAATGTCGGCTTCGATAATTCCATTTGTAAATTCCGTATTTTTCAGCC
>CAZUMH010000131.1:0-7297 GCA_964621645.1 uncultured bacterium
AGGCAAGTACTGGAAACGCTTGCTAAGAACCAGTCTGAGCGGGGCCACATGCCCTCACTGGTTCATGATGCGGAAGACCGGGGAGCCAGTGATACAACACCGTTATTTCTGCTCGCTCTGGCACTTTACCGGCGAGTCACCGGTGACAATTTATTTCTGGAAGACGCCGCGGAAAAAGCCCTGATCTGGATGGAATATCAAAGTCCTGATGACCGGGTGATGGTCGCGCAACTGCCAACCAGTGACTGGCGTGATGAGCAGTGGGTCTTGGGATACGGCCTCTTCGTTAACACGGTAGTCCATGCCTACCTTCCTCTCTTTGGCTATCATGAACGGGCCGCTGAACTGCGGGGACTGATGCGTAAATTCACTATACGCAGTGAATCGCAGCATCGCCATGTGCATGAGGGGCTGGTTGTCCCGCATAAACCATACTATGCTCTGTGGTCATATAAAGTTCACAATAATGAACGTTTTGATCTGCTGGGGAACAGCCTTGCGGTAATTACAGGAATGTCCTCCCATACCCGATCACAGTCTCTCATTTCCTGGGTTGAGTCTGAATGCGAAGCGCTCAAAGACCGCGGTGACCTTTCCGGCAATCTGCCGCCATGCCTGTTTCCATACATCCGCCCGGAAGATCCGGACTGGCGGCCGCGGTACGCGATCTACAATAATCCGGGTGACTACCATAACGGCGGCATTTGGCCGTTTATCTGCGGGTTCTATGTTGTTGCTGTTTTAGCCGCGGGGTATCCCAAACTGGCCAGGGAAAAATTGATCTCGCTCACACAGCAAGTTCAGACCGCCCGTAATACCGATCTGGCCTTTGGATTCAATGAGTGGATCAGGGCCGGGGACGGTACCCCCAGGGGACAGGACTGGCAAACCTGGTCAGCGGCAATGTATCTCTATGCTGCAACCTGTGTTGAAAAAGAGAAAGTAATATTTTTTGAAAAAACCGCGGTGGTAGAAAAGTCATGAAAGATTCAGAGACACTGAGTGCTGCGTTTATTTCGACGTATCCGCCGCGTAAGTGCGGAATTGGAACATTTACCAGTGATTTGGTCCAGAGTCTGAAAAAAATTTATGCACGAGACAGTGATCCAGGTGATCATTTCCAGGTTGTCGCTTTGAATAATATCTCTCATGGTTATGATTTTCCCCCGGAAGTCCATTTTACCATTCGTGAGCAGTTCAGGGGAGACTACAGGGAAGCTGCTGAATTTTTAAATCTTTCAACCCTCGATGTTGTGAACCTGCAACATGAATACGGGATTTTCGGCGGTGATGACGGGAGCCATATTGTCTACCTGCTTCACCATTTAAAGAAACCGGTGATAACCACGCTTCATACGGTTCTTGATAAACCATCGCCGGGTCAGAAAGAGACGCTCAAAGCGATAACCTCTCTATCGACCCGGGTCGTGGTTTTCGCTGAGAAAGCCATTGAATTGCTGAGAACGGTTTACGGAGTATCCGAGAAGAAGATTGTTATGATTCCTCATGGCGCTCCGGATGTGCCGTTTCTGGATGCCTCCTATTATAAAGATCATTTCCAGGCCGAAGAACGCCGCGTTCTCCTGACATTTGGACTTCTCAGCGAGAATAAAGGCATTGAATACGTTTTGGAAGCATTGCCCGAGGTGGTAAGAACATTCCCCGATGTTCTCTATCTTGTCCTGGGGGCGACACATCCCAACGTAAAACGGGAACAGGGGGAGCGATACAGAATTTCTCTTGAATCCCGGGTTAAAGAACTGGGTCTCCAACAGCATGTTGTTTTTCATAATCAATATGTAACACTGGAACGGCTGGTCGAGTTTCTGGTCGCGACCGATATTTATATCACCCCGTATCTTTCCAAAGAGCAGATATCTTCCGGGACGCTGTCCTATGCCCTTGCCTGTGGAAAGGCCATCATTTCGACACCATACTGGTATGCGGAAGAACTGCTTCAAAGCGGAAGGGGAATACTGGTGCCTTTCAAAAACAGTGAGCTTATGACCGAGAAAATTTGCACACTGTTGTCCAATGATATAATGCGCAACCGAATACGCAAGAAGGCCTATCAGTTTGGCCGTAAAATGGTGTGGAATGAGGTTGCCGGACAGTATGATACTATATTCGAACAGGCGGCAACAGATTACAGCCGGAATTGGACAGGTAAACAGGTTAAAAGCAAATCACCGAGCCGCACGGTGCTTCCTGAAATCAAGCTGGGACACATGAGTCAGCTGACTGACGATACCGGTATTCTTCAGCATGCGATTTATCGGACACCCAGCCGGGCTGAAGGATACACCACTGATGATAATGCCAGGGCTTTGATGGTGGCGGTAATGAATCACGAACTCTTTCATGACGATTCGATCCTTCCCTGGGTGCACACGTACCTGGCATTCCTTAATCATGCGTTTGATCCCACGAGCGGACGTATGCATAATTACATGTCCTATAATCGGGAATGGATCGACACCGTAGGTTCAGAGGACAGCCACGGCCGGGCATTATGGTCGTTGGGATACACAATTTGGCAGGCGCCAAATCATTCAGTCCTTAGCCTTGCCAATCATGTCTTCAGGGAGGCACTGAAAGTTTGTCCTGATTTTTCTTCACCCCGGACATGGGCCTACTGTATTCTCGGCTGTAATTTTTACCTTGACCGGTTTGGAGGAGATACGGAAGTAAAACATATCATTGAGCGATTGGCAGAGAAGCTGTCCTCGCTGTATACGCGGAATCATACTCAGGAGTGGCAATGGTTTGAAAATATCGTCACGTACGCGAACGCGAGGCTGCCTCAGGGTCTCCTGGTTGCTGGGCATTATTTACACGATGAAACGATGGTACATCAGGGTCTTGAGTCCCTCGACTGGCTTATAAAAATCCAGACTGTTTCCAAAAACAAGTCGCTTTCCCTGATCGGAAACTCAGCATGGTTTAAGAAAAATGGTCGAAAATCACATTTTGATCAGCAACCCGTAGAGGCGTACGCGATAATGGATGCTTGTCTTCACGCTTTTGAGATAACGGGTGATGAAAAGTGGAGACATGAGATAGATAAGGCGTTCGCCTGGTTTTTAGGTAAAAATGATAAACATGATCCCCTGTACGATTTTAAAACAGGCGGCTGTTATGACGGACTGCACCGTGGAGGAGTGAATCAAAATCAAGGTGCCGAGTCGGTGCTGACATGGCTTGCCTCTCTGCATTTAATGTACAAGCTTTTACATAAAAGCATTGGTCAGGGTCAAACCTGAAGTTCCGGGAACACGGCCGCGATTAATCCCGGCAAAAAAGGATATTTTTACGGTATAAATCCTGAGCACACAATGGAAGTTTGTGCGGGGATTCCTGTTATCAATGCCGTTTAATAACGAAAATGATTAGAGTTTGATTTTTAGCGGAAAAATTATTACTTTATTGCAACGCACCAGGCGGGGATGTATCACGTTCCCGGTGGATTTAATGAAGTGTTCTAAGTCTCACTGATTTTCAAAGAAATAACAGCAGTTCTGTGTCATCTCATAGTTGGTGTGTTTAGGACAGCATGATTTTGGGGCGCAGCTCTATTGTTTGTGCATCCGTGTATCTGCCTAATATCAGTCAATGAGCCCCTGATTAGAATAATGATCCCTTGTTGGACAGATTGCGGTAAGAGGCGCTTGTTTATGAAGGACTCATCCATCCATATTGTTATAGCCGACGATAACTGTCTGCTTCTGGAAGGCCTTGTTTCCATGATTGATGAACTGGATGGTTTTATGGTTGTCGGCACGGCTCCGAGCGGTGAAGAAGCTTTGGAACTGATAAAAAACCTGCGTCCGGATGTGGCGCTTTTAGACATCGGCATGCCTGACAAGGACGGTCTGGAAGTCACCCAGATTCTTCATCAGGACGCCCCGGAAGTGAAAGTGATCATCCTCGGTCTGGTAGACCTGACTGATGAAATCATGGCATGTATTTCGGCCGGAGCAACAGGGTACGTATTGAAGGAATCCTCATTTGACCACTTGATTGATACGATAAATGCTGTTTACCGAAATGAAACGTTCTGCTCGCCACGCATGGCGGCTTCACTTTTCTCCCGCATTGCTGAGTTGACGATCGAAGTTAACGAGCAGATACCACCCAGCTCGGTCAAGATATCCCCGCGTGAACTGGATGTCATCCGTCTCATCGCTGAGGGTCTGCCGAATAAGGAAATCGGACAACAGCTTTCTATTGAAACGCAGACAGTAAAAAATCACATCCATAACATTTTAGACAAACTCCAACTGCATAACCGTTTCGAGGCCGTGCAGTACGCCCGCGAACGAAAACTTCTGAAAAAAGAATAAGATAACAATTTTTCCTGCCTGAGACCCAGTACTTTTCTTCCATATTGACAGTTTGATCTATCAGGATACAGTACCTTCCATAGACCCATATTGAACCTCCCGGTCTATTGACTATTTGCTCTCCAGTGGTGACATTGTCGTATGGTTAAAAGAGACAATGCCATGCTTACAATTAATGTGATGTTTTCGAGCCGTCCGAAGTTGTTATCGGAAATCATCCGCAATCTGATCGAGCGTCAGCCGGATATGAAAGTTGTGGGAGAAGTTGTCGATCCCATCGAACTTATATTCGCTCTCAGAAAAACACCAACGGACGTCGTTATTATTACTCCGATGAAGGCGAATGGTATACCGAGAGTCTGCAGCCAACTGCTTAAAGAACATCCCCGGCTGAGAATTCTGACTTTGACATTGGAAGGAGAAGCGGTCTATATTTATCAGTCAGGATCCAGAAGAGCGTGTATCGAAAAACCGACCGAACAAATGATTCTCGGTGTTATCCGGGAGATTAGACAGTAGAGTGCCGGCCGTTCCTGTGAGGCAGGTATTATTTTACATTCGTTTGGAGAAAAGTGATCATTGGCAGCATTAACCTGAAAGAGCAGCAGTATGGGAGATAAGGGCAGGAGAGACCGCGAAAAGAGAAACAAACAACAATCGGGCACCGCATAGTAAAAAAGCACCAAGCGGACATAAGCAGGACGGCAATGCAGGTACAGAAGATGAGAAGAGGTACCTCCTGCCCATGATGAGAATTTTAAGACTTTTATGTACTCGATCTATACGAGATGGACAAATGACGGCAATCAGCTTCATTTTCAGGCAGGAAGAGGACAGTAGTAACGATGCAAAGTGATGGCAATATGATACTTGTCGGGATCAAAAACAACGAAAAGCTGCGAGATCAACCTGATTCAAGTCACGCTTCTGTAAAACCTTTCTTTGCTGATAATAATGCAGCGTTGCTGCAGGTGTTTCAAATAGATATTCATGAGTTCCTTGCCAGGCTTACGAAAAGAGGTACTTATTTGGAGGAATTGGGTAACGTGTGTTTGACCCTGAAAACCGTGCTGAAACTCATCGGCCCCCGATTCCTTCTTTCCGATGGCGCAATCAAAATTTACGCCTATACACCCTTACCAGTGTCGTTGCAGCGCCGGTTACGACCCATGACCGTATGCTCTCAGCCGCCAGTGGAAAGAATTGAGGATCTGTAGTAATCTTCAGCATACTAAAAGGGACAATATGAAAAATTTATTAGAAAAAAACACCCGATGCCTTATCATACAATCGGAGTTTTCCAAATTCAGTTATTGGAATTACGGTGATGTATGTAAGATGGTTGGCGCAAAATATCCTTCAGCGCCTTTAGGTTTGTTGACGGTTGCAGCACTGCTTCCTCAGCAATGGTTGTTTAAACTGGTCGACGCGAATATTGAAGAAATTCTTGATGAGCATTTTGAATGGGCGGAGATTGTATGTATCGGTGGAATGCTGCCCCAGCAATCAAGCATGATTTCGCTGATTAACAGAGCGCATCAGTTAAAGCGGCCGGTCATCGTCGGTGGTCCTGATCCGACCTCACAGCCGGATTTGTATCGGATTGCTGATTATCTGGTTCTGGGCGAGGGAGAAGTTACCATCCCGCTGCTTATAGCAGATCTGGAAAAAGGCTGCCCCGGAGGTGAATATACGTCGTTGGAAAAGGCTGATATGGCCAAAGCCGTTGTTCCCCGGTTTGATTTGATCTCTTTCAAAAATTATATGCAGATAGGTATTCAGTATTCACGAGGCTGCCCCTTTCAATGCGAGTTTTGCAATATCGTGGAACTGTTCGGCAGAAAACCGCGCACCAAGACACCTGAGCAAATTCTTCGGGAACTTCAGACTCTGTATGATTTGGGCTATCGGGGACATATTGATATTGTCGACGACAATTTTATCGGCAACAAGAGGAAGGTGAAAAGACTGCTGACCTCCCTCAGGGACTGGTCTAAGTCAACCAAATATCCGTTTTATTATTCAACAGAATGTTCAATTAACCTGGCAGATGACACAGACCTGATGCGGATGATGCAGGATGTTGATTTTCGCTACGTCTTCATTGGTATTGAAACACCTGAAAAAAAAGCGCTGATAATGACGAATAAGACAACGAATGTAAACAGATCGGTGAGAGAAACGACCAACACGATATATTCATATGGAATGATTGTTACTGCAGGTTTCATCATCGGGTTTGATCATGAAAGTGATCAGATCGCTGGAAACATGATCAGCTGTATCCAGGATTCGGGAATTGCCATGGCAATGCTCGGTATGTTATACGCGTTGCCGAATACCAAATTATCGAGACGTTTGGAAAAGGAAGGGAGATTTTTTACACACAGCACTCAATTTGAGGCGAACCAGAGAGTGATTGATCAGACGACAAACGGTTTGAACTTTGTTACCGTCAGGCCACGGAAGGACATTTTACGTGATTTCCGCCGTGTTGAAAGGGCCATCTATAGTCCGGCAAATTATTTTGACAGAGTCACGACCAGCGCATTGAAGTTAAAGAGGAAGTCCAGGAATAAACCGGGATTTATCAAATGGTTAAAAACAGGATTCGCTTTTATAAAACTTAGCCGTCAGCTGATTGTGGACAAGTCGACCGCAACACACTATCGCACCATGTTTTTAAAGGTTCTCTTCAAAAATCCCCGGGCACTCGAGGCTGCCGTCAGCCTTTCAGCGATGTATATTCATTTTCATAAACAATCTCGATTTATTATTAAACATATCACAAAGGAGATTAATGAGGGCTTGATGGAAGAGTCTGTAATGTCTCTGCCAAACTATGGAACCAATCAAACAGAGAAAGAACAAATATCTGAAATTGCGGGAAGTCTGGGGTGATTCGGTATGCTATTCGGAAGGTAAAGGTACGGGAGAAGTATTTGTGAAAATAG
>CAZUMH010000132.1:0-7229 GCA_964621645.1 uncultured bacterium
TCCGTCCCGGTCTGGGGGCTCGTCTGGAATGGTGAAGCAGAGAAAATCTGTGAGGATACCTTAATCATGCGGAAGATAATTCCAGCCTTTATTTATATTAGTCTCCTGCTGGCCAGCAGCCAGGGTTTGGCTCAGACTTCCTTTAGCCGTAGTCTTCTGGAGAGGCAGCAGTACGATCCGTTTGGACAAACGGAGATGGCCTCCACCATGAAACCGGACGGGGATACAGAGTTCCCCCGGTCCGGAAAGGCATTTATGTTGTCGCTGCTTCTGCCGGGAGCCGGAGAGTATTATGCGGGGAATCGACGGATGGCCGCTGTCTTTCTTAGCAGCGAAGTAACCCTCTGGCTCACCTACGGAGGATTCCGTCTTCTGAAAAAAGCACGGTATGACGAAGCCACAACATGGGCGGCGGCCCGGGCCGGCATCGATCTAGAGGGACGGGAGCACGATCTCTTCGTGGCAGTTGAGAATTACCTCTGTCTGCGTGATTACAACGAGGCCAAGCTGCGTCAGCGTGATCCGGAAGCCATGTACCCGGAAGGTGAAGGGTATGACTGGCAGTGGGAAAGCGATGAGTCCCGCCGCCGTTTCGAGAAACTGCGGATTGCCGGAGACAGTTGGCGCAACCGCTCTCTTTTTGTCATCGGCGGCATCCTGCTCAATCATCTGGTCAGCGGCATCGATGCGGTGCGTTCGGCCCGGCAGGATCACTCTGCTGCGCTGTTCATTTCAGCCCGGGATCTGCCCGAGGGCGGATTTGTTTTTAATCTTACCGCAGCCTTCTAGGATGCGCTTAACCGTCACCTCAGATGAAACTGTTGCCTTTTTCGGCTTCGATTGCTATATTTCACACAGCCTCTCCGAGGATCAGAAATGTATCCCGATTCATAACTATTCGCCAATCTCCTGCTGCGGGAAGAGAGGATTATTTATCTCATGGCGACAACGCCGTTTCCTGGCCTCGAATTATTCATCCAGGCTTGCCGGCCTGAAAGCGCAGCAGGCACGACTTTATCCTAACCAGGAGGAAGAATGAAAATTTATATCCGTTCCACGCTGATAACCCTTGCCTTGGTGGCGCTGCTTGTCGGCGGCTGCGGTCCAAAACCTAATGCCGTCCCCGATATGAATGAGCCGGCGGTAATTACCAATGGTGAACTGCAGCGGGTTGGCTTCGACGAAATGATAGATGGTCTGGCCGGAGCACAGGTGGTGTTTGTGGGAGAACAGCACGATGACAGTCTCACTCACCAGCTGGAAAAACTGCTGCTGATGAAAGTGCACCAGCGGCAGCCTAAGCTCGCTCTGGCACTGGAGATGTTCGAACGCGACGTACAGAACCTGGTAGATGATTATCTGGCTGGGAAGATTGACGAAGAGACCTTTTTAAAAGGTTCCCGGCCCTGGGGTAATTACCAAAAAGCGTATCGTCCTCTGGTAGAGTACGCCCGCAGGGAGGGGATGCCGGTTCTGGCGATGAACGTCCCCCGGCGCTATGCCGCTCAGGTGGCCATGAGGGGAGAGGCGGCGCTGGCGGCGTTGCCCGACTCGGAGCGGGTCTGGGTTGCCCGGGGCCTGCGTGTCCTGGATGACGAATATAAAAAGCTGTTTCTGAAGGTGATGGCCGAAACGACACATGGCAATCCTATGGGTCGTATTGATCCTGAAAACTTATACAAGGCCCAGTGCCTGAAGGATGATACCATGGCCGAATCCATCGCGGATTTTCTGGCCGCCCATCCGGACATGGCGATATTTTCCTGTGAGGGTGATTTCCATTCCGCTTTCGGATGGGGTATCGTCAAGAAGCTGCAGCTTATGCGGGATGATTTAAAAATCAGGGTTGTTTCTGTTGTCCCGTATGAAGATTTTAATGCCGTCAATATGGAAAAAGAAAGAGGCCGGGGCGACTATATAATCTTCGTGCCTCGTTTCCAGCAGGATTAGGAGGTTTTCCCGCAGTGGGAATATCCCGTTCATAATGTAGCGGAACCAAAATTATATCAGTAGAAAACTAAAAAAAATCCCAAAATGGTCAGGAGCGGATATACGTGCGGTTGCTGGTAACAGGGGGCAGTGGTTTGGTGGGGGGACACGTCCTCGAGGCGGCGCGACGCAGCTGGGATGTGACCGCTGCGGTGCATTCCCGGCCCCTTGACATTGAGGGGATTAGAACGTTTCCCCTTGACCTGGAAAGCGAAAAATCCATTATCCACTGCGTGGAACAAACCCAGCCGGATGCGGTGATCCACGCAGCAGCCTGGGCCGATTTGGACCGGTGCGAAAGAAATCCCGAAAAGGCGTTTCGCATTAACACCACGGCGACGCAGGTTTTTACCGAGGCGGCTTTACAATATCGTTTCCGGCTGGTATTTGTTTCAAGTGATATGGTATTCGACGGGTCACATCCGCCCTATCGAGAAGAGGATGAACCCCATCCCGTCAATGTCTACGGCAGATCCAAACTGGCGGCGGAGCGGTTCCTGCAGGCGATTGATACGACAGCCGTCGCGGCCCGCAGCGCTTTGGTGTACGGAAAGCCGGTGACAGGAGGCACCTCATTTTCCGAGAAGGTGCTGGCCCAAATCCGGGAAACGGGTCAGGCGAGACTGTTCCGGGATCAGTACCGCACCCCTATTCTGGCGCAAAGTCTTGCCGAGGCCCTGCTGGAATTGGCAAAAAATGAACTGCGGGGGATCATCCACCTGGGCGGAGCTGAACGTATCGATCGCTATACGTTTGGATTACGCCTCGCTAAACTGAAGGGAATAGATCCCGGCTGTATTACACCGGTCTCTTTCCGTGATGCATCGCTGATTGCGCCGCGGCCGCAGGATGTCTCTTTCGATATATCTCTGGCTCAACGGCTTTTGCAGACACCACTGCCGGGTTATCGAGAAGGATTGAAACAGGCGTGACCGTGAAGGAGAGATCCTGGTCCATTATCTTCTTTATTTGCTTGACATTTCAGAGAAAAATCTTTATTATTTATACTCTTTCCGGATGCGCAAGAAGGTCGGGAAAAGTCTGAATTTCCTCTATAATCAAATACGGAGGTAATATATGGGACTTAAAATCGCGATCAACGGATTTGGACGTATCGGACGCTTGGTCTTCCGGGCCGCGAGCCACCATTCCGATGTGGAAATAGTGGCTGTTAATGACTTGACAGACGCGAAGACACTGGCCCATCTTCTCAAATACGATTCAGTTCACCGGCACTATCCCGGAGAAGTCACTCTCAAGGGAGACAGTCTGGTGGTGGACGGAAAGAAGATCCAGGTGCTCTCCGAGAAGAATCCGGAGAATCTGCCCTGGAAAGAAATGGGGGTCCGGATCGCGGTTGAGTCCACCGGAATTTTCAGGAAACGGGAGCAGATCGCAGCCCATCTGAAAGCCGGAGCGGATAAAGTGCTGCTCTCGGTGCCGGCCAAGGACGAGATCGACGCAACTATCGTACTGGGAGTCAACGACGACGACCTGAAGCCGGAACATAAAATTGTATCAAACGCATCCTGCACCACCAACTGTCTGGCCCCTATCGCCAAAGTGCTGCATGAGACATTCGGAATTAAGAGCGGCCTCATGACCACGATTCACGCCTATACCAACGATCAGCGCCTGCTGGATCTGCCGCATTCCGATTTACGGCGGGCCCGGGCAGCGGCGGTTTCCATAATTCCCACGACTACCGGAGCCGCCAAAGCGGTAGGCAAGGTGATTCCTGATCTTAATGGAAAGCTGAACGGCATGGCGGTACGGGTGCCTGCTCCGGATGGGTCGCTGGTGGATCTGGTGGTGGAGCTGGATAAGAGTGCTTCGATTGAGAGCATCAATGCGGCAATGAAGAAATACGCCGAAGGTCCCATGAAAGGGATACTGCAGTACTGTGAGGATCCAATTGTTTCAGTGGATGTGATCGGCAACAACCATTCCAGTATCTTTGACAGCCTGGCTACCATGACAATGGGAGACAAACTTGTCAAGGTGATCTCCTGGTATGACAATGAATGGGGATACTCCTGCCGCATGGTCGATCTCATGCTGAAGATGGCGACTATATAGATTGTGTATTTTTATGAATAAGCTGACCTTAAAAGATGTGGATATCCGGGGCAAACGCCTTCTCATGAGGGTCGATTTCAATGTGCCCCTGGATGAAAACCAGACGATCACGGATGACAACCGTATCATGGCGGCACTGCCTTCCATCACCTACGCGATGGAGCAGGGCGCCAAACTGGTACTCATGTCACATTTGGGTCGGCCCAAGGGAAAGATTGTACCGGAACTCAGCCTTAAACCTGTTGCCGTACATTTAGGGGAATTGCTGAAAAAGCCGGTGGGTTTCGCCACAGACTGCATCGGAGAGCAAGTGGAGGCGCAGGTATCCGCTCTCAAGAATGGATCAGTTATCCTTCTGGAAAATTTGCGGTTTCATCCGGGAGAGACGGCCAACCAGGATGATTTTGCCGATTCCCTGGCCAGGCTGGGCGATCTCTATGCCAACGATGCCTTCGGTACCGCTCATCGGGCTCATGCCTCCACCGTGGGAGTCGCAGAAAAATTTCCCATACGTCTCTGCGGATTTCTCATGCAGAAGGAATTGAGGTATTTAGGCGCCGCGGTCAGCAATCCCGCGCGTCCCTATGTGGCTATTCTGGGCGGAGCAAAGATCGCGGATAAGATACCGGTAATAGATAATCTGGTGGATCGGGTGGACAGGCTGCTCATCGGCGGCGGTATGATGTTCACCTTTCTGAAAGCCCAGGGCAGGGAGATCGGTGCTTCCCTTCTTGATGAGGAGAGTCTCCCCCTGGTCAAGGATCTGCTGAAACGACACGAAAAGAAGATCATTCTGCCGGATGACTGCCTTGTCTCGGATCAGTTTGATTTTACTACCCGACAAATCGGAGAATTGAAAAAAGTTACGGTGGATGAGATACCGGCAGACTGGATCGGTTTGGATATCGGACCGGACACAGTGGCCCGTTTCAGATCCGAATGTGTCGGAGTCCGTACCATCATCTGGAACGGTCCCATGGGAGTGTTTGAAGTCGAAGAGACAGCCCGGGGCACCTTTGAGATAGCCCGTCTTCTGGCTGATCTCACCGAAGAAGGCTGTACCACAATCGTTGGGGGCGGGGATTCCGCTTCGGCGCTAAAGAAAGCCGGACTGACAACAAAGGTCAGCCATGTCTCCACGGGCGGCGGAGCCTCCCTGGAGCTCCTGGAAGGCAAGATACTGCCGGGGGTAGCTGTTCTCAGTGACAGGGAGAAAGAGTGATGGGAAAACGTCTCCCCTTCATAGCCGGGAACTGGAAGATGAATCTCACTGCCGCAGAGGTAAAGACTCTGCTTTCAGCCCTGGCACCTGAAGTAGAAAAGATTTCTACTGTGGAAGTTGCGGTATTTCCACCGGCGCCGTATCTTCTCACCGCTGTTGCAGCAGTGGGAAACAGTCCTATTCAGGTCGGAGCCCAGAATATGTGCTGGGAGGAAGCCGGGGCCTTCACCGGGGAGATTAGTTCCGCCATGCTTCTGGATATCGGGTGCAATCAAGTCCTCGTGGGGCATTCGGAACGAAGGCATATTTTCCAGGAAAACGATGAAATAATTAATCGAAAGTTGAGACACGGCCTGGAGGCAAGCCTGACGGTCGTCCTCTGTCTGGGAGAGACCCTGGAAGAACGTGAGAGAGAGCAGACAAATCAGGTAGTCATGACTCAACTTAGAGCAGGGCTCAAACAGGTTGGTGTTGAAGACCTGTCCAGGATTCTCATAGCATATGAGCCGGTCTGGGCCATCGGCACAGGCAAAACAGCCACGCCGGCTCAGGCTCAGGATGTTCATGAAAGCATTCGCGGCTGGCTGGCTGAGGATTACGGCAGGGAAACGGCTGAATCCATTCGTATACTTTATGGAGGCAGCGTAAAGCCTCAAAATGCGGCCGAGCTGCTTTCTCAGCCTGATATTGACGGTGCTCTGGTAGGGGGCGCCAGCCTCAAGGCGGATTCGTTTTTAGCGATAATCCGTTCCGGAGCTTAAAACAGCGACATAGTAGTATGGAGTATATTATATGGTAACACTGTTAATCATTATTCATGTATTAGTCGCCATCTTCTTGATGATCAGTATCTTGCTGCAGTCGAGTAAAGGCGGCGGACTCGCAGGGATGTTTGGCGGCGGTGGCGGCGGCATGGGATCCATGCTGGGAGGACGTGGCGCGGCCACGTTTCTCTCCAAGGTTACCATGTGGCTGGGGATCGCTTTTGCCTTGACATCGCTCACCATCGGATTGCTTTCTTCCGGAACTTCTGGGCAGCAAAGAAGTGTACTTGAACAGGTATCGGAAAGGGAAAAAGTTTCAACTCCGGCCACCATGTTGCCGACTGTACCTACGGGCAATCAGGGGACCGGTCAGCAAAACCAGCAGTCTCCGGGTGAGGGTCAGCAGTAATCCACTGGGGGACTCTGTTCTATCTCAACTATTGCCGAAGTGGTGGAACTTGGTAGACACGCTGTCTTGAGGGGGCAGTACTCGTAAGGGTGTGGGGGTTCGAATCCCCCCTTCGGCACTGGAATGTATATTGAATACCATAATAAAATGGGAGGATTGAAAGCATGAAGGTATTGAAAAAGAATAATTTCATTATAACACTTCTCGGATTAATATTTGTTGTCGGTTTTTTATATGCTCAAACCGTTGATTCCTTAACGGAAGAATTAGAAAAGCTAGTACAAAAACGGAATGAATATGTTCAAGAAATGCAGAATGCCAATGATGCCGGTAATTTAGATGCATATAATACAGTAAAGGAAAAATATGACAGTATCTCTAAGGAAATCGATGATTTGAAGAATAAAATACTGGCATTAGGCAATCAAGAACAGCAAGCAAAAAAAGCTATAAATGATGGTAATGATTTTTTACGAGTAGGCCAGTATGATAAAGCTTTGGAGGAGTTTAACCAGTCATTATCTTTAAATCCAGAAAATCCAAAAGCATATGTGGGCAGAGGAATAGCATTAAAAAAATTAAGAAATTATGAGGATGCTAGAGCAGCCTTTGAACAAGCCATAACATATGATTCAACCTATTCTTCGGCCTATTATAATCTAGCCTCATTATATTCTGATCTAGATAAGGATAGTAAAGCCATAAACTTTTTTCATAAAGTGGTAAAGTACGATTCCACAAATGAGAGAGCTTACTATCAGATTGG
>CAZUMH010000133.1:0-7164 GCA_964621645.1 uncultured bacterium
TCCGGCCGGGAAACAACGGTCCGTAAAAGAGAAGGAAGAGGATTGGAAGACCGTCATCAAGATGACCCTCATCCTGCGGGACCTCATGGTGGGCAATCCCGTTCTGGACGGACTGGGCTACGGGGAAGAGGCCTTGGGGCACAACGCCATCGCCGCTGGGTTCCAGGGGCAGCGCCAGTGGACCGATCACTTTCCCAACGGCGACTTTCCCGAAGCGATCCTGAATTCCTCCTTCGACTGGAACGGCATCCGCCAGCCCTATATCCTGGCCACTGAGAACGACAGTCTCAACGGCGTGGCCATGCTCTTCGGTCACCTGCTCACCGGAACGGCGCAAATCTTCGCGGATGTGCGCACCTACTGGAGCCCGGACGCGGTGAAGCGGGTCACGGGACAGAAACTTTCCGGCCAGGCCGGAAATGGCATTATCCACCTGATCAATTCAGGGCCGGCGGCTCTGGATGGATCGGGACAGCAGAGCCGCGAGGGCCAGCCGGTGATCAAACCCTTCTGGGAGGTCGAGGCAGGCGAAGTGGAGGCCTGTCTGAAAGCGACCCGCTGGTGTCCGGCCGAGCTGGAATACTTCCGCGGCGGCGGTTTCTCCAGTCAGTTCGTCACCCGGGGAGGCATGCCGGTGACCATGGCCCGCCTGAACCTGGTGCGGGGACTTGGCCCCATGCTGCAGATCGCCGAGGGCTGGACCGTGGATCTTCCCCCTGAGATGGACCGGATCCTGCAGCGCCGCACCAGTCCCACCTGGCCCACCACCCGGTTCGCCCCCAGACTCAGCGGCGGCGGCGCCTTCAGGGATGTCTACAGCGTCATGGCCAACTGGGGAGCGAATCACGGTGCCATCAGCTTCGGGCATATCGGCGACCGGTTGATCACTTTGGCCGCCATGCTGCGTATTCCGGTGGCCATGCACAATATCGAAGCCGAACGGCTGTTCCGGCCGGCGGCCTGGACCGCGTTCGGCACGGCCGATTCCGAGGGAGCGGACTACCGGGCCTGCCGCGCCTTCGGTCCCTTGTATGGAAAATAACTGTTCCGGTTGAATAATAGAAGAGTATGACCCTCCCGGACCGGGAGGCCATCTCTGCGGCGTGAATCTCATATCAAGGAAACACTGATGAAGGTTTCACTCTTTATTCCCTGTCTTACCGAACACCTCTATCCGGAAGCCGGCATAGCCATGGTGCGACTCTTCGATCATCTCGGCATCGAGGTGGAATACGTAGAGGACCAGACCTGCTGTGGACAGCCGGCCTTCAATTCCGGGTACCGCAAGGAGATCATTCCAATAGCGGAGCGCTTTATCAAACTCTTCGCCGACAGCGAGTACGTGGTGGCACCCTCCGGTTCCTGTGTGGCCATGGTGCGGGTCTTCTATGACAAACTGGCCCTGAATCCCAGCCTGCAGCCGGGACTCGAGGCGCTGAAACAGAAGATCTTCGAGTTCAGCGAATTCCTGGTGGACGTGTACGGCCTGCACAATCTGGGCGGATCTTTTCCCCACCGGGTCACCTACCACGATTCCTGCCACCTGAACCGGGAGCTGGGGGTGCGGCAGCAGCCGCGCCAGCTCATCCAGAGTATCAAAGACATCGACTTCGTGGAGATGGAGAACTCCGACACCTGCTGCGGCTTCGGCGGCACTTTCTCCTATAAATTCGCGAATGTCTCCGTGGAGATGGTCAAGAGAAAGTGCCAGTATATCGAGGCCAGCGGTGCCGAGTACTGCGTGGGCGCGGATTCCAGCTGTCTGATGAACATCGAAGGCTATTTGCGGAAACACGGGATGAGGGCCCGCACCATCCATATCGCGGAACTGCTGGCCAGGAGCCTGAAACTTGTCTGACGCGGTAACCAATCATTTTGTAAAGGCGGATATCATGGAGGTATCACCGAAATATATCAAACGGTATGTCAAGGAGGCGCTCTCGGACGACCTGCTGCGCCAGGCCGTGCTCAAGGCCACGGCGACAGCCGTCACGAAACGGCAGGAACGGGTCGATGAAACACCCTACTGGGAGCTGCTGCGCCAGCGGGCCCGGTCCTATAAAAAGGAGATCGTCGACCATCTGGGCTGGTACCTGGATTCCTTTGCCCGGCACTGTGAAGAGGGCGGCATCACCGTTCACTGGGCCGCGGACGGAGAGGAAGCGCGGAACATCATCCTCGACATCGCTCGCAAAAACAATGTTAAAAAAGTCGTCAAATCGAAATCTCTCACTAGCGAGGAGATCGGATTGAACACCGCCCTGCTGGCCGAGGGCATCGATGCAATTGAAACGGACCTGGGGGAGTACATTGTCCAGCTGCAGGGCAAGATCCCCTCGCACCTGACCATGCCGGCCCTGCATCTGAGCCGCCAGGATATCGGCCGCATTTTCGAGAAGAAACTGGGAGTGGCCTATACTGACGATCCCAACGAGCTCCTGGGCATCGCCCGGGCCCGGCTGCGGCAGCATTTTCTCAGCGCCGATATGGGCATTACCGGCGTCAACTTCGGATTGGCCGAGGAAGGCTGCCTCTGCCTCATCGAGAACGAGGCCAACGCCCACCTCTCCCTCTCTCTGCCCCGGGTGCAGGTGGCTCTCATGGGCCTGGAAAAAATGATTCCCGGTCTGGAGGCTCTGCCGGTCTTCCTCAAACTGCTGGCGCCCAGTGCCACGGGACAGCGTTCCTCCTCCTATGTCAATTTTATCGGCGGGCCCACCCGCAAGCTGCTGGGAGAGGGACCGGAAGAGGTGCATCTGGTCCTCCTGGACAACGGCCGTTCCCGCATCGCCAAAGATCCGGTGCTGCGGGAGACGCTCCACTGTATGCGCTGCGGAGCCTGTCTGAACATCTGCCCGGTGTACCAGCAGATAGGAGGACACGCCTACGGCTGGGTCTACATGGGACCCATCGGCTCCACTCTTATCCCGCAGTATCTGGGGGAGGACGAGGGACGCTACGGCCCCTTTCTCTGCAGTCTCTGCTGCGCCTGCCGGGACACCTGTCCGGTGATGATCGACCTGCCCAGCCATCTGCTCGATCTGCGCAACCGGGTGGTGGAGGCGGGAAAATCCATGCTCCTAGAAAGATTGGGCATAAGGGGATGGGCTCTGCTGGCCCGTCATCCGCTTCTTTATCGTCTGGCTACCTGGTTTCCGGGAAAAGCGCAGCAGCTGCTGCCCCGGGGGGCCGCCTTCCCGGCTCCGGGCTATACCCGGGAACGGGCCCTGGGACGCTTCGACGTCCGGGGCTTCCGTAAGAGATTTATCAGGGAACGGAGTGTCCGTCAAAAAAACAAGAACAGTCAATCTTCACCTTCCTCCGGGGAAAGGAACGATAATGAGTGACAGTCGTACGAATATAATAAATGGATTACCATCCCAGGCGCCGCCCCTTCCTGATCAATGTACCCGGGAACTTCAGGAGGAACTCATGCGCCGGGTCGGGGAAGACAGGCCGGCGGGGAAGAAGGAACTGCTGGAACGGTTCCGGAAGGAATTGATCGCGGCGGACGGTGAATTCGTCCCGGTGAAAAAAGAAAAGGACGCGGCCGGAGAGATAATCCGGATCGCCTCCGAGACCGGCGGGGATACCCTGACCATATCCGCCGAAGAGGAGGTGCTCTCATTGGGCCGGCTGGTGGAGAAAGAATCCTCCCTCAGACTGATTCGGGTCACCGATCTTCCCGCGAAAGAACGAAAGGAAGCCTGCGCCGCTTCGAAACTGTCACTGGTTCGGGCGGCCTACGGCATCGCCGATATCGGAGCCCTGGTCTTTCCCTATGAAGAGAGCGGCACCTCCTGGCCCCATTTCCTGGCGGGCTGCCTCATGGTTCTGCTCCCCGCTGATAAAATCCTGCCCGATCAGTTTGAGTTTATGAAAACACTGGATAAACGGAAGGCCCGCAATATGGTGCTGGTCAGCGGCCCCAGCCGCACGGCCGATATCGAGAAGATACTTATCCTGGGAGCGCACGGCCCCGCCCGGGTGGTGGTCCTGGCTGTCTGAAAAGGTCGAAGACCCGGAAACCGGAGAAAACTGATGCCTGAAAAGAAATTTCTTGCCTTCGATTTCGGCGCTGAGAGCGGCCGGGCCATGCTGGGCCTGCTGCGGGAGGGCCGGCTGGAGCTGAGGGAGCTGCACCGATTCGACAATCCGGTCACCGAGGTGCTGGGTCATTTGCACTGGGACATGCTTTACCTCTTTCGCCAGTTGAAACAGGGACTTGCTATAGCCGCGGTAGAGTGCGGTGGTGAACTGGACGGGATCGGAGTTGACACCTGGGGTGTTGATTTCGGACTGATGGGCCGGAACGGCGAGCTGCTGGGCCAACCCTACATGTACCGGGATGGCATGACGGAAGGTGCGATGGAGGAGGTCTTCCGCCTCATCCCGAAAGAGGAGATGTTCCGTCTCACCGGAAATCAGTTCATGCGGCTCAATACGGTGTTTCAGCTCTTCAGTCTGGTCCGGTCCGGCAGCCCCCTGCTGGAGGCGGCCGATCGGCTGCTCTTCATGCCCGATCTGTTCAACTATTTCCTTACCGGTGAACAGGTTTCCGAGTACTGCATCGCCTCCACGTCCCAGCTGCTGGAGGCCGGCACCGACCGCTGGAGCCGGACGCTGGCCGAGAAATTGGATCTGCCCTTCCGCATACTGGGGCCGGTGGTGCAGCCGGGAACCAGGATAGGAGGACTATTGCCGGCCGTGGCGGCTGAGACGGGTCTGCGCAGGGCCGCCGTGCTGGTGCCGACCTGCCACGACACGGCTTGCGCCGTGGCCGCGGTACCCGCTTCCCCCGGTTCCTGGGCCTACATCAGCTCCGGGACCTGGTCCCTCATCGGAGTGGAACTGCCCGAACCCATCCTGACGTCCGAAGCGCTGGAGGCGGATTTTACCAATGAGGGCGGAGTGGAAGGGAGCATCCGGTTTCTCCATATCAGCATGGGGCTATGGCTCTTGCAGTGCTGCCGCCAGGAGTGGGAGAAGGGCGGCAGCGTTCCCGCGTACGAAGAACTGATAGCGGAGGCCGAGAAGTCCCCGCCCTTTCGCTGTCTCATCGATCCCGACGATCCATCCTTTCTCAATCCCGAGAGCATGACCGGGGCCATCCGGGCCTACTGTCGCGATAAGGAAACGTCCGCGCCGGAAACAAAAGGGGAGACGGTGCGCTGCATCCTTGAAAGCCTGGCCCTGAAGTATCGCTTCGTGCTGGAGAAGATTGAAGCCATCCAGAAAAAGAAAATCGAGGTGGTGCACATCCTGGGGGGCGGATCGCAGAACCGTCTGCTCAACCAGTTCACCGCCGATGTTACCAGACTGCCGCTGGTGGCCGGGCCGGTGGAGGCCACCGCGGCCGGAAACATCCTCATGCAGGCCAGGGCAAATGGCGATCTGGCCACTCTGGCCGACATCAGAACGGTGGTGGTCGGCTCCTTCCGGTTGGACCGTTTCGAGCCGAAAAACAGGGAAGGGTGGGATGAGGCGTATGAGCGGGCGAAAGAATTATATTAGTGAAAATGGCTGCGCAGCGTTATAGCTTTTTGAAGCCTCAGCAATATTGACTATCAAGATTTATAAAGAAACGGGCCGGAGTATATAGCCGGCCCGTTAATCGTAGGATGCAAGGATTATTTTTTCAATACAGTAAAATATTTCTAAATGGGGTCACATTCACCGCCATAAGCTTGACAAGTCATCTCACCCTGATAATAAAATTGCCTGCAATTAGCAGCCCCACTCGAGGCAGGAGCATAACATTGTGGGAATCCAAATAGATCACTACATGACCAACAGGGAGTTGTTTGGTCTGCATTAGCTACTCGGTTGTTAAAGAACATAAATAGAGTACAAAAAAAGAGAGCAAGCATTGACAGCGCGAATTTCTTTTTTATTTTATCGCCTCCTTAAATTAACGCATCCTACGGTAATTTAATCAATCGGTAAATCACGACCCGCGGGATCTCGACAAATGAAGCCTGAGATCCTATAAACATTCCTTCACCGGCGACCTTCTTGAAGTGAACCGAGACGTTTTCAAGCAAATAACTGTCAATTAACCTTAAATCTTTATGATAAAAATCGATTGCGGTAGAGCGTTGAGGGATACCGTTTTTACGGGTTTGTATAGTAGTATTAATAATATGATCATCAAAGACATTGATTCCCGAGTTATATGTATAGGTTGTGTATGTTTGCGAATCTTTTTTAATGATAATTCGGAAAACGGGCATGAAATCATTTTTTCTGAAACATACTTTTCGCAATTCTCCTGTCTTGTCATATTCCCGTATCTCATAGGGATTGCCCAGAGAAAAGAGATATCTATTATGATCGATACATAGATGACCATCCGACATCGATGATCGTAGTTTATAGTCGAACTTGGTCTCCCCTTTTGTCTTGATCGGTTCTCCGAATGTCCGGACGAGCCTTCCTTTCTGGTTGAAAACGTGAATAATGGTTTTGGATTTTTCATAGTAGATGGTGAAGATAAAGTTATTATCATTATCGACGATGAATCCATCAGGAAATTCTTCGGTAGAAAAATTCTGAAAAGTAATAGTCCCGGCATAGGTGCCGTCAGGCATATATTTTATTACTTTGTATGGCCTGGAGCAGAATGCGTATACGGTATCCTTGTCTGAAATGTAGATGTAATAAGGACCGGTCAGTTCGGAGGGGGCCGGGCCGGTCTTTCCCAAGGTTAAGAGGTATTTTCCGTCCGGAGCGTATTTCCTGATGGGCATGTGTATGTCGGCAACGTAAATATTGCTTTCAGAATCACAATCGACTCCTATGATTCTGCCGAAGATATACTCCTTGGGATCGTCGCTGTTGCCGCCGATCTGTAACACTTTTTCTATTTTATATTGATGAACGAGGTCTTTCTTTTTATTGATGTCTTCATTTTCGATAATTTCAACAGTGGGATGTGTTTTCCGGTAATAGGCGACTCTGTCCTTATAGTCGAGGGCGCCGTATTTTTCGCCTTCGTTGCTGACTTTCCCGCACCGCAGGAAGTTCGCGGCCAGAAAAGTGATAAGTAGAACCAGCAGAATACCAGGTGCTCTTTCCGTAATAGATATTACTTTCATTGTTTTTCGTCCTTTGAAAAATACCCGGATTTTTCCCAGAGCTTAATGCTCGGGACTAACAATCTAG
>CAZUMH010000134.1:0-7133 GCA_964621645.1 uncultured bacterium
GATACAGAGCCGCCAAGCTCATCTTGTCGAACTCAGGATCATCTATTAACTTGCGCGGATCGTTGTAGCGCTCGAAAATCGCCGCCCCCCACTCATGTAAGCACCGACCGCGGTCGGCCATTAGTGCCGGTACCAAGCCACCACCAGGCGTCTGGGTTGTTAGGCGCGAGCTGAGTGGCCTTTTCAAGATAACGAATTGCGTCTGGATATTTCTTTAATCCCAGGTAGCATTGTCCGACGGCCAGCGAGGCTTCCGCGTCATTCGGTTTGGCTTCCAATACGGCACTGAACATCTCGAGAGCATTTTCCCAATTTTCTTTACGAATGTAGAGACGTCCCATGTTGAATTTCAGGTCGACGTTATTGGGGTCGGAAGTCAGAGCATCTTCATAGGCTGCGATGGCTTCTTCCGGTTTACCAAGAATATCATAACAGATCGCGATGAGGTAGAGGGCATCAGGATAGAATTGGTTCTGTGTTCCTGCTTTATCAATAAAGAACCGGAATTTTTCGATACATGTTTCAAATTCTTTTAAATCATAATAGGTATTGCCGACCTGGAATAAAGATTCGAAATCAGTAGGATCAAGTTCATAGGCTTTTTCAAAAGCCTGGACGGCTTTATTGAATTCACCGAGTTGCCGGAAGCACCATCCAAGATACTTATATGCCAATGATTTTTCAGGGAGTATCTTTGTACAGGTCAAGAACTGTTCGGATGCTTCACTCATCTTATCCTGCTGATAGAGCGCAACTCCCTTGTTCAGGGTTGAAGTCCAGCCGGAATTACGGTCATTTTGGATTTCTTCCGCGTGTTTGGGGCCAGCCTCTAAAGATTTGTTATATGCGTCGTTCATCTCGTTATACATTCTTTTTTCTTTGTAGGCTTCACCCATAACATACCAAGCCGATGGATCGTTCGGATTGGTCTCAAGCGCTTTTTTAGCCTGTTCGATGGCAGCATCATAGTCCTTCTGATCGAAATATACCTTAGCGGCCGTGACAGCAGGACTATCACAGGAAGTGAAGATGACGGTTCCCAGGATAAGCGCCAGCATCACAAAGAAGGCTATTTTTCGCATACGTATTCTCCTCGTCTATTTTTTGCAGTATCCTATTGAATGATTAATAAAGTACAATATCCTGCAGTGTAAATCAAGTTTTTTTTACCATTTCTGTATTGAATTCCGTTAAGAATCATACAGGTTTAGCTTGACTTTTTTTATCAGGATGAATAGATTAAATCGATTGGTATTTTTCGGAGGAAGCTGTGGCCAAAATTCTGATTGTGGATGATGAAAAGGATGTACGTTCTTTTCTACGCAGGGCTATCGAGAAAATAGGGCACGAAGTAGTGGAAACTCCGGATGGCAGCGCCGCCCTTGAAACCTACAGAGATGATGCCATCGATATGTGCTTTGTCGATGTGAATATGCCTGTCATGGACGGCATTGCTTTCTTGGAAGAAGTAAAAAAGAGGGATGAATCCGCAATTGTCGTCATCATGACCGGATTTCCTTCTGCAGAAACAATCATTGAAACGGTCGAAGATGACGGTTACACATATATTGCCAAACCGCTGCGCTTGGAACAGATAAAGGATCTTGTCGAGCGTGGTCTGGCCGCTCGAAAACAAAAGAACAAATCAGATTAACATACTCCCCGCTTTTTAGCGCAAGAGCACTGCTTTTTGAACCTTTACTTCTCGACCTTTTTAAAAACTATTAAATACGTACCGGAGACCGACTCGGCCTCGGAATCGTTTATCCCCAGCCAGGATACTGCGTGGTTTCCAGCGCTCAGGCGCCGCTTTGGAATCCATGGCCGTAGATCAGATTGTTTTCGGAAAGATCATACGTGCCAAATCCAAGTTTCAGCCAGCGGGATTCGAGTGATCCCATCGTGGCAAAACTCCAGCAGCTGCCACAGCTCCCCTGATTTTTTACAAATGTAATATAGCCTTCGGATCTGAGATCATAAACAGGATCAAAAAGGGCTTTCTCCAATTGCTGAGTTCGGCCTCTGTTGTAATCGATACAGTGAGGTACATATCCTCTTGAATTGATTTTTAATAGACCCTGTTCCTGCTTTGCCATAAACCGGACAAATTCCTCGCTCAGCGGTGCGGCGGAAGGGATATCGATTTGGGCAAAAAGATTCGAGAGAAAGGCAAGAACCAAGAGTGGACACAACAATATTTTTCTTTTCATTTTTAAACAATGATGAAAAGTGCATTACACATATAAAAACAATGAGAATGGGGATACTCATGTTCATCTCAGATTCGTACATGATATTTTTCCGCAAGTTTGGGACCAGGAAAAGAATTATTGAAAAGATTTTACAAAACAAAATCCATTTGCACATGTGCCCAGGAAGAGAGAGCAACCCTATCTTCGTTTTCAGATTGCCGCCGCATAAGTCCGGTTTTAATGTTTAGTGAGAACATTCTTTTTGCTTTAAATCGAATCAGGAGGTAGACGGATAACCCTTTGCCATAATAAGAGGGGATTGATCCGAGGCCGGGGACATCATTTTCGAACTGATAGATTCTGCTTATATAGGAACTGGTGTGAAAGAGGGTCACTCTGCCGTTTAGCATCCATCTCTTTCCAACGGAAATCATACTGTCCTCAAACACAAGAAGGCCCCAATCATTGTCCGTTTCTGATGGTTCCAGGCAGGCGGGTACTGTGAAGCCGGTATGAACTGCTTCAAATCGTCCCCGCAGCCGCAGAATTTTTAAAGGCTGGTACGTGAGGCTGAACCGTACCTGATTCTTGTAGCGCTGTACCACTGCTTTCGTATCGCCGCCCTTGATAGGATTTATTGATATTATATCAGGATTAATGCGGTGGCGAAAACGCAGAGAAGCATCTATGGTACGGCTCAGTTTCCGTTTGTAGCGTGTCATCAGGTCCAGGCCTTCGGAGGATAGCGGGAATGATTCCGTGCTTTCGGGACTGCGGAAGAGATCGAGGTACCAGGATATTTCCCCTGCTTGTTTCATGTCGATCGTCGCACTAAAAAAAATACCCTGATGATTTTCCATAGTGCCGTAAAACAGGGCGTTACCGTGCCGGTTGGCATATCCGGGCGGAAAACAATGCAGGCAGATCAGAAATTCAACCGCGGCAATACTGGTCAGGCCAGTGGTGATGAAACAGGGACGACCTCCGGTACAGGCACATTCGGTCCGTATCGTGAGACCGATGAGGTTCACTTCCAGATCAAGGCCCGATACATGTTGGAACGTTCCTGCCGGACGACTTTGTTCATCCATAAAAATGGGATGAGAATACCCATAACTCAGATGAGTCAATCCAACCGTAAAAATGGATGATGATCGGATCAATCGCAGTCCCCAGGATGTCTCGCCGGTTGATTTCCTGCGCTCCATTTCTCCGGGAGTACGGTGATACCCTGAATCGGGAAATCCAGTGATGACGCCGATGCTGTCCAGTGAAGCGTCAATCTTTTTTCGGGAAGCGAATGCGAGCAGCCAGAGACCCCGCCATTGTGATCGCAGGGCCAGTCCGCGAAAAAATTTGTTCTCATCCGTTGAGCTGTATCCCTTCAGTTCACGGCCTGCCGGACGCATCGGATACCCCTTTATTGAAGCGTAGGGGCTCCAAAGCACCAGTCCCTGACCTGCTTTGACAATATAATCTCCTGCGATCAATTCGGATTTGATTGAGGGGAGTTCTATCTGCGTGAAACCAGTGATATGGTCCAGCCAGTCTTTTTCTCCGGCGTCTTTTTCGATTAACAATCGCCCGCTGACAACCGGGCTGGGGTCGAAAGAGAAGCGCTCATAGCTCTTCAACGGCGAATCCGGTTGGTCGGTGTAATTATTCCGGCGCATGCTTAAGCGGTAACGCGCCTCCATCTCCGGAACCTGAGAAGAGGGTTTTTTGATGATACAGAAGGGGTGGTAGAGATTCCGGAAAGATTCGGAAAGATTCAGACGTGAAAGAAAATCCGCCCAGGAAAGAAAGATCCCGTGACGGCGTCGCTCCCTGCAGATAGCTGACGCTATAAGGGGCGAAAGCAGAGGAAGTTCCGCCAGAGTTGAGGGCCTGGCACTGTTGAGATCGACGGGATGGCGCTGCAGATGATCAAGCTTTTCTCTTAATTCCTCATTGTCGATCGATTCACTGTTGTCCAGTATCTTTTCCTCCAGCAGTGATTGGGCCGTCAACGGAGTTATCGCAAATATGAGAAAAAGCAAGATGGGGCTGAACAAGGGAAAACGTGACATCAGGAACTGCTCCCTAAAAAGGTGATTAATGTGATATGATGACTCTGACCCAGAACGGGATGGATTTCCAGTCCATACTGAAGTGAAAGACGGCCGTGGGTAAGCTCCCAGCCAAAACAGGCGCGGCCCGGGCCGGTGCGGAAGCCGCAACGGATGGCCAGTGGTGGAAAGGGCCGAAGTTCCAGCGCACTCCGGAATTCCAGTGGCCAGAAAGGATGTTTAGCAAGGTCGACACAAATTAAAAAGCCTGCAGCACATGAGTAGCTGCAACCGCCTTGTATGGTCAATTCCCCCGGTATATCGCTATCACAATCAAGGGAACGGGAGAGACACAATCCGCTTCTGACGGTTTCGGAAATTCTGATAAACACACCGAAACGGAAAAGAAAAGAGGCATAATTGCCATACCCTTGAATTTTGGTATGACAGCCGGCTGTTTCCAGACCAAGTGAGAAAACATGATCCATCCTGATTCCATAGGACAGCCCCAGTGATTCTTCTTGATAGAGGGTGTTCCCGTAGGAAGAGAGAGCGATCTGCATCCCGCCTCCGGATAAGGGAAAACACAAAAAAAGGCCGGTTTCGCTGAGTCCTGGAATGGCATAAGGAGAGTATAGAGAGGAGGAAAGAGAATATAGCCTGAAATCCGATAAAACAGCCGGATTGCAAACAGGAACACTGTTTTTCCCGGAAAGACAACTCCAGGCATATCCCATAGCAGCGGCACGGGCGCTTAGATTTTCTGCTCCCTGTGCTGAAATGACAGAGGAGGTCAGTACGCCGGCAATCTGTACAGCGAGGATAATTTTTATTTTCAAGATCATCAACCAGGCATAATTAGCACCTGTCTAAAATCTATGGCTGTCATGTGATTACTTCAAGGAATTACTGTTTACAAATTATCGGCGATATAATACTTACCTCAATGATGGTGCGGATTCAGTTTTTAATTAACTCTTTTCAACTTGACAATGTCGCCTGAAGTTGTAAATTTACCTGTACACGGCCAAACAGAGGAGAATTGCTATGCGGAATTCCAATCGCTTTATCATGAAACTGCTTCTGTTTTTCCTGCCGGCATTTATTTGCTTCCATTTTCAGGTGGTAAAAGCTCAGCAGATTGAAGCCAAAGTGCAGCTCAGTTTGGAACTGTTGCCACTGGAAAAACAGCAAAAGCTGAAATATTTTTCCGATAGGCTGGAGGATTATCTCAATTCCTACAACTGGACCGATGATAGCTTTGATGAACCCATCCCCGTGACTGTCCAGATATTTATGGAGGAAAGGAGTGTCAGTTATGAATCCCGCTATGGTGCCAGATTTCTCATCAGTAATAATCTTGATGTGCAATTTTTTGATAAATACTGGCGCTTCCCCTACGATGAAGGCAGCCCCATTCTGCATAATGACAATGTCTTTGATCCTCTGGCAAGCTTTCTTGATTATTATATTTATCTGCTTCTTGGTTCCGAATACGATAAAATGGGAAAATTCCTGGGGACGCCGCTTTATATAAAAGCAAAACGCATTTGTGAGCAGGCAAAATTCAACACGCTCTATTCCTACGGATGGGATGACCGGCTGATAAAAATAGATACGATTCTCAGTGATGATAATCTTCCGTTCAGGCGCATGAAAGATCTTATGTATCTTGGATTTTCTTATGAGGGGCAGGCGGATAGTACGGCCTTGCGATACTGCCGCCAGGCTATCGATTTACTGGATCAAATTCTTACCGCAGATCCCAAGAATGATCAGGCTCTTAATTTTCTCCAGGCTCATTATATTGACTGTATGGATCTTTTCAAGAACGACGAGACGATCCTGCGTATATTCATGCGAATTGATCCTGCTCATGCCGAGACCTATAAGAATTATATAAACCGTAAGAAATGATCCTGTTCTTCAAAGGGTAAAGATCTGACCCCGATCCGGGATCGATACATTCTCAAAGCCGCTCTTTTGCATCTCTCCCGCGAGAGCACGACTCTGTTCCTCTTCGCCATGTACGATGAACACTTGCTGCAGACGCTCCCGTTTCAAGCCATTAAAATAGGCCATGAGTTCATCCTGGCCCGCATGGGCACTGAAGCCGTGCATGACCGCCACCTGAGCTCGTCTGGGGATCATATCCCCGAAGATGCGTACTTCTTCCTGTTCTTCGGCGATTCTTCGACCCAGGGTGTTCTCGGCCATGAATCCGACAATGAGAATCGTGTTTTTTGGATCTGAAATGTTGTTGGCCAGATGGTGCAGAATCCGTCCCGCTTCACACATACCCGAGGCGGAAATGATCAGGCAGGGTTCATTCATCGTATTCAGTTTCTTCGATTCTTCAACGTTGCGAATGTAGCGGAGTCGGTGGAAACCGAAGGGATCCAGGTGGTTCTCCAGAAAGGTTTTTCTGGTCTCTTGATCATAGCATTCGGGATGGAGCCGAAATATCTCGGTAATATTGACTGAAAGAGGACTGTCTACAAAGATCGGTACCTCCGGCAGCCGGTTTTCATTCATAAGTTCATGCAGAACATAGACAAGCTCCTGGGTCCGCTCCATGGAAAATGAGGGAATAATGACTTTGCCGCCGCGTTTAATGGTTGCATCTACTACTTTATGTATTTCCTCTTTCATATCCTGGAAAGGCTCGTGAACCCGATTGCCGTAGGTCGATTCTGTGATATAAAAATCCGTTTCTTTTACCTGGACCGGATCACGGATGACAGGAAGATGTTTCCGTCCCAAATCACCGGTGAAGGTCAAACGGCGGGTAACACCCTTCTCTTCGATATCAAGGACAACAATGGCAGAACCCAAAATGTGCCCGGCGTCGAAAAAGGTGGCATCGACGTCCGTGTCGATGACGACATTCTTA
>CAZUMH010000135.1:0-7014 GCA_964621645.1 uncultured bacterium
CTGATTTGGAATTGATATTCTCCGACGGTAAGTACGCGCCCTGTTTTAGGACCCGTGACGTGGATTCCCCTTTATCAAATTTAAACGGCAGTTCAAACCAGAAAACACATCCCCGTCCCTCTTCACTGATAAGTCCGATTCGGCCTCCCATCATTTCCACCAACTGGCGGGCAATGGTCGTTCCTAATCCGGTACCCCCAAAGCTGCGGGTCGTACTGCCATCCAACTGGGTAAAACTATCGAAAATGGTTGTCTGTTTGTTCTTTGGAATACCCGGACCAGTGTCTGCTACCAGAAAACGGGCGGTCAGAGTATCCCCTTCTTCTTTCACCCGCTTGACATGAACCGAGACCTTTCCTTTTTCAGTAAATTTGATGCTGTTGCTCACCAAATTGCTCAGCACCTGCCGCAGCCTGAGAGGATCACCCTCAACCTGACGGGGCAAAGAAGGAGAAATATAAAAATGGTATAATAAACCTTTGCTCTCAGCTATTAACTTGAATCCCCGGTTTACTTCTCCCAGCATGCGGACTAAGTCAAAGGATTCAATCTCAACTCCAATCTTTCCCGCTTCCAATTTAGCATGATCGAGCACAGTGTTAAGAAGTCCAAGCAGTAATCGGGATTCTCCCAAAATGGTTTCCACATGTTTCTTTATCTCTTCCGGATTGGTAGATCGCAGTATTATCTCAGCGAAACCGATGATGGCATTGAGAGGGGTGCGTATTTCATGGGACATGTTAGCCAGGAACCGACTCTTGGCTACACTGGCGGCCTCAGCCTGTTCCTTGGCCACCAGGAGTTCTTTCTCTACCCTTTGACGTTCTTTCACTTCCTGACGTAATTTCTGATTGGCCTCGGCCAGCTCGGCTGTTCTTTCCTCAACCCGTTCCTCCAGGCTGTCATAGGCTCTGTGCAATTCCTCCTGAGCTCTTTTATAGGCGTTGTACTGAGCGACAATTTCTACCATCTCCATAACCACGTTTTTCACATTTTCGGTAAGCACCGGTTTACGGGGATTGTCATAGCAAATATCAAAAGTAAACCATCCCTCCAATTCATCCCCTATAGAATAGGGCAGGAAAGCCAGCGATTCGATGTTAAGAGGAATGGTGATTGCCTCTATCATTTTCTTGACTATCAAGCGTAATGGTCCGGGCACATAACGAGCGGCCATTTCTGAATTCAGATGAAAAATTTCAGAGTTTTCAAATTGTTTGACTAAAAAGTTGGGAATCTTGGTCCCGAGAGAAGATTTTACTCCTCTGTCACACCATTCGATCGCACAAATCAAGTCCCTGCTTTTTCGTTTGTTGTTAGTGAATTCGTTGAAACAAGCCCTGCTTACACCAAAAGCCGGACCTACTAAATCCAATAACTTTTGAATCAGTTCCCGTTGGGAAAGATCCTTGTCAGAGGCAATTTTCCAGATTTCCGCCCGTAATTCATTATATTTATTCTTTTCCTGCCTGTCCTCTTCAGCGCGGCCCCTCTCCCTCAACATCGCCTTGAAATCATCTTTCGCCAGGGAAACCGCCTCGAAAAGGGGACGGAATTCCTCCTGTATCCCTTCCCCCCATTCAGGCACTGAATCATCTCCGGGATTCCAGCTTATCGTGCCGATGTAATGAAGCAGTTTATCTATTTGCGGCTGTAGAAGTATGTCTTTCGGAGCAGGGGCTTCATCGCTTCGGTTCTTTTCCTCCCCGTCTGCTGATTTGTATCGATCCTGTTCAATCCAGGCTAAAGCCTCTCCCAAATTATCACAGATTTCAACAGGATATGGGATCAGCCAACGGGTTGTGACCACCGCTGCCCGCAGAAAAGATGAAAGGCCGATAACAATGGCACTTTGGCAGGAGAATTCCCGATTCAAACGGATCAACTCGGTGACATATCTTCGGCGCGTCCGCCATTCCACAACGTCCAGTTCACTCCAATCATCGATCCGGTAGTGGTATTCTCTTTCCGCCATTCCAGACTCAATAAAAACCTGACGAAGGAATTCAAAAAAGAGAAGAATATGAAGCGTCTCCGGCTGACCTTTGCTGCTTATCAACAAAATATCATCAGAAAGTAAATTCGCGGTGCTGGTGAATTGTTTGGTTGAAAAAGTCCATGTTCTCCTCAACGCGTTGCGGGTGATGCTGGAGCTGTCCAGGTGCCCCACCCGCGAGAGTCTGATAACAGCCTGTGTTACTGCTTCCTTATAATTCCTGACATGTTCCATCAGAGAAGAAACGTCTAATATTTTTTTCCCAACCCGGATGGCAATTTGAATCGACACCGATCCGTTATAACTTATATACCCCAGAAGGGCCCCCTGCCTATCTTCTTTCAGGAGGAAATCAACAAATACATCTCTTCCCTCGTTTGAATATCCGGTTAGCTGGCTGTAATCATTGATTTGAACGATATGTTCTCCGGCCAGCCCCATCTCCACAATGAAATCGCGCCGCTTCGTAATGTATTGTTCTATCTCATGCTTACCGATTCGGCCGGCTGGAGTAAAATGCACAATGCGTTTCCCGATAAGTGCAAAAGAAACATAAAAATTATCACTTATCTGTATATCAGTCCATTCAGGGAGCGAAAGGATGGTGAAACCGGTCATAGGGCATGTTCTCCCGAGGGGAAGACGTCGCCGTCTTTTCATTCTGCTTTTTCTCACCTCATCTCCATCGGGTATTGAGACCCGGCAGATTAATAATGGCCGGACCGGTATTATCCTGTAGGGATGAATACTTATTATCTTAAAATATATAGTTGAAAGATTAATACTAAAATAACTAATAATCAATCAAGATTCAACAAAAATTTCTCACCTTGTCCCCGTTTCACCTTTCTGGAAGCCACAAGCAAAGTATAATCGTTTAGAAGCGGTAAATCACCTTTCTTAACGGCTAATCTTGTATTATGGATACTATCATTCCGCCGGCTTCATTCCGAAACAGTAAAACGTATAGAAGCCCAATCAGCCGGAGCGGGATGCTCCAGGTTCGAATGTACCATACTGTTTTCCCCTTGCGTAGCAGAACCGCATCTTCGTATATTTCTTTCATCATCGCCCGCTCGATCCACCAAAAAAATGCCGCCCACAGATAGGAGCGTCATCGATTGACCTCATAATTACGAGGAATAGTATGAAGAAAACGATGTATATATTGCTGCTTTTCACTCTGGTCAGCGCCGCCAGGGCCCAATTTTCCTGCACCAGCGGTGAGGCGTCCCTGTATGTAAATGATAAAGGATTGCTTTCGGAGCTGCGGCGGAACGGCAGCGACCATACCTACCTTTTCGCTCGTCGCCCGTCTCCCTTGCTCCAGATTCAGAAAGAAAATACCTGGTTGTCTCCCATAAACTGCAAACGTGATCCCGGAAAGGGATTACTTTCACTGACCTATCCCGGCGGGACCAGGATTAACATTCGATCCACCGAACATGATTCCCATCTGACACTGGAAATAATAGCAGTCCAATCCCCGATTGAGGTTTCCGCGGTGATCTGGGGCCCGTATGCGACAACCATAGGAGACACCGTTGGGGAAATAATCGGTGTCGTTCGGGATCACGACTTTGCCTTCGGCATTCAAGGATTAAATCCCAAGACTGTGGGAGGGAAACTTGAGAACAAAGAAGGATCTGTGCTTGCCAGGGGAACGACCGCATTGCCGGCTGAATTCGGCTCCACACTGCAGGCTTTTTCTCTGGACCGCTCCAGACCCCGCACCATTATGGTCTGGCATGAATGGGGGGACCATTTCCCGGGTATGCCTGTGCCTCCCATTCCCGGGGAAACTGTAGTGGGATCGAAGATCGCCCTTTTTGGATGCCATCCTTCCCGGGTTTTGGATACAATCGGCCGTATAGAAATCGAGGAAGGACTTCCCCATCCCCTGCTGGACGGCGTCTGGGCCAAGCGATCATCCCAGCGCGGCCGCAGTTACATGATTGCAGCCTTCTCGGAAGACAATATCGATACGCTGCTCCAGGCTGTTCAACGGGCCGGACTCATGTCCCTCTACCACGAAGGGCCCTTCCAGACCTGGGGTCACTTCAGGTTACGCCCCGACTGTTTCCCGCACGGGACCGAAGGGATGAAAGCGTGTGTTGAAAAGGCCGCCGCTCTGGGAATATGTATCGGGGCGCACACGCTTACTAATTTCATCACCACCAACGATCCCTATGTGACTCCGGTCCCTGATCCCCGGCTGGCCAAGACCGGTGTCAGTGATATAACGGAATCCATCGACAGTGAAACAACAACCATTCCGGTTGTTTCGCCGGACTACTTCGTTAATGAGCAGGCTAACTGGCTGCACGCGGTGGTGATCGACCGGGAGATTATTCAGTACCGCACCGTGAGTGAGGAACCGCCCTGGCGGCTCCTGGACTGCAAACGGGGAGCGTTCGGAACCATACCTGCCGCTCACGGTAAAGGAACCGAGGCCGGCAAATTACTGGATCATGCCTACAAAGTCTTCTTTCCCAACTTTCAGATGCAGAGAGAAATGGTGAAAAACCTGGCCGACTTCTTCAATGCAACCGGCGTCTCACAGATGGATTTCGACGGACATGAAGGCTGCTACGCCAGCGGTCAGGGTGATTATGCCATGCAGGTGTTTGCCAAAGATTTTTACGATCTCACGGATCATACCGTGATCAACGGCTCCAGCCGTTCCAGCCATTACTACTGGCACATCAACCATTACCTTAATTGGGGAGAGCCCTGGTACGAGGGATTCCGGGAAAGCATGCAGGAATACCGTATCAATAATCAAGCCCTGCTGGAACGCAACTATCTTCCCAATATGCTGGGCTGGTACCTGCTGACCGAAACAACCTCGCTGGCGGACATTGAATGGATGCTTGCCCGGGCCGCCGGCTACAACGCCGGATTCGCCCTGGCGACGCGTATCGGCGCCTTCCGGCACAATAAGGAGATTGGGCCGATTCTCGATGCCATAAGAGAATGGGAAACCGCCCGGCGGCGGCACGCTTTTACTTCCAGTCAGCGAGAAGGACTAAAGGATCCTAAACGGGAATTTCACCTGGAGAAACGCCGGGAAGACGTCTGGGCCCTCTATCCCTATCACCTGTCTCCGCTTTTCCTGCATGTAGCGAGGATTGTACAGCCGGGGCAGCCGACCGAATCAGAGTGGAGCTGGAGCTCGGATGATTCTCCCCAGCCCCTGCAATTCATTCTACGGGTGCGGGGAGATGCGGGAGAAGTATCTAATATAAAGATGGAGTTTGATTACAGCCACAGACTCTCTCTTCCTCTAACTCTGAAGGCGGGGATGTCTCTCAGCTGTGAAGACAGCCGGCTTGTCCGTGTGTATGATGACAAGGGAAGACAAATCAGCACCCTAATGCTCGAAGAGGATGTCCCTCAGGTCCAGCCCGGAAAGCACATCATCGCGTTTTCCTGCGATTTTAAAGGAAATCATCCGCCGGAAGTAACTGTACAGTTTAAAACAAGAGGGCAGCCGGAAGCAGTGCGGGCCCGATAGAGATCTCCAGCCCGTAGTATTCAGCTCGATACACCTTTTTAATCAATAATCGAAGACACATTGTTACGCATCGTTATCAATTATACAGGACCCTGTCAGGGTCATATTTGAGAAACGTGCCCGTTTATATCCTTGGGATGCCTTTTCCTTCACAATAGTAATGCATGACTGCTGGAAATACCTCACAACACCTGTCATAAGAGGTGTGACACGGTGAAATGTTGCAGCAAGCTGCACCCTACGGAACTGGGAAAACGCCGGTTAGTGGCAGACTATCATCAGACATGAATCGGCCCCGGGGATAGAGTATTGAGAAGATGTTTGTTGCGTTGTTAGGATCCACGAAAGATCGAATACTGGGGATGATGACACCGTCGGCAAGCCCGATGGGAGCCATCATCCCCTTTTTAAAAAGGAATCAGGGACATCCGGATCCGCTGGAGTTATTTCAGCGCCGTGAAGGCCGGCTTCCCCTCGGGTGTGCGGAAATTCACCTTCATGGCCCGATAGCGCTGATACTGCAGCTGCATCCGTTTCTGAAAATCATCCCAGTTTCTGGCCGCTTTTTCACTCCAGTCCACCTCGGCCAAGGCGCTGATCCGGGGGAACAGCATATATTCCACTTTCGCTCCGCTGTCGATGTATTCTGTCCAGACATTGGCCTGGGCCCCCAGAATATGCTTCTTCTCATTCTGGGTCAGTGTATCCGGAAGCGGTTCGTAAGAATACACCTTCTTCAGGGGCAGAAATCCGCCGATGGCCAGGGGTTCGCTTTTCGGATCTCCCTGATAATAATCAAAATAGAGATAAGAATTGGGCGTCATGATAACATCGTGCCCCTGCTGGGAAGCCTCGATACCTCCCTGGATGCCTCTCCAGGACATCACCGTCGCCTGGGGCGCCAATCCACCTTCCAGAATCTCATCCCAGCCGATCAGCCGTTTGCCCTTGCTGTTGAGAAACTTCTCGATACGGCGGATAAAGTAACTCTGCAACTCGCGTTCATCCTTCAGGCCCTCCGCTTTAATCCTGGCCTGACACTTGGGACATGCCTTCCAGCGCGTCTTGGGGCATTCGTCGCCGCCGATGTGGATATAGGGACCGGGGAAAAGTCCGGCCACCTCCGTCAGAACATCTTCCAGGAACGTAAAAACAGAATCATTTCCGGCACAATACACATCCGGAAACACTCCCCAGGTGGTGGGAACCCGGAAGGGACCGCCCGTGCAGGAAAGTTCCGGATAGGCGGCCAGCGCGGCACTGGCATGTCCCGGCATTTCGATTTCCGGTATAATCGTGATAAAGCGGTCCGCTGCATATTTCACAATCTCTCTGATTTCATCCTGCGTGTAGTAGCCCCCGTGCCTGATACCGTCGAATCGGCGGGGTTTATCTCCGTAATGGCCCACCAGGGTTTCATCCCGCCAGGCAGCCGTGCTCATGAGGCGCGGATACTTTTTAATTTCAATACGCCAGCCCTGATCATCGGTCAAATGCCAGT
>CAZUMH010000136.1:0-6861 GCA_964621645.1 uncultured bacterium
AAATCATTTCACCGCAGTCGGGACAAATCCATTTCTCTTTTTCATTTCGAATGAAATGTCGTATCCCAAATTCTTCTATCATTTTAAGATTGTCGATCATGCTCATCTCATACTTTGCTCTGTAACGCTTATCCAATTGTTTCAACCTGGCACAGGGAAATTTCCCACAGCTGTCGGAACAATATTTGGTGTTGCTCTTGGACAGATTTTCACAGTTTCTGATTATACATGCGTTACGATATTTTGATTTCTGACTTTCTTGTCTATCGATCATTCGGCACCCCGGGCATGTATTTTTATCTCTGATGAATCCCAGGCAAAGACGGCAGTTCATTCCGCAAGGTGAAATTAAATCTGCAGGAATTGTTGCCCTGATTTTTCGAACGGTTGCTCTCAAAAACTTACTCTTCAATTTTATCGTTCCGCAGGGGTTCATGTCCCTGTGGAGCTAATAATTATTTCTGATCACAAATTCATTGTCCGCGTGATAATGCCGGATACGGCACATCGTACCCTTTAACGGCGTGCCAGATGATTCGGTTGAAGGTATCCTCATCAATCCGATCGACATCATCCAGATCCTGTTCCAGTGACAATTTCGCCCAGCGGAGCGCATCTCCCGTCAACGTTGCCAAAGGCGGATTCAATTCATCGAGCCGGATGTCGCTTGGCAGCGCTTCATAGGGAGTACCATCCGCCGTTTCGGTAAAACAATCCGTCATGGGCTCCGCCGCCAGATCAAATTGATTCATGGGAGGAATGCCGAGTATGTTCTCCATGGTCCGGACCATATTAATTTGAGAGTAATAGGTCGAAATAACTTCGCCGCGTTTTGTATAGGGGCTGATGACCAGGGCAACGGTGCGGTGTCCGTCCACATGATCCAGGCCCGCCTGAGGGTCATCTTCGGTGACAAAAATACAGGTTTCCTTCCAGAACCTGCTGTGGGAAATGGCTTCAACGATTTGTCCCAGGGCCAGATCATTATCCGCGACGGCCGCCCGGGGGGTCGGCATGCCGGGACGCGTCCCCGAGGTGTGGTCGTTGGGCAGCAGCATAATAACAAAATTGGGGAAATTGTCGTTCTTTTCGAACGCGTTCAGTTCTTTAATGAATTCAGCCGCCCGATACACGTCAGGAACAGTATTGGGGAATCCCACGAACGTGGGGCAGAGGTACGGTTTAAGCTGTTCAAGATTTTCTTTGGCGCGAATTGTTATTTCCTGCGTTCCCGCTAAGAAATCATGGTATATATCCGTAAAGGTGGCATTTTTCGGTTCAATTACGGCATCAACAAATTCACCGTAATCCCGAAAGGTCAATCCATGACGCAGCACATTATCCCAAATGAAACCGGTGCTGGCGTAGGCCAGGGCATCATTGCCGTCATAGGGATAACTGCGGCTGAAATCGCCGAAGAATCGTTCAAGATAATCCGTCGCATACGCTTCATCGGTCCATTGGTGCCCGTCGGCGCTTAAAATGCCGCTGCAGTAGAAATTATCCAGTAAGACAAATGTCTCCGCAAGTTTATGGTGATTGGGGGTCACCTCCCTGCCGAAATGCATCAGATTCATATCCCCATTCCCCTGCTCCATATCGCCGAACACCTGATCGTAGGTGCGATTTTCTTTAATGATGTAGACCACGTGTTTAAAACGGGATATTTGGGTTGGTATCTGTGGAACCGGCACCTTGCTTCTTACTGTATTCCCCGATCGGTTTGCCGTCCACTTTTGCACATAGGTGTTATTTTCCCGCACGGTGTTCGTCATTGCCGCCAGCTTCCGTTTGTCGGGCAGGGGGATAATGGAAACCGTTCCCAGATGATCATGGGAATTATATCCGGCTCTATCCGTTAATTGATTTCGCGAACCGATACCTTTTACATTCGCCACATACAAATAATTCGTTTTCTCGTCCAGGATGACCGACGCGGGATACCAGCCGGTGGGGATGTATCCGATAACCGTGCTGGGCCTGCCGATCCGTACCACGCAAACGGCGTTGTCCGTCCCGTTGGCAATGTAAAGATATTTCCCGTCCGCGGAAACGGTCAGGGCATTGGGGGCGCTGCCAAAGGGCAGATCCTTCTGCAGGCGGACCGATATTTCTTCAATCACTTCGTCCGTGCCGGTGTTGATCACGGAAACAATATCACTGTTGGCGCAGGCGACAAATAAGCGGGAATGGTCCGGATTGAGCGCCATTCCGCCGGGATGAAGCCCCACCTCAATATTTTTGCGCTGGACCTGTGCAACCAGATCGACGACGGACACGGATCCGTTACTGGCGACGCCGGTTTCCGGATCGACCAGCACCTGACTGCCGGAGGTATTATAGGTGGATTCACCCTTGCGAGGCCTGCGTCCGCCCCAATTGCTGATATAGGCTTTTGTATCGGAAGCAAGCACAACATCGTAGGGAGCGATCCCCACCGGGATCTCTGTCACGGATGTATCCGTCAGGGTCACGACTGCCAGCGTATTATTCCGGCTCAGAGTAACGTACATCTTATTTTCAGGGCTGTTCAGCGCCAGACCTCCCGGAACGGCACTGCCTCCGATGGAGGGGGATGGCAGAGTGATGGCATGTTCCCAGCGCAGGATGAGATTTTCATCCAAGGAGGCAACGAGTATTTTATCCCGTGCGTCCGTCACAAACAGCTTCTTCCCGTCCACCGAGGCGCATAATCCCGTAAATGAACTCCCGCTTCTTTTAAATGCCAATGACTGCAGGATGGTCCGATCCTGCAGGCGGATAATATCAAGAGACTTTCTGTTTTTTATCGCCAGCAGTTTTTTCCCGGGAATAAGAGCCAGATCGACCGGCCTGCCCGGGAAATAGACCTGGAATCCGGCGGGGCGCAGCAATTGATTTGTGGGAACCAGGACGCTTCCGTCGGGCTGGGGACCCACTTTAATCGTTGTTCCATCGGTTTGCGCTTCCGCCGTTACTATGGTAAACAGGACGGTACATACAAGGGATAAAACCGAAAATGATGCTGACCGCTTTTTCATGTTCTTCTCCAATCGGATAATAACATTCATGGGGATAATTTCTTTCCGTTCCTCCACTGTATTAATGACAGGTATGATGCATGAACCAGTGGTCCAGTTTCAACCAGGAAAGACATATGTACAAGCGTATGAGGCGTGCTATTTTTACACAGGATTGGACACCAGACGTCCGTCAATTACTGTTCCTGTTGAACAATGACACGCCCCGACGCGCTCCTATGATGATGGACGAACCGATCATCATGGTGCGACGTATTGGATCCAGCGGCCGTATTAAAGCCACGACAATGATCGTGGCGCAGACCACGAGCATGAATCCGTCGAAGATCTTTCCAGCCAAATCCCGCACCCGCAGTGCTTAAACAAGAACGTCCTCAATGCGTACCAACGATTTAATTTGTCTTAATTGCTGCGATAAAAATCCTCATCGTCCCGGGGCGGAACCCCACGACGATGGAATCCTGAGCATAATTGGATTATAGAAATACGTTACTCGATTTTCACCATTTTCCTGACAGCCTGAAAATTCCCCATTTGAATTTTATAGTAATAAATGCCTGAGGGAGTCTCCCGCATGTTTAATGCAATGGAATATCGGCCCGGTTGTCGAAATGCATTGACCAACTCCTTGACGACCTGGCCGGTTACATTATACACAGCCAGATGTACCAGACACGGCTCCTTAACGATATATTCGATTTGTGTTGACGGGTTGAATGGATTGGGAAAGTTCTGTTCCAAAGCGAAGATTTTCGGCAAAGCGGGATTGTCAGAACCGATGGCATTGGTATAATCCGAAAAAGCCAGTTTGACGATTTTCGAATTTTCCGGGGTGTACCACATTTTATACTGGCTATTCGTGCGAATGACGCATGTCCCGGAGACATCCTCAAAATAAATCCCCTGGTCTTCATCAAAACATGCTCCGGTTGCATCCAGACCCGGAGCACGGGTCCATTGTATTCCGTCAGAGGAAATGCTGCATCCAATTCGGGTTATGATCCCGTCATAGCCGCTATACCATATCATAAATCCTTCATCTGTTTTTATGACAGCCGGCCAGGAAGCCGAGACATAATCGAAACTGCCCAAAGGTCCATGATCAATTACCGCACCATTTTGTCCGCTGCCGTTGACCGTGGTCCAGTGGATTCCATCAGAGGATCTGGCATACCCGATGCGGTTACTTTGAGAATACCACATATGGTAGGTGGACCCTGATTTCACGACACAGGGCATGGACAGGCCGAGAGTGTCGGGAAGCCCCGTCATATACGAATCATACACACTGCCAAGTGTTCCAGGTCCCGCCACCCTGGTCCAGGTTGATCCGTCAAGGGACCAGGCATATCCGATGGAATTCAATCCTTTTGCTCCGATAGTAGGATTATATCCCCAGTACCACATTTTAAAGGTATCGTTGTCCGCAATGACCCATCCGTGCCCGGCATGCATCGCGTCAAAGGCGGTTGGGCTTAATACCGGCCCCATGACGACTTTATTGACAGATTGCCAGGAGATGCCGTCGGGCGATGTCGCGTATCCCATACAACTGAGTTGCAGCATATCATTACCAATTGGAAAAACGCGGACACAGGTATACCACATAAGGTAGTTTGTACCGTCAAACAGAATACACGGCCGCTGGATAGACAATGCTTCCGGATCAATTTCGCCGTTTTTTACCGGATTATCGGGGTAATTTGTCCAGCGGATCTGGGATCTCAGTATGTTCGGTTGAAAGCAGGTGAATACAGCAGCAATGATGAATATTCGTTTTGTGATATTCATTTTGTCCCCCGCTTATATAATAATTTCTTACTGAACAAGCAAGTCGTAGAGGATGAGCCCGTGGACCATCTTGATCCTGATTCTTAATTACGACCCTAAGAATTGATTGATAATGCGTTGATGCTGGATTTTGCGTAATAGGGGCAACGCCCCTGATAGTAAAAGTTTCGGGGCAAGCCCCACCGCGAGCGAATCCCTGTATTTCTTTACCTTAACACTTTATTTCGATTTTATCAACTTTTTCTTTACGATAAATATTTTGCCTCATACTATTGCCATGTAAACCGGTTGCAAGGCTTTAATTATCCTTATCCAGCAAGGACTTTTCCCCGGCTTGTTTCATCGGGAAGCTGAATACATACCTACCAGAGCCGATTTCAAGACGGACTCCCTGTGTCACTTGTTCCGCGCTTTCAATTCCGGGTGCATGGGCGACTTTTGTCCTGCCTTCATTCACATCGGCGAGAAGCGCCTCCGGCAGAATGACCGTCGCGGTTGTATTGGCGGGGATGGTCACGGTGACCTTCATGGTGCCGTTTGACACCTGCCATCCCGATTCGATGACGCCGTACATCGATGTAAAGGCGGCGGATGCTTGTGTTAACCCGCCTCCACTGTGTGGGGTGATGATACTGTGTTTGTATCCGGGCGAGGCATTATCCGGATTTATCCCGGCGATGTGCCGGTACATCCAGTCCCCGATGGCGCCATACGCGTAGTGATTGAATGAATTCATTCCCTTATCCTGAAATGAACCATCCGGTTTGATGCCGTCCCAGCGTTCCCAGATCGTCGTAGCCCCCTTTGTGATCGGATACAACCAGGAAGGGTATTTTTCACGTTTCAGCAACATAAACGCTTCATCATAGTAGCCGGATGAGCTGAGTACGTGACAGATAAGGGGGGTTCCGAGAAATCCGGTGGTAATATGTCCGAATGTTCTCACATCTTTCGCCAGGCGACGGGCGGCTTCTTCTTTCAGTGAATCCGGAACCAGGTCAAAGGCCAGGGCCAGCGTATAGGCTGTTTGCGTATTGGAAGCCAATCTTCCGGTGGCAGTGATGAATTCTCTGGCGAACGCGTTCCTTATGTTTTCAAAGAGAGCGGCGTATTCCCGGGCGTCACTGGTTTTCCCGAGAACTTCAGCCGTCTTCTGCACTATGCTGGTTGAGTACGCGAAATAGGCGGAGCTGATCAGATCTTTATCTGTGGTAGCCCCCGGATAGTCGGATCTGGTCGTGGCAAAGGCCAGCCAGTCTCCAAAAGTAAAATCCTGGGTCCAGAGATACGAATCCCCCGCCCGTCTGCGCTGATATTCCACCCAGGCCTTCATGCTCGGATATTGCAGTCTCAGGATTCGTTTGTCACCATAAATCCTGTAGATGTTCCAGGGAATAACCACTGCGGCATCCGCCCATCCGGCCGATGCGGAAGCCCCGTTTTCCTTACCGTGAGAAATCACATTTGGAATGACATGCGGCACGGCCCCGCTTTCCTGCTGATCAGCCGCGAGATCCTTCAGCCACTTGGTGAAAAATCCTGCGGCATCCATATTGAAGCAGGCGGTCGGGCAGAACACCTGGGCGTCACCGGTCCAGCCCAAACGCTCATCACGCTGAGGGCAATCCGTCGGTACATCCAGAAAATTGCCGCGCTGGCCCCATTGAATGTTTTTTTGCAGCTGGTTCAGCATCGGGTCCGAGCATGAGAACGTTCCGGTCGGATTCATATCGGAGTGAATCACGATACCGGTTACGGCGTCCTTTGTGGGGTTCCCGGGAAATCCTTCCACGGCCACATAGCGGAATCCCTGGAAGGTAAAATGCGGTTCGAAAACCTCTGTACCCTCTCCTTTCAGTGTGTAACTAACCGTCTGTTTCGCGCCCCGGAGGTTATCCGTATAAAGATTGCCGTCTTTATCCAGGACTTCTGCATGTTTCAGTGTTATGGTGGCGCCGGCGGGACCCTGCACCCGAAGTCTGACCCATCCCACCATATTTTGTCCCATATCAAAAACGGTTTCACCGGCCGATGTCTGCAGGATCTGTAA
>CAZUMH010000137.1:0-6673 GCA_964621645.1 uncultured bacterium
GAATACTCCGACATCTACGCGCCGGTCGTCGAGAACGTGAAGCTCGACTTCACCCCCGACCCGACCAGGAGTGAAGAGGAAACAGCCGAGGGAATCAGATCCCAGCTGCGCCGGGCTGTGGAACAGAGAATTTCGGCAGAGAGAAGCTGCGGCGCTTTTCTCAGCGGCGGGCTCGACTCTTCCAGTGTGGTTTCACTGCTGCATACCGGCGGCAAGAAAGAACTGCATACCTTTTCTTTCCGCTGCAGGGGAGAATCCTTCGATGAGTCCCCTTTTGCCCGCAAGGTGGCAGAGACATTCGGCACCCACCATCATCTGGTGGAATACGGTCCGGGCGAGGTGCTCCTGGCAAGAGAAATGACGGCCCTGATGGATGAGCCCTTCTGTGACGTAGGGATCAATATTGCCACCTATCTGCTGGCCCGTCAGGCCGCCGGCCTGGTGGATGATATTTTCACCGGCGACGGCGGAGACGAACTCTTTGCCGGCCATCCGGTCTACACCGCTGATAAGGTAGCCAGGGTGATTGACTTAATTCCCTTGCCGCTGCTGCGTCCCCTTTTCGCATTGGGAAGGAGACTGCGGGATTCGGAAAAGAAGAAGGATCTGCGGGTCAAGATCAAGCGATTCTCAGAGAGTTTTGAATTTCCACGGCAGCTGGGAACACATCGCTGGCGGGTGTATTACCGGACCCAGGAATTGAGTCAGCTGCTCAGCTCCGGTTTTCTGGAAGGGATTCGGGCGGATGAGAGCCTCTTTCAGGATGTCATCGCCTATAACCTGGAAGCCGGAGATTGTGACCCCCTTTCCCGTTCGCTGTACAGCGATTATCAGACAGCGGTGCAGTTTTATCTGCGGCGCCTGGATATGGCGCGGCGACTGGGACTTCGGCCCCAGGTCCCTATGCTGGATGAGCGTATAGTTTCCTACTGCGCCACTATCCCGGCAAGGATGAAGCTGCCCGGATTTTCCGACGTGAAGCACGTTGAGAAGATCGCGGTGGAACCGCTTCTGCCGGAAGAGATCGTACACCGCAAGGACAAGCTGGGTCACAGTATCCCGCTGAAAAACTGGATGCGGGATGATCCGGTCGTGCGCGATTTTTTTAATGATACGCTCCTGAGTCGGGAAATGAGGCAGCGGGGACTCTTCCAATCCTCCACAATCACTGAGATGCTGGATGAACACAGCCGCAGTTTCCGCAATCATTCACACCGGCTCTGGGCGATCCTCGTTCTGGAACTGTGGCTTGAGCACCATTTCGGCGGTAAAAAATGACAATATACAGAAAGACGTATTGATATGTGCACCCCTGTGGGACATACGCTGGCCGGAGCTTCGCTCCTCCAGGTTCTTGAGGGAAGAGGCGCGTGGCGGTCTTCTCTGCCGCGTCTGGCACTGCTGGCGCTGGCGGCCAACCTGCCCGATGTGGACATCCTTTTCGGATTGGCAGCGAAGCGGCCGGTCGCCTACCATCACCTCTGGACCCACAGTCTCTTCTTTGCCGTATTGGCAGGAGGGATCATCTTGGCTGCAGCGTTCCTGCTGAAAAAGGGAATAGCGTGGAAGCTGAGTATAGCGGTGACGGCACTGGTCCTGCTGCATCTGATCTGTGATCTGGTCACTGCAGACAGGAGCGCGCCCTACGGCATGCAGATTTTCTGGCCTTTTGACTGGGGATTTTACCTGGCGCCGTTTTCCCTCTTTTCTGATGTGGTGAAATCTGCCCGACCGGGGGAATTCTGGTCCAGCCTCTTCTGTCGCTATAATGGGTTGACTGTTTGGCGGGAAATTGTTACATTGTTGCCCCTGTTTCTCTTTATTTTTTTTATTGATAAAAGGGGTAAAAGGATTAACTGGAGAAGTAGATGATCATACTTGGTGTATCAGCATTTTATCACGACAGCGCCGCCTGCCTGCTGCGGGACGGTGATATCATCGCCGCTGCCCAGGAGGAGCGTTTTACCCGTAAGAAGCACGATTTCAATTTTCCCGCCAATGCGGTGGAGTTCTGTCTTAAGCAGGCAGGGATTACCATCTCGGATGTTGATCTGGTATCCTTTTATGATAAGCCCTTTATAAAATTCGAACGGATACTGGAGACCTATATTTCATTCGCCCCGAAAGGGCTGGCTTCCTACATCAAGGCCATGCCTCTCTGGATCCGCCAGAAACTGTGGATCCCCGATCTGATCGAGAAAGAGACCGGCTTTAAAGGTGATATCATATTTCCGGAGCATCATGAGTCCCATGCCGCTTCGGCATTCTTCCCGTCGCCTTTCAAGCAAGCGGCCTTTCTCACCGTAGACGGTGTGGGTGAATGGGCCACCTCTTCCTGGGGCCGCGGATGGGACAACCGGGTCAGTATCGAGGCGGAGCTGCACTTCCCCCATTCTTTGGGTCTGCTCTATTCCGCTTTCACCTATTTCACCGGATTCAAGGTGAACTCCGGCGAATACAAGATCATGGGCCTGGCACCCTACGGTGAACCAAGGTACGTGCAGAAAATTTACGATCATCTTATCGATCTGAAGGAGGACGGCTCTTTCCGCATGAACATGGACTATTTCGATTACTGCGCCGGACTCACGATGACCAATTCCAGATTCGCCCGGCTCTTTGACGGGCCGCCGCGCCAGGCGGAGACAAAGGTGACGCAGCGGGAAATGGATCTGGCCCGTTCAGTTCAGGAAGTGACCGAAGAGATCATGCTGCGGATGGCCAGGCACGTGAAAAAAGAGACCGGTGAAAAGTATCTCTGTCTCGCGGGAGGAGTGGCTCTTAACTGTGTCGCCAACGGCAAGATCCTCCGAGCCGGCATTTTCGACGATATCTGGATCCAGCCTGCTGCGGGCGATGCCGGAGGGGCGCTGGGAGCGGCTTTGATCGGATACCATCACTACCTGGGGAATCCCCGCACTTTCAAAGCGGGAGGGGACGCTCAGAAAGGATCGTATCTGGGACCAGCCTATGACAACAATCAAATAAAAACGTTTCTGGATAAGAATAATCTGCCCGCGCACTATCTGGATGAAGACGAATGTCTGGACCGGGTGGTGGAATATCTGGCTGGTGAAAAGGTAGTCGGCTGGTTTCACGGCCGCATGGAATTCGGTCCCCGGGCCCTGGGGAGCCGCTCCATCCTGGGAGATGCCCGCTCACCCGAGATGCAGAAGAAGATGAATCTCAAAATCAAATACCGTGAAAGTTTCCGTCCCTTCGCGCCTTCGGTACTGGCCGAAGAAGTGAGCCGCTGGTTCGAGATTGACCGGGAGAGCCCATACATGCTGCTGGTCGCCGATGTTAAAAAAGATAAACAAATCGAAATGACCCAGGATCAGAAAAAACTCTGGGGCATCGATAAACTTAATGTGAAGCGTTCGGAAATCCCGGCCGTGACCCATGTGGATTACTCGGCCCGGCTGCAAACGGTTAATGCTGAGACCAATCCCCGCTACCACGAGCTCATTAAGAGGATGCATAAAAAAACGGGATGCCCGGTCATCGTGAATACTTCTTTCAATGTGCGTGGAGAACCTATCGTGAGGTCGCCGGAAGATGCCTACCTCTGTTTTATGCGAACCGAGATGGATGTCCTGGTGCTGGAAAATTATATACTGCTTAAGGAAGAACAGCCCGAGTTGCACGAGAAACTGGATTGGAGGCAGGAATATGAGCTTGATTAGCGATGTAAAGGAGGAAATGGGCTCTCTGGATCTTTCCCGGTCCAGTCTGAGAAAATTTGGTCTTGTGGTGGGCGCCATATTCCTCCTGCTGGGGTTCTGGCTGCTCTACCGGCAGGGGGAGCCTTTGCCGCGTAATCTGGCATGGGCGGTCGGAGGGGTGCTTGTCCTGACCGGAGGACTGCTTCCGGCCCTGCTGGGTCCGGTATACCGAGTCTGGATGGGCCTGGCTTTTACTCTGGGCTGGGTCGTCTCCAGAGTTCTGCTGGCACTTATTTTTTATGTTATCGTAACTCCTATCAGTTTGATCATGCGGCTGGCGGGGAAGCGTCCTCTGGTATTGAAAATGGATGAAGGAGCCCCGACGTATTGGATTCCGATGAAAAAGAAAGAGCTGGATCCAAATAATTATAACAAAATGTATTAATTGAAGTTAGAGGGTTTCATATGGCAAAGATGCGCATTTTAATGCAGCTGTTCACCTTTTTGAGGGAGAATAAAAAATGGTGGCTGACGCCCATCATCATTATTCTGGTACTCCTGGGAGTGATTATCGTGCTCACCAGCGGCAGTGTGGTGGCGCCGTTCATTTACACCCTGTTTTAAAATGAGTGTGTCCGGAAAAAACATTGATGTCTCGGTGGTTATCCCGGTCTACAACGAGCGGGATAACGTACCCCTTCTCTACAGCTCTCTCAAAGATGTGCTCAAGGGAGCGGGCCTCGTCCATGAGATTATCTTCATTGACGACGGCAGCCGGGACGGCACCCGGGAGAGTCTGCGGGAGCTGGCGCGGACTGATAAAGCGGTCAAGGTCATTCTCTTTCGGACAAATTTCGGTCAATCGGCCGCCATGGCCGCAGGATTCAAGAACAGCCGGGGGGAGATAGTGGTTGCCATGGACGGAGATCTGCAGAATGATCCGCGTGACATTCCCCGGCTGCTGCAGAAGATCGAAGAGGGGCATGACGTGGTGGCAGGCTGGAGGAAGAACCGAAAGGATAAACTCCTTATCCGCAAGATTCCCTCCCGCCTCGCCAATCGGCTCATCTGTTCCATCACTGACGTACGGCTGCATGACACCGGCTGCTCTCTCAAGGCGTTCAGAAAGGAGATCATAGAAAATATTCGGCTCTATGGAGAATTGCACCGTTTCATCCCGGTGCTGGCCCGGATCGAAGGAGCCCGGATTACCGAAATGCCGGTTGATCATCACGCCAGAAAATTCGGGAAATCAAAATATAACATAACCCGCACCTTCCGGGTGATCATGGATTTAATCAGCCTGAACCTGCTGCTTAAGCACCTGCGGAATCCCCTGCGGTTCTTCGGATCCATCGGGAACTGGATGATAGCGGCCGGCCTGGGAGCAGGCATCTGGGTGATGTGTCGGATTTTTTTCACCCATACTTCCATTGATCAGCTTAATGTCATGATAACCCTGGTTTTTCTAATGATCGCCGTGGGAGTGCAGTTTCTTTTTATGGGACTGATGGCAACCCTGGTAACACAGACGGGCGAGAGGCGCGGGAGAACGGTCCTGCAGCTGACCGCACCTAACAGCGAGGATGACAATGAGTGAACAAAGATCCGGCCGGGCGGGAGACTGCCGGACGTCGGTAATCTTTCCGGTGTATGAATGTGCCGGAGAAGTGGATCCTCTGATAGACCTGCTCCTGGCTGCTATGGAAAAGAGCGGACGAACCTTCGAAATTATCATCATCGACGACGGCAGCAAGGACACCACCTGGGAGGAATGTCAGACCCGGACCGCCGGGGACAAGCGCTTCCGACTGGTGAAGATGCGGTCTCATTTCGGAGAATCGGCGGCCCTTGCCGCCGGTCTGAATAACGCTTCAGGTGAAGAGATAGTCTTCATCACCGGGCGGGTGCGGGTCAATCCCGAAGGACTGCCCCGGCTTCTTGAGAAATTAGATGCGGGCCTTGATTTGATTGTGGGCTGGAGGCATCCCCGCCGCGACTCTCTCTTAAATCGGGTCGTCTCGCGCATTTTCAATAACATGGCCCACTGGATATCCCGGGTGAAGCTGCACGACATCAACAGCGGAGTTTTCGTGGTGCGAAGAGAGGTATTGGGAAAGATATCTTTCTACGGGGATCTGTTCAATTTCATCCCGGTGCTGGCCGCCCAGCAGGGATATAAGATCGGCGAAGAGAAAATCGAACAGCTCTCAGGGATCTTCCGCAGGTCACGGTATCCCCGGGAGTATATCAGACGTCTTCTGGATATTATCACGGTCTTCTTTCTCTCCCGCTACTCCAAGAAGCCAAACCACTTCCTGGGTTTTCTGGGGACCTTTCTCTTTCTGCTGGGGCTGGGCATCGAGATCTATCTGTTCATTTACCGGATTCTCCTCCTCGGACCCATCGCCGGCAGACCGCTGCTTCTGCTGGGAGCCCTGCTTTTGGTCATCGGGATCCAGATGATCTCCATCGGGCTCCTGGGTGAGATGATTATTTTTACCCATGCCGGAGATATCGAGGAATACAACATAGAAGAAATTATTAATTAGGACCAGCGAGGCGGTTATGAAGCTGATCATACAAATACCCTGTTACAATGAGGAAGCGACCCTTCCGGCCACTTTGGATGATGTTCCCCGTAAATTGAAGGGCATCGACGAAATAGAGCTGCTGGTTATTGATGATGGCAGCACCGACGAAACGGTGAAGGTGGCACGGGAAAAGGGAGTGCACCATATAGTCCGCTTTACCAATAACAAAGGTCTGGCCGCTGCCTTCTCCGCCGGTCTGGACGCCTGTCTGAAACTGGGCGCCGATATTATCATCAACACGGACGGAGACAATCAGTACCGGGGCGAAGACATTGCCCTGTTGATCGATCCCATCCTCAAAGGGGAAGCGGACATGGTCATTGGAGACCGGGAAGTGATGAAGATAGAACATTTCTCCTTCGTCAAGAAACGGCTGCAGAAACTGGGAAGCTGGGTTGTCCGCCAGATGGCCTC
>CAZUMH010000138.1:0-6544 GCA_964621645.1 uncultured bacterium
CCACGGATGGCCCGAATAGCCCCGATACACTCTTGCAACAGTTTCATCTCTTTTTCGGCTTCTTCATCGATGAGTTCTTCTCTTGCTTCAGGATACGGCTGAATCATGATAGAACGGGTTCCCGGAGCATCGATATTTTCCAGGGGAAGAGCCTGCCATATTTCCTCGGTAATAAATGGCATGAAGGGATGCAGCAGGCGCAGGATCGTCTCCATAATGTGCACGGCCGTTTCCACCGCCGCTTTACTCCCTGCTTCTGTTTCTCCATAAAATCTCGGCTTAAGCATTTCAATATACCAGTCACAAAACTCCCCCCAAACGAAGGCATACGCCTGTTTAGTGGCCTCATTCAGTCGAAAGCTCTCCAATCCCTGGCGTACCTCGCCAATGACCTTTTGCAACCTGCTGAGTATCCATCTTTCGGGAAGCTCCATATCGGATCTGAACCCTGAGAGGTTTCCTGCAAAATAGACATTCTCAGGCAGATTCATGAGCACGAAGCGGGAAGCGTTCCAGATTTTATTGCAGAATTTCTGTCCCATCTCAACCAGAGTATGATCAAAATGGATGTCGCCTCCCAAGGGGGTCAGATAGACCATTGTCAGACGCACCGCATCTGCGCCGTAAGCCGGCACTCCACTTTTATACGAAGGATTTTTGGCTGCGAATTCTTTCACAGCAGCAGCGTCCGCACCCTCAATAAGCCATAGGGGATCAGGGGAATTCCCCAGTGATTTCGACATTTTACGACCGGCGAGATCACGGATCATTCCATTGAAGTAGACATCGGTGAAGGGAACGTCTCCCATGAATTCCAGAGCCGCCATGATCATTCTGGCTACCCAAAAAAATATGATATCAGGACCGGTAACAAGGGTGTCAGTGGGGAAAAAGGCAGCCAGGTCGTCTGTTCTCTCAGGCCAGCCCAGGGTGCTGAAGGGCCAAAGCCAGGATGAAAACCAGGTGTCAAGGACATCCGGATCCTGAGTGAGTCTGCTGCTGCCGCATTCATCGCAAACCACCGGATCCCGCCGCGCGGCAAAGGTATGCCCATTCTCACAGGTCCAGACAGGGATACGGTGCCCCCACCATATTTGCCTGCTGATGCACCAGTCCCGTATATTCTCCATCCAGTGGAAATAGGTCTCTTCCCAATGTTTCGGACAGAAACGTATCTTCCCTGAGCGCACCGCCGCAATCGCCGGTTCAGCCAGTGGTTTCATCTTGACGAACCACTGCTCTGAGAGATAGGGTTCCACAATCGTATCACAGCGATAACAGCTGGGAATAGGAGTGATACGGGGTTCTTCTCCTCGAAACAGACCCGCTTCCTTTAAATCTGCGACGATCTTATTTCTGGCTTCGAAACGGTCTAATCCGCTATACCCTCCCCCTGCTTCATTAATATTCCCGTTATCGTCGATTACCGCCACTTTCTCCAAACCGTGTCTTTCCGCTACGGCGAAATCATCGAAGTCATGAGCAGGCGTTATCTTAACGGCGCCGCTGCCCTTTTCCATATCCGCATGTTCATCGGCGATAATCGGTATTTCCCGTCCAACAAGGGGAAGAGTGACTTTTCTGCCGATGAGGTGAGCATATCGTTCATCATCTGGATGGACAGCAACAGCGGTATCACCGAGCAATGTTTCAGGTCTGGTTGTTGATACGACGATTTCGCCGCTGCCATCTGAGAGCGGATAGGCGATATGCCAGAATGTCCCCTGCATTTCCTTATTTGGCGCCTCTTCATCAGCCAAAGCGGTGTGACAGCGTGGACACCAGTTGATAAGCCGTTTGCCACGATATATTAATCCCTTTTCGTAGAGACGTACAAATACCTCTCTTACTGCCTCGCTTAGTCCCTCGTCCATGGTGAAACGGGTCCGTTCCCAATCACAAGAAGCTCCAAGCCGTTTCAGCTGTTCCAGAATAATGCCGCCGAATTTCTCTTTCCATTTCCAGACCCGCTGAATCAGTTTCTCCCGGCCCAAGTCATGACGTGTCAGTCCTTCATCCTTGAGAGATGCTTCAACCTTATTCTGGGTGGCTATACCGGCATGATCCGTACCGGGCAGCCAGAGAGCTTCATAATTATCCATCCGTTTCCAGCGAACGAGAAGATCCTGAATGGTATTATTGAGAATATGGCCCATTGTCAGCATACCGGTAACGTTAGGGGGAGGAATGACAATAGTATATGTTTTCCTGCCGGTTCCCGGTACCGCATGGAACAGGTGGTTTTTTATCCAGTAATTGTACCATTTTGATTCTACTTTGAGCGGATCGTAGATCTTCTCGAGTTTCTGCGGCATACTCCACACTCCACATTTAATCTTATACAAATAATGAAAGAACAGGACTGCAGCGCCTCACATACTGTGTATACAGTCATATGTGTTCTCATAATTCCAGGAAGGTCAGAGCAGGTTCAGGCCCTGATTACGACCGGGACCACCGTATAGAGTGATGGACTTGATAATAACCGATACGATTGTTCCCTTCCGTTTCACGCGTAACTCTTCTTTATCAGTCCCAGAAAATCATTAGTGTACAAGGTAAATATAAATCAAGAGTTTGTCAATAGTATTGCCTTCTTAAAAAAGCTTTCTTTCATTATTCACATCATTCCTTCTGCCATCATTTCATAACTTGAGTAATTATCATTTTAAAAAACTGATTTGCTTTTATACAATATATTGTTAATAATTATGTTAGGCGAGTTTACTGAATACCTGGCATGCTCCTTGCGGTATTAACTATTAAAGAAAGTTTTTCTTTCTTCTCTACCCCCTTGAAGCCCGTGCCGATCCTGGCATGGGCTTTTTTTCTTATGATTCAAACTTTTCTCTGAAAAAGAGGTATACATTTTATATTCTGATTTGTATGGTATTGTATATTCACTGTGAATTATCTCATTGCCGGAGCGCTATGGTTTTTTCCACTCATACACTGATGCTGCTGCGTCTGTATTCGAGTCTTGCATCCGCTTCTCGCGGTTGGAAAGCCAAATGTACGGGTTTCCTTGTATTATTTCTCATTTATACGGGGATCTTTTCGCTGTTGACTATTTCTCTGACTCACAAAACATTAACGATCGATCTTACTGAATACTATACGTTTTTCTTCGAACATCAGTTCATCCCGTTCCTGGTTATAATACTTGTTTGGGCCATAAATCTTTTTTCACGGATATCCCATCAGACCATGTCTTCCCGTCTCCTTGCCGCACTTCCCCTGACGAAGAAACAACTTTTTTATCACTATCTGCAAACAGATCTGATTCGCTTCTCCTGGATCCCCCTGCTTCATTCCGTATTGGTATTTTCTGTTCCCGTCGGCAATATACTCTGGAAAGCCCGTCTCTCGATACTGCTGTCATTGGCACTGCTTTTATCGCTTGCCCTTGCGTATTTCATCACAACAATAGTTGAAACAAGACACCTTCAGCGCAAAGGATTGGCGACCATTCGTTTTGCGCTCATATTCGTCTTCTATCTTGCTTCGCTTACTTTGCTTCTTATTTCTTCGGAATCTGTGGCAAGCAGTGCCTATCTGCTGATACTTCCCTGCACAATCGTCCTGACACTGCTTTTGCTCGTCACTACATCTTTCTTTATTGATATGGTGAAATGGCAGCACCTTTTTAAACCGGCCATATCATCCCCGGAGATTAAAAAAACAACCCTGCGGGGATATATGAAATGGCTTATGTATAAGAATCCTTTCCTGTTAAAAAATATTGTTTTCCTGAAAGTAACCCGTTCCTCTATTATATACCGTGTTCTTATTATTTTCTATATAATTGTCGCATATCTGTCAGTACAGAATAATAGAGCTCCGGCTGATAAAATTTCCCTCTCACTGGCATTGACCGTCCTATTTTCGTTCTTCTTGTCCTTTCCGCTGCAGCGATTGGCTCTTCCACCGATAGAAAGTGCCGAATTGCTCTACTCACTACCGGTGAAACCAGGTAAAGTATATGTTGCTGCCCTGTTGCCGGGATTATTTCTGCTGAACATTATCATTCTTATTTTCTCAGTAGGATTATTTTCAAGCGGAATCCCGGTCTTTTCCGTGGCACTTTATGTCGCCAAGTCGATGCTTGCTGGATTGGCGGTATTATACTGTGCCCTTACCTTTAGTCTGCGCTATTACCCCAACCCTGAGAAGGCAGGCAGACATTTTTTCTATTATTTATCTGCGCTCTTGCTTATTACCGTATTTCTCTATCCATACTGGCTTCCCCTGCTTTGTATATTCTCAGCGATGAGCAGTTATCATCTTTTCAAGGTAAGATTTTACAGGAGGACTTTTTCTTGAACAGGTTATCCGCTGATTCCATTCATCTTTCATATAATGATATGACGGTCGTTACTGATGTTTCTTTATCGATGAGTTCGGGAGAGTTTATCGGTCTGGTCGGCTCGAACGGCAGCGGTAAAACTACGCTGCTTTCCGCGCTCAGCGGACAGTTTCAACCTGATTGCGGTGAAATTTTCTATAATGATCTTAACATATATCAAGATAATTATAAATACAAATCCCGGATCGGAGTGGTCCACGAAGAACCGTATTTTTACCCTTTTCTAACCGCATCGGATTTTCTTCGTTTCATCGCCAGTATAAAGCTGATTCCTGCTATCTCCAGATATGCTGAAATACTGAGAGTGTTACGCATAACTCAGCTTGAATCACAGGGTGATCGCCTCACATCCGAACTGTCTTTGGGTATGAAAAAACGCCTTGCTCTTGCCAGTGCCATCCTGGGTAAACCTCAAATCCTCTTTTTGGATGAACCATTTGTCAATGTTGATTATAAAAGCACCCACGCGCTGAAAAGGTATCTGCAAGAATTTACCCGCAAAGGCGGGATCATTCTCCTTTCAACTCATATTCTGGAACTGGTAGAAAAAGTCTGTGATAAATTAATCTTATTGCAGGAAGGTAGGATCGTGAAGAATATTACTATTGCGGAATTCGAGGCGGCAAAAAAGAAAAAATCCTCTGATTTAGAGGATTTTATCATTAATCTCACTGTGGAAGAAACAGAGCCCTGATATCTGACTAGATAACTGTCCCTTCTTCACGGTATTCATTCAATTTATTCCGAAGAGTACGCACGCTTATTCCCAAAATCTCAGCTGTTTTTGTACGATTACCTCCGGTTTCTTCCAAGTGCTTTAAGATAAGATATTTTTCTGTATCCCGCAGAGTCATATCAGTTGACAGGACAGGGATGACTTCCCCATGTGACTTCTTTTCATCAAATATAAAATGGCCGATGTCGAGTATTTCCGTATCAAGGGCACACATGACAACCGCCCGTTCAATAAAATTCTCTATTTGTCTCACATTGCCAGGCCATTCCTTTTCACACAGAGCTTTCATGGCCTCTTCCGTCACACTTTTTATATTTCTGCCGTTCTCCTGGGAAAACTGTTTAAGAAAATGATTTACCAGCAGCGGGATATCCTCTGTTCTTTCGCTTATAGGCGGTAATTGAATTGGAACGACATTGAGGCGGTAATAAAGATCATCCCGGAAATTTCCATTATTCACTTCCTCTTCCAGATTTTTATTGGTTGTAGCGATAATACGCACATCAATAGGAATCAGTTTCCCGCCGCCTACCTTTTCAATCTCTCTCTCTTGTAAAACGCGAAGTAGTTTTGCCTGCAGCCCGACACTTATTTCACTGATTTCATCCAGAAGGAGTGTACCACAGTCAGCTTGTTCGAAACGTCCTTTGGTTGATTTAATCGCACCGGTGAATGCACCTTTCTCATGTCCAAACAGTTCACTTTCAACGAGACCTTCCGGCAGAGCGGCACAGTTAGTCGTAATGAAAGGACCGTTTTTTCGCTCACTATTGTAATGGATGGCTCTGGCAACCAATTCTTTTCCCGAACCACTCGGTCCCTGAATAAGAACAGTGGCACGACTTCTTGCCACCATTTTTATGCTCTCCAATATTTTATCTATGGGAGTACTGTTACCGATAATATTTTCATAGCTAAATTTTTTGTCAAGTTCCGATCGCAGGTATCTGTTTTCTTCCTCCAGATTTTTAAAATTAAAATATTTTTCCACAACAAGTTCAATCTCATCAAGATTGAATGGTTTGGTAATATAATCAAATGCCCCCATTTTCATGGAAGACACCGCATTCTTAATAGATCCATAAGCAGTAATCATAATTATGCCGGTATCCGGATGTTTTTCCATTACCATTTCCAAAACATCCATACCGCTTATATCAGGTAAACGCAGATCTGTAATAAGTAAATCGAATTTATTTTTGGACAGCTTCCGTAAAGCTTCTTTTCCGTTCATGGCGGCATCAGCATGGTACCCTTTCTGCGAAAATGTCTCGCTGAGAAGATCCCGTATCATCTCTTCATCATCAAGAATAAGAATATTGTACGTGTCCTTACTCATACCTGCACTTCCTTTTCCTTTGGTAAAACAATGATTATTTCCTGCCTGTTCTCATCGACTGTATTAAAAACTATAACACCGCTGTGTAAATAGGCAATCTTGT
>CAZUMH010000139.1:0-6417 GCA_964621645.1 uncultured bacterium
GCGGCGTAGCCAAGTGGCTAAGGCAGAGGTCTGCAAAACCTTTATTCAGCGGTTCGAATCCGCTCGCCGCCTCTTTTTTTCTCTGGGAATTCATTAATCCAGAAAAAATTTCTTTTATATTGCCTTCTGCCGGGATGGCGGAATTGGTAGACGCAAGGGACTTAAAATCCCTCGTCCCTTCAAGGACGTGCCGGTTCGATTCCGGCTCCCGGCACCAGAGAAAAGAAACCCGCCCAGAAAGCGGGTTTCTTTATTCGGAGAAAGGGAGATCAATTCTTGTTTCAGGCCATAATTTTCGACATGGACGGAGTGCTGGTTGACAGTGAACCGCTTCACATCAAAGCGGAAGGAATCACTCTGAGCCGGCTTGGACTGAACCTTCCCGAGCGTGAGCTTTATCAATACATGGGAACATCCACCCGTACTCTTTTTACCGACCTCATCAGCCGCTATAAGCTCAATACCAGCATTGAAGAATTGTATCCCCTGCACCGTGACACCCTTGTTTCTCTCTACCGAACCTCACTCAGCCCTATCCCGGGAGCGCTTGAACTACTCAACATGGTGAAGGCACAGGAGATTCCTCTTGCTCTGGCATCCAGTTCGGATATGATCCTCATCGAAACCGTTCTTCAGGGTCTCCAGCTGGACCATACCTTCTCGGCCGTCGTCAGCGGAGAAGAGGTGGATCATTTCAAACCGGCGCCAGATATCTTTATCCTGGCCGCCCAAAGACTGTCCCGGAAGATTTCCGGCTGCCTGGTTATTGAAGATTCCACCGCGGGCATTGCCTCGGCCCGGGCGGCTGGCATGACCTGTATCGGCTTTCGCAGCCCCAACAGCAGAGGACAGCGATATGAACAAGCCGATTACGTCGTCTCTTCCCTTGAAGAAATAGACCTGCCACTGCTGGAACAGCTTTCCCGGGCCGACTGAAACCAATGTGAGGGTAAATGTCATGATACCTTTTTCCCTGGTTGCCCTGAGGACCATTCATCCGGATACCAGGTTCCGTTTCACCAGTCCCGGGAATAAAAACCAGGCATTGGCGGAATCGATAAAAAAAAGAGGGGTACTCAATCCATTGCCGGTCTGGAAAGAAGAGGGGGGATTACGCCTGATTGCTGGATTCAGCCGCTTCGAGGCAGCTTGTGAAGCGGGACACCACCGGATGCCGGTGCGCCTTCTCGATCCGAATCTCCCGCTGCTTGTCCATCTCCTGGCGGAAGTGGAAAGCCACACCCTGGCTCGTCCGCTCAATCTGGTGGAAAAGGCCCGTCTGCTGCGTCTGCTGAAAGAAGAGAACGCCGATGATGAATTGCTGAAAGATTTTTGTTTTCTTTTAGATCTGCCGCTGCAGCAAAGACTCCTCCATCGGATAGAAGCCGTTTTGGAACTATCACCGACGGTGCTTGACTACATTGAGACAAACAGCCTTTCCCTAAAACAGGCCGAAATGTTCCTTGGACTTTCTCAAACGGCTCTGGAAAAATTCATAGCGTTGGCCGCTGCCCTGCGGCTTCGACCCCGTGAGCTGAGTGAGATAATAACCCTGGCCAGTGATCTGAGCCGGGAAGACCGGGATAATGAAGGGACATTCCTGCCGGCTCACATGGCTGAAATCATTGAGGATGAAAAGCTCAGCCGGGAGGAAAGGCTCCGGCAAATCAAGCAGGCCCTGATGGAACAGCGATTCCCGTGGCTCAGTGGGTACCGACGGGAGCTGGAGGAGCTGATAAGAGCACTGCGTTCCCCGGCTAGACTACGATTGGATTGGGATCGCACCCTGGAGAAACCAGGCCTGGAGCTTTGGCTCTCCCTGGCAAATCTCAAAGACGTGGATGATTTTGAAATCTGGCTGAAAGAAAGTCGTGTTCACGACATCCTCAATGAACTCTTCAAACGGCTGTAGGGTACAGAATGGATATCCGTATCTCTCGTATCTACCTCGATAAACGGACTGTCAGTACCGCTCTGGCCCAAAAGATACTGTCGGCTTTGCCACAGGTCACCCCAATGGTGGACCACAAAGATACACTGCTGGAACAGCTCCTTGCAGAATCACTTCCCGGTGGCAAACGCACCCTATTCATTACCCTTGATGACGGCGAAATGGTCAGGCCCTGCCCTGGAACCACCGCTCCCTATCTTTGCTGCCGCTATTCGGTGATCACGATCACGGAACAGTGCCCCATGGACTGCACCTACTGCATTCTGCAACAGTATCTGTGGGAGCGTCCCGTACTGACAGTGTATGCCAATCCGGAACGGGCCCTGAACCAGGTCGATTGTTTGCTCTCGGATCACCCCGGCCGCTTTTTCCGATTCGGAACAGGTGAGCTGGCGGACAGTCTTGCCCTGGAATCCCTGACGGGTCAGGCGGCTGACCTTATTAAATTTTTTGCGCTGAGAAAGAACTGCCTGCTGGAATTAAAGACAAAAAGCGACAGGATCGAATCGCTGCTCTCCCTGAAGACACCGGGAAATATTGTGGTCTCCTGGTCCCTGAATCCCCCGAAGGTAATCCGGGTTATGGAGAAAGGCTCCGCCACCATGGAAGAACGTCTGCAGGCGGCCCGGGCCTGTCAGGAGCGTGACTATCTGCTTGGCTTCCACTTCGATCCTCTCCTCTTGGTGGAGGACTGGGAAAATGATTATGAATCTGTGGTTGAATCACTCTTTCAGGTAGTGGATCCAGCCCGTGTCGCCTGGATCAGTCTGGGAGCCCTGCGCTTCCCCCCCTCTTTATGGGACATCATGCGCACGCGTTTTCCCGATAGCCCTATTTTGAATGGCGAGTTCATCCGCGGCCTGGACGGAAAAATGCGCTATCCGAGGCCGCTGCGTCTGAAGCTGTTTCACCATCTGACCCGACAGATCCGCCGGCGGGCCCCCGATATCCTGCTCTATTTCTGCATGGAACCGCCCTGGGTATGGCAGGAAGTATTGGGATTCGCCCCGGCTTCCAATGCGGAAGTGGATCTGCTTTTCGCCCGCAGTCTGGCTCATCGCTTCCCCCAATTACACATCGAACCGATCGAGACCCATGCCTACCACCAATCCTGGTGACCGGCCTCGTTGAGGGGAAAACGGTTACCGTGCCTTGTTTATAAGATTTCATGGGGTATCGGAACGTCGTCTCGACATCCCGTCTGGCAATGGGGGGAAAAGCAGGAATCCCTGGTCACATGATCCGGACGAAAAATGGAAGGTCTATTTCAACAGCATCATTTTAATCTGCTTGATACTTTCTTTGTAGATTACCTGTAAAATGTAAATGCCCGAAGAGACGTCTTCCGCATCGCTGACAGGCCAGTCTAACTGGTGCATGCCCCTGTCCTGCAAATCATTAACCAGTTCATCCACCAGTCTGCCTCTGGTATCAAAGACCCTCACCGCGACCTGGCCTCGTGCCGGGACAAAATAGCGAATGGTGGTGCGCGGATTGAAAGGATTAGGATAGTTACGGTAGAGAGTGAACTCAACCGGCAAAGACATTTCTTCATTCACCGCCGTAGGCAGGAGAAACTTGAAGGGATAATTGCGGCAGGGAACGGTTACTGTGCCATCGGTCACTTCCACTTTCCAATAGATGGGACCGGAATATTGAGCTGTGTTCATCAAGAAATAAGTGTCGGTCAGGTTCACCAATATCTTGGAAGCGGGACTTAAAAGGCTGGAAGCTGTGTCAACTGTGAATTTATAGTAGAGCTTGTCGCCGTCGATGTCACTTGAGGCCTCCCAGGAGAGAAAGACATATCCGCTAAACGAGGTGGCGATTTCATTGTTCATCGGTGTGAGCAGGTCGAACTTCTCCGGGGGGTCGTTTACAGGCAGAACGGTCACTTTAAACGTATCTACATCACTCCCTCCCCAAGGATCCATTACCTGAAGAATAAGTGATTCCGAGCCGTTCCAGTTGGCTGCCGGAGTGAGATCTAATTTAAGTGTTGTGGAATCGAGTTTGGTGGTAATGTGACTGGTTCCCAATTGCTCGAAAGTATGATGCAGAAGCGGATGATTTGGATCAATCAGGTAGTTGCCGATGTCCAGTGCAAAGGTCATATCTTCCCGCATCTGGATATCGGGGATCGCTTTAAAAGCGGGGTATTCACTGGAGGCTGAGGCGAAGCGTGCCTGCACGGTCTTGGGGTTGTTCATGACCAGCGGCAGGGGATTTTCGTAGGAATCGGCGTCTCCGGCCCAGCGGGTGAAATCAAAATCGGGATCAAGGGAATTCGCCTGCAGCGAAACGGTATCCCCCTCTGTGTACCACTCAGTCACCGGGGTCACTATCACCTCTCCCTTCCCTTCCGGAAAGATATTCACCCTGAGAGTGTACTGATTCTTCCAGATAGCTGACTGGGTTACCGGTGACATCATGATAATAGTGCCGGATGTATCCGATCCATTATAACCGCTCAATCCACTCCCCTGCCAGCGGATAAAAGCCAGCCTGGTGCTGTCAGTGCCGGGAATAACGGTAGAGGAAATGCCAAATTCCGCTTCCTCTCCTTCTCCGAACCAGCCGCCCCCCCAGACGGTGCCGTGCTCCGATTCTACCGTGAGCAGGTACTGACTATTCCACTGGGCGACCTGCCAGATGGGATTGTGCAGGACCACTGTAATCATGGTATCCGGCCCGGTATAGGATCCTTCGCCCGTACCCACCCAGCCGATAAACTCCCGACGGGATCCCGGTTCCGGGGCGCTGAAGCTGCTGACCGAAAATGTCAGGCTGGTGTCAGGCTCGTAAAAACCGCTCAGCGTGTCCACTTCCGTACCGGTCTCCACTCCCAGGTAATAGCGCTCATGCCAGTTCACCCGCTCGATAATAGGGCCGCTCATGGTGACGCCTGCTTCCCGATCCGGACCGCTGTAATGGCCGGTCCCTTCTCCGGACCAGCTTTCGAAATGGTACTGGATGCCGATGGTGCTGTCTGCGGCCAGGCTGTCGACGCTAATGCTCGCGGAGGTATTCTCTATGTACCACCCCTCACCCTGAGTCTGAGCGTCGATCCCCCGGGTGTCTATCTCGAGTAAGAACTGTTTTCTGTAATTGGCGCTGTAACTTACCGGTGAACTCGGTACGATGATTTCTCTGACACGAAGACCGCCGTCATTCCAGGTTTTAAAATGGTATCTGGTGTCGTCGGATAGGTATTTGTCTTCCGGAGCTTCCAGAAAAACCGTTGCTCCCGGACGGAAATAAAAGGTGTGGGGCATATCATAAAGGGTACTATTCACAATAACCTGCAGGCCCTTACCTTCGGGACTCGCCTCGATAGTAACGGGGACTCCTTCTGATACGGTGACAACGGTGTTATCCGTATCTGAAGCGCCGTCATCGTCTGTCACTTTCAAAGAAATGGGAAAGACACCGGCTGAATTGTAGGTTTTGGAAGGATAGCGGCCGTTAAAGTCATCATACTGACCGTCATTATCAAGATCCCACTGGTAGGTAAAGGTGTCGGCACTGCCCGGATCGGTGGCGCTGCCGCTGAACTGGACGCTTTGATTCACGATGACATTCTGATAGGGCCCGCCCGCGTTGGCCACCGGCGGCAGGTTGTAGATTGTTGCAGTCAGCTGATCGGTGGCGTTATCATCACCATCGGACACAGTCAGCACCACGGAATAGGTGCCGTTATCAGCGTAGATGTGACTGACCGTCTGTCCGTCGGCCGAATATCCGTCCCCGAAATTCCAATGGTACATGAGCACATCCACCGGACCCGGATCGGTGGCGCTGCCGCTGAATTGTATCGAGCTGCCTTCATTACCAGTCTTGTTGCTGCCGGCGTTGACATTTTGAGGCGGCAGGTTGTTCACCGTGGCGATGGCCTGATCACTGCCCTGGCCGCCGTCCTTGTCGGTCACTGTTAGCGTGACCGTATAGATACCGTCATCCTGAAATACATGGGATACATTTTGGCCCGAAGCCGTATGACCGTCACCGAAATTCCAGTGATAGGTAAACCCCTGTTGGGTGTCCTGGGTACCCGGATCAGTGGCGCTGCCGCTGAAGCTGACCGATTGCCCTTCATTGGAGGTCTTGTTAGACCCGGCTTCGGCCGTCGGAGCCACATTGCTCACCGTCGCCAGGGTTGTCTTGGTGTCCGTCTGAGAGCCGCCGTTGGTCACGGTCAGACTGACCGTATAGGTGCCGTTGTCGGTGTAGGTATGGCTGGGCGTGGGACCTGTACCCGTGCCGCCGTCGCCGAAATTCCAGGAATAGGTGGTAGCGGTGGAGCCGTTCCCATTGAACTGAATGGGGCTGCCCTCGTAACCGCTATAGGGGCCGCCCGGATCTGCTGAAGGCGGGGCGGCGGACACCTCGATATCACACTCGCTAGATAGCTTGTTACTATGCCAGATATTGTCCCCGTTTACCACCGCGGCGGTCTCGCCGTTTAT
>CAZUMH010000140.1:0-6313 GCA_964621645.1 uncultured bacterium
AAAAATCGACATCCTCGCCGGCATTGTGCCAGCCGGTCCCGGAGGCCGTGCCGTGGTCCGTGTATAGCGTGACCAGATACTGGGTGCTGCAGGTGGCGATCAGTGTCCAACTCGCCCCGGTCGCGGTAAAGGAGTGGCTGCGCGGTTGGGCGTCACTCCAGGAGTCGAAGCGATAGCGCTCTCCCTCCACTCCCAAATCCTGAACAGAATCGATGGACACGGTATAGACACTATCCCGGTTACAAATATGGACTTTCTTGCCCGTCGCGTCGGTAGTGTAGGTGATCCCGTTGAGGCGGAAATCGAGGAGCGGCGGACTCGTTTGAATCGTCACTTTAGTTGTTTTTGTTTTTACCGTATCAATGGTAGCCCACGCATCTTTTCCGAAGGTGCCATCCCCATCAATAAAGTTGACTGGAAAAACGTGGAATTCGCTATCAGTCTCTTTGTCCCAAATCCGAAAATACATGGTATGACCCTCGACAGCGCCCGGAGTGTACCAAGGATCTGTTTGACTTCCGGACTCCATCCAACAAGTCACTGCTATCAACACCGAACTCGTATCAGCACCTAGGTCCGGATATGCTTTCGCTCCTACACTGAGAGTATCGTCATATATGGCGATCTCATCGCCGGGTGTAAGCGTGTCCGCCACCCCACCAAATGTAACCCATTTGATAAAAACCCCATACTGGGGTAATCCTTGCATGCGCACGGGTTGAAAGTGCTGCAACTGTGCCCGGGTAACCCCGCTGAAGAGCAGGATAAAAAGCAGAATAGTCACTGCCGCTTTGCCGCGATGAGTAATCAAGTCACACCTTTAATGTTTGTTAAAAGCAATATTATTTTACCAGAACCAGTTTCCGTGTCAACTGTATTTTCTCAGTTCTGAGTAGTGCCAGATACGTACCGGAGGGCACACTCACTCCTCCTTCGTCCCGTCCGTCCCAGATCACCTGGTGCCTGCCCGCTGATATAAATCCGTTGATAAGGACAATAATCTTTCTGCCGCGGTCGTCATAAATGGTGAATTCTACGTTGTCCGCCAGGGGCAGAGTAAAACTCAGCACTGTTTCCGGATTAAAAGGATTGGGATAGGCGGGAAACAGCTCCACTCTTTCAGGCAGATGACCGGCCGCGGGGTCCACGCCGGTAAGGGAGGCGGTAAGTGTCTCCACTACCGTCACCACATCACCAAAGGAGCCGCCAAGAGAGAAGCTGGGTGATCCGCTCGCCTCGCTGCCGCTGGATTTCTTCCACACCCGGAATTGCATCTGGGTGCCGCTCTCAGCGCCGTACAGCGTGTCTCCCGAAGGGGTGACAAATTCGAGATATGCTGGAAATCCCAGAGGTAATATACCCTGATAGACGACGGCCCCGACGCAAAGCGACCCGTCGAAGACACCGATCTCGTCGCCGCTGCTTAAAAGAGAACCATCCACCAGAACATTCTGGATGACGACCGGACTGGTAACGCCGGTATTGTCCACTGTGGTAAAGTGCGTCTGGGCTGAGCTGCCAGTGACAAGCAGGACTGCCACGACAAACAATGCCGCCCTCGCATATGATCTTTTAATCTTCATGCTAACACCCCCAAGGCGTTAGATCTTTTAACGGAACAGGGAGCCTGGTCCGGATTATGGACCGGGCTCCCCATCCATAATTCTACTTGATCAGAAGCATCTTCTGCTGTTTGTGGAAACTGCCAGCCCGCATACTGACGATGTAAAGGCCGGTAGAAAGAGCCCCTCCGGCATCGTTGCGTCCATCCCATATCGCCAGATAACGACCGGCGGGTTTCTCTTCCTGAACCAGGGTCCGGATCTTCTGTCCCATCTCATTGAAGATCTCTATCGTTACCTTGCTCGCCTGAGGCACACTGTAACGGATGGAGGTTTCCGGATTGAAAGGATTGGGGAAGTTCTGTTCCAGGTCAAATTCCCGGGGCAGGAGATCTTCCACTGCCGGTTCGTCAAGGGAAATTACCGTCAACGCTCCCCGGCCGAATACCGCCGGGCCATCTTTTGTTTCAACCGGAACGGGGATCTCTCTCCCCTGGGCACCGGTCCAAATCTTTACAGTAATTTCATCACCCTGGGAGAACCCGGGTACCTGCAAATCTTCCTGATCAACCCGTCCCCAGGATGGGATGACAAAGGGATATTGTCCGTTGAACACGGCGGCTCCCACGCAGAGATCTCCGGAAAAGAGACCTATTTCATCACCTGTTTCAAGGGATGCCGCTGAAGCGGCAATGATGACGGCATAGGACACGCCGCTTTTATGGAATTGGAAATGGACCGGTTCCACTGGCTGTTTGGATTCGGCGGGAACAGTTTTGGTTATTCCGTCGGCCAGCGACGGAAAGGTCATGTTCGTTGTGGCGTCCACGAAAATCTTATAGCCGCGGCCCGGTTTCATCCCTCCGTTAAGATCGATGGTATTAATGCTGTAATCCGGAATCCAGTAGAGGCCTTCATTATCGTCCTGCAGTACCACAATATTGGCGCTGTATCCGGCGAAGACCTCGGTGGCGTTATGAGCCAGCTGGTAGGGATACCCTATCATGTAGAATCTGTTGGAACTCATGCTCAATATTATGGAAGAGGGGACAAGAACGAACCCATCGTTGCTTACCGTCTGATCTGAACCGGCGTTATGATAAACCTGATAGCCGTTGCTCAGGTCTACTACTCCGATGCTGTTATAACTGCTTCCTGACAGGTAGTAATTGCCCTCATCATCCTGCGCGAAGATATTGGTGGCGATAATATCATCGAGCATGGTGTTGATCTCCTGGTCCTCATCGAGGAGAGGATCGATATTAAAGGAGATTACATTCAGCCGTCCGGATTCCACGGTGATATTCTGGGTGGTAAATGTATAGGATTCAAGCTTGACCACCGTTGCCGTTGTCTGCCCAAACTGGCCGGTAGTACCGGTGGCGTAGGTCGGCCTTCCGGTATAGGTCGTCCCGGTGCTGTTATCATAGATCTTGAAGGTCATATAGTGATCCTGGCTGGCGCCGACCAGATGCTCATTCGCCGGAGGAATATAGGTATCCAGCCACACAGGGATGGTGACGGCCGCGCCCTGGTATTCCACCGCGCCCACGCAGATACCGCCATCGTATATAGCGATCTCGTCACCGGATTCGATCGCCGTCTCGTTGATAGAAATATCATTCTGGATCGTCACCAGCATATAGGCACCGGTGGGCATCACCGGAGTGAACCCGTTGAGCTGATAGGCGGTCAACGGATTGACGACCGTCAGAAGCTGGGTGTCACTGAAGGTACCGTTACCGAATAAATAGGAGGGGAAACCGCCCAGATCCAGCACCGTTCCCGTACTCTTGTTCCATACCCGGAATATCATATTGTTGCCCGAGTAAGCTCCGGGCAGCGTGGTGACTGTGACCGGATCATAGTAACGCATCCAAACCGTAAGGGTGATGGGCATACTTCCCTCGTACACAGCCCGGCCCACAACCCGGCTGGCACCGTCGAAAATGGCCACTTCATCGCCCGCGGTCAGATTATCTTTGCCCAGCAGGGAGAGCGATTGAATGACCACCGGGATGGAACGGCCGGTCACTGCAGTAATGGTGTATGTGGGTGAAACAAAATGAGTGGGATGAGCTAAAATGTTGTCGAATTTATAGAGACCGTCTTCATTGTCCACCAAATAAATGTTCTCATAATCCAATAGATAAATGGCGTAGGCGTCATCTCCGGTATCGTAATATCCCACTTCCTGGGCCGCGGTGGGTGTCGATATATTGTAGACCCGCATTCCCTGATTTCCATCAGCCACGTAGGCGTAATTGCCGGAAACCATCACATCTCTGGCGATACCACCGGTATTGTAGGTGGCGACTATCGAAGGAGCGGAGGGGGTGCTGACACTGACAACCCGAAGACCGTCCACACCGTCGGCGACGTAGGCGTAATTACCCGGGACATCCACGGTGACATTGTACACCTCTCCGGCCATGCTGACCATGCCCGTATACACCGGTGAAGCGGGGTTGGACACATTAACAATCCAGATTCCCTTGTACCCCACGGCCACATAGGCGTAGCTCCCTCTCACCCAGACATTGCGGGCGATGTCGGAAATACTATCAAACGTCGTGTAGGAACCGACTTCTGCTGGATTTGCCGAATCATGTATGTCGATGATCCGCAGGCCTTTGGTCCCGTCAGCCACATAGGCGTAATCACCGCTGACATAGACGCCGGTGGCATTCCCTTCGGTATCGAACTGTCCCACCCGGGTGGTGATATCGGCAGTGGCGTACATCTGCAGTCCTTCCGCGCCGGAGGCGACATAGAGAGTGTCGTCGTAGAGGAAAACACCATAGGCCACACATCCCGCAAAATCGGCGCTGTTCCTGGTGAGCTCCACGATGGGAGAGGCTGTTGCGTCCAGTTCACGGATTCCGTCATCGCCGTCGGCCACGTAAATGCGGGTGGCGGAGGCGGTAACATTCCGCAGCTGCCCGCCGCCGGTGACGGCCACAATGTCATCACCCGCCGTCGTGAAGTCGGTGGAGGAATAACTGCGGAAGCCGCCCAGCCCTGTGGCCGCGTACACATAGGCGTTGGCATTCCCCAGCGCCACATCCACGGCGTCTCCGCCGGTGTCCACATCCTCGTCAATGTCATTGAAATCGAAGTTGGCCGGCGTGCCGACATCAGAGAGATCGACCCGCACCAGATCATTGCCGCGGTCCCGGTCCGCGATAAAGGCGTAGTCCGTGCCTCCCGACGCTCCAAAGACGACGGCGTACACACAGCTGTGGATTTGCACTGTATCATGATCTGCCATAGCCGAGGGAGTGCTCACATCCACAACCCTCAGTGAGGTGCTGTCCGCCAGGAGGGCATAGTCCGTGCCGCCGATATTGGTAAGGGCGATATCATGAGGCCGTACCACGTTGCTGTAAATCCCGACCTGAACAATGGCTGAGGGAGTACTTACATCAAAAACTCGTATAGCGTTATTGCTGGCGATACTCTCATCGGTGTACGTCATATAAAGTTCTGTCCCGTAATAGGCCACGGAGCGGGCAGTTCCACCCGGATCGAAATAACCGGCCTCAGCCGGTGCTGCCGGAGTGGTTACGTCTACGACATATAGCCCCTGTAATCCGTCGGCGATATATACGGTATTACTGTTGTAGGCAACCGCCTGGGCCCTTCCGGGAGTGACAATCGCTCCAGCCCGGACCGGGCTGGCCGGAGTGGAAACATCGATAATATACAGGCTGTCTCCATCAACGGCGTAGGCGTAACTGCCGGAAACCGTTATAGCTAACAGGGGTTTGGGCATGGCGAGTTTACCGACTTCCGCCACGTTATTGGGATCGGAGTTGATATCATAAATGGCCAGATATCCTCCCGCACCCGTGTAGGCGTAGTTCCCCGAGATGAATACAGTGTTGGTGGGTCCATAAGCCCAGCGATCCAGTAGATCCACATTGTTGGAAGATTGAGCCAGGACTCCGGTGCTGATACAGCATAAAAGACTCACCGCCAACACGATTCGTAGCATCGGCCTCATGGTGAAACTCCTTTCGTTAACAGTGTTTGTTCAGTTTTTTCTCTATTCATTTCCTCTATTTCGCCTAAACCTTTTAAAGCGTTTTAATAACAGCAACTTATATGCCATTAATAGTAAATTACTATAACCTCTTGTTTTTGTTGATCAATGTCTGTAGGCTTAACTGGTATCCGTCCAGCTATCCAGACAATCAGAATAGACATTGTGTCCTGATATCCGAACATTTTTTAATACCGTATTTGTTCAGTTTTTCATAGAGAGAAGAACGAGGCAAGCGCAGCGCTTCCGCAGTCCGAGAAATATTCCAGTCATGTTCCCAGAGCGCGTAGATGATAAAACTCTTCTCGAAGATACTCAAAGCCCGCTTAAACGTTCTTGTATTGTTCAAATCGTGCACAGAGGGTGTAAAACGAAGAAATCCTTTAAGATGACCGCTGTGCACCACCTGGGAATCGATTAGCACGGTGACCTTTTGCATGATGTTGCGCAATTCACGCACATTACCCGGCCAGTTGTAGGAAAGCAGCACGGCCACGGCGCTCGGTGCCAGCATCTTGGTTGGAATATCATTTTCCGTGCAGAAAAAATCAAGGAAATAATAGGCCAGGGGAAGAATATCTTCAGCCCGTTCCCGCAGGGGAGGAATATTAATTTCTATGACATTGATGCGGTGATAAAGATCCTCGCGAAAAACTCCGCGGGCCACCAGATCCGCCAGATTCTGATTGGTGGCGGAGATGATGCG
>CAZUMH010000141.1:0-2929 GCA_964621645.1 uncultured bacterium
TATCAAAGATATTCATGAGAGGTTCCTCTGGTTGATGTAATCCCAAGTTTAAACAAAGTGTTGTTCTTACCGAAATCTCTCGGTTGTCCGAATGAAAATGTCCTATGGAAATGAGTCGAGAGAATTGCGCTGTCATTAGACAGCAGAACGACCGTTCAAAAAAGATACGGAATACCGGATGAATTGTCAATGATTATTTAAGCTTGGAAGACCGGCTGCAGTTATCCTGATTCACCATCTCTCGGGGCTGAATCTGGCAAGAATCGGAATTAAAGAGACATAGAATATGTGGGGAACCGCCGTGAGCGGATAATATTTCAGCAGCGGACGGGATTCCAGTATCTGCTGACCTTTAGTCAGTAACAGTATGTCAACTCCGCTTTTCAACAGCAGGGAGAGGAGTAACGCAGGCAGGAGCATGGAAGAAAAGAGAAGAGAAAGTATCCCGGCGCTCAGCAGTGTATTAAACGCGTAGATAAGCAGCAGACCGGGCATTAATTTGACGGGGTAGGCGAGATGCTTGGAAGCGAAGCGCAGCCGCTGCCGGATAAAATCCTTGAATGTTCCGGGCGGCGGATTAAACACGGCGGCGTCTTTATCCAAACAGAAAGCAATTTTTCCGGCACCATGGGAAGCCAAACGATGCAGCAGCAAATCATCATCACCCGATATGAATTTCCGATTTCTGCCGAAGCCGCCGACACGCAGGAACTCTTTCTTGCGATAGGAAAAATTGGCGCCAAAAGAGGTCACCGGATGGCCCCCCAGAACCGTTGCAGCCGAAATAGTACCCATTGCCAAATAATCCAAGGCCAGTGCCTTATGAAACAATGAGCCGGAGGGTACGGGTATTTCATACGGAGCGTAGCCTAATACTGTCCCGACATCGGGAGTATATTCAGCCACCATTTTTTTTATCCAGCGGGGTCCGGGCTGACAGTCCGCGTCGGTAGTCAGAATGATTTCGCCCCGGGCCGTCTCCACGCCTTTCTCCAGGGCATTTTTCTTGGGTGACGGCGTGTGTCCGGCAGGCTGAATGCGAATCACGGTGACCTCTTTTCTTTTCTTTGCGAATGCGGTCATGAGTGCTGATGTGGCATCGGTGGAGCGGTCATCAATAAGAATGATCTCCAGTTTTTCCCGGGAATATTCCTGGGATTCCAGCGCATCGAAAAGCCGGGGAAGGTGACCTTCTTCGTTGTGGGCCGGTATGAGCACGCTGACCAGTGGACAATCATTACTGGATCCTTGTTGCCCCCCGTTGGCCAGAAATTTTCGTAACAAGAGAAGCAACATAGCATAGGCGACACCCAGAAAGAGCATAATGATACTGAGCAATGTCCCCGGGTTCATCAATCCTCCAGTACCATGGATAAGGATATCCTTCCCCTTTCCCTGTCTACCTTGATGACTTTCACTTCAATAATATCCCCGACGGAAACGACTTCGAGCGGATCTTTTACATACCGTTTTGCCAGATTGCTCAGATGCACGAGACCGTCCTGTTTCAGGCCGACATCCACGAAGGCGCCGAAATCGACGACGTTTCTTACTGTCCCTTTTAGCACCAATCCTTCATAGAGATCGTCGATATCCAGGATGTCACTGCGCAGGAGAGGCGGTTCCATCTGCTGCCTGGGGTCGCGGTCCGGCTTTTTAAGCGCTTCGACAATATCTTTTAACGTCTCCACACCGCAGTCACAGACAACGGCCAGGTCCTTTAGATTTCCATCTTTATTCAATTTATCCGATAAAATGCTCCCGTCCCTTCTTACTTCATCCATGCTCAGATTAACATGGTTTAACAGCTTCGACGTGCTCCCGTACGATTCAGGGTGGACCGCTGTGGCATCCAGGAGGTTCTCGCTTTCAGGAATGCGAAGAAATCCGGCACATTGCTGAAAGGCCTTGTCTCCCAGTCCTGAAACCGTCAGCAGTTCCTGTCTGGTGGTAAAAGGACCTTTTTGTTCACGATGTGTCGCGATTGAGCGGGCGGTACGGCTGTTGATACCCGATACATAGGTTAACAGTGAAAAGGAGGCGGTGTTGAGATTCACTCCCACCCGGTTAACACAGGATTCCACCACATCATGAAGAGAGTCGGCCAGCTTTGTTTGATCCACATCATGCTGATAAAGACCGACTCCGATGGATTTTGGATCGATCTTGACAAGTTCCGCGAGGGGATCCATGAGTCTCCTGGCGATGGATATATTGCCGCGCATGGACGCCTCCAGCTGCGGGAACTCCTCCCGGGCTACCGCCGAAGCGGAATAGACCGAGGCACCCGCTTCACTCACGATGGTATAGCGAAGATCCGGACAGCGTTCGGCGATAATTTCCGCCACCAGTTTTTCTGTTTCACGGCTTGCCGTACCGTTGCCTATCGCTGCCAGCTCGACACCATGTTTTTGAACCAGCCTGTTCAGTATCTCTTTGGCCTCTTCCCATTTCTCCTGGGGAGGATGAGGATAGATGGTAATGCCTTCCAGATAGCTGCCGGTGGCATCAATAACCGCCGCCTTGCAGCCGGTGCGGAAGCCTGGATCAATACCAAGAATTACCTTTCCTCGTACCGGAGGAGTCATGAGCAGGGCTTCAAGATTGCGGGCGAAGACCCGGATGGCATGCTCATCCGCTTTATCGGTCAGCTGTCTGCGCATCTCCCGCTGCAGGGACGGATCGATAAGCCGCTTGAAGGCGTCGGCGCAGGCATCAGCCAGGAGATGAGAGAGAATCCATCCATTTTCTTTCACAAGGATGTCAGTGATTACTTCAGTCATCAGTGAAGGGTCAATATCGATCCAAGCATAGAGGGCGCCATCTTTCTCGCCCCGGTTCACGGCCAGGATACGGTGCGGCGGCACTCTCTTCAGCGGCTGAGAGAAATCCATGTACATCGGGTACGTCTTTTCAGCCAGAATTTTGT
>CAZUMH010000141.1:2939-6214 GCA_964621645.1 uncultured bacterium
CTGCTTCGGAGCGGAGTCCTCCTTTTTGATGATAGAGGCTTCTCAATTTGGCCCGGATCTCGGCCTTATCCGCTATTATCTCGGCTATGATGTCTTGAGCGCCTTTGAGAGCTTCATCCGGATTTAATACGCCCTTTTCGGGATCGACAAATTCTTCGGCCCGCTGTATCAGATCCTCTTCAGAGATTTCCTCACTGATTATCAGATCAGCCAACGGCTCCAGCCCCTTCTCGCGTGCGATGGTTGCGCGGGTTCTTTTCTTAGGCCGGAAAGGAAGATACAGGTCTTCCACCTCCTGTAAAAGTTCGGCATCGCGAATCTTTTGAGACAGCTCTTTCGTCAGCTTTCCCTGTTCTGAGATGGTCCTGAGAACCGTTTCCTTGCGCTCCTCCAAATGGCGCAGATAACGGATCCGTTCTCCTGTCTGCCGGATCTGTTCCTCGTCGAGGCTTCCGGTCATCTCTTTCCGGTAACGGGCAATAAATGGTACCGTATTGTCATCATCCAGAAGGCCTATTGTACGGCTTACCTGGGTAGCGGTAAGTCCCAGCTCGGCGGCAATCTTGCTATAGAGATGACTTTCGTTCACACACGTCTCCATCCTTGGCGGATTAGTCTGAGTCAACTCGGGCGGCGGTTAATTTAGGATAGACATACGGGAAATGCAAGGCTTTTTCATTGACAAAAGAACCGTCATTCACTACATTCAGGGGCGTTTGACACGTTTGTATGTATACGATAAAGTCTGGAACCAATTGACCAAATCAGCTTATTTTTTAAAAGATACGATTGACACTGAAGCGGAACGTCTCTGCACCGAAGCCGTAACAGAACGGAAACATCCGTTGCATTTTTTTCTGGATCGAGCGTCGCTGCTGATCACGGACCTGCAGGAATATTTTTTTAATCCCGGCTCCCATGCCTTCGTCCCCAGTGCCCCGGCTATCATTCCCGGGATACTGGCTTTGACCGAGAGGTTTATTGCCCGCCGCCGTCCGGTGATTCTCACCAGACATTTGAATAACGAGAAAAATGCCGGAATGATGAAAATATGGTGGAATGATTTGCTTACCCCGGATAATCCCGCCTCACAGCTCATTCCTGAAGTGCGGCAATTGGAGGCTACGGTAGTTGAAAAAAACCAGTACGATGCTTTTCTGAACACCCGCCTCCTGGATGTCTTGAATGAAAATAAGGTTCAGCAGCTTGTTATCGGCGGAGTCATGACTCACCTTTGCTGTGAGAGCACGGCACGAGCCGCCTTTACTCGAGGATTTGAAGTAATATGTCCGGTGGATCTCAGTGCCACCTATACCAGGGATCTTCATCTTGGGTCGTGCCGGAGCCTGGGGCATGGCTTTGCCCATATCCTGACTCTAAAAGAACTCCTGGATCGGATGGAAAAGGATACGCCGTGAAGGAGAGGATCGTCATCATTGGAGCAGGACCGGCAGGGGCTGCGGCGGCTATTCAGCTGAAACGCAGCGGGTTCGATCCACTGGTGTTGGAAGAGAATCAACCGGGAGGAACACTGCGGGAAGCACGTTTGGTGGAGAACTATCCCGGTTTTCCGGAAGGGATTCCAGGTGAGACCTTAGCGGATTTAATCGTGGATCATCTTTCACGCTTGCATGTGAGATTGCGCATTACTTGTGTACTCAAGGTGATTCCCCTGCCGTCGGCATTAATTGTCGAAACCGACGATGAACATATCGAAACCGAACGGCTTATCGTCGCCAGCGGGTCAAAACCATGTTCCTGGAACGGCCCTTCTTTCCCGACAAATATTTCTGGACGGATTCATTCAAGTATTCGGGAAATAAAAGAGCTGCATGGAAGTAAAGCGGCGGTAATCGGCGGAGGGGATGTTGCCTACGATTATGCTCTCAGTCTTGCTGATAGAGGATGGGAAGTATTTATTATTCGCAGGAGTGAAGATGGCCGTGCCCTTTCTCTGCTGCAGAAACGGGTATCCGGTATCAGTTCGATTCATGAAGTAATCGGGTTCAATCTTATAACCATGGAGCCACAGCCGGATGGAATAATCCTGTCGGGGTCTTCCCCCGGTGAAGAAAAGCGGATGATACGAGTGGACAGGATTTTATTGGCAACGGGCCGGGAACCCAATCTCGCTTTTTTGGGTCAAGACGAATCATGGGCACGGCGGCGGAAAGATGTACGGATTATCGGTGATGCGGCTAACGGTATTTTCCGACAGACGGCAATCGCGGCCGGGGACGGCGTACGCACAGCAATGGCCTTAATACATGAAATGGATAAGAGAATATGAGACTGGTGTCTAAAACCGGCAATCCCCGGGTGGCAACTGTATATTTGGCTGAGACTTCAGAAGGTAAATTAATTGAATTCGTTGAATCACTGCAGCCGCCTTTTTGCCGTGATGAGAAATGGGTACTTATCATTTCGACTCTCTACGGGTGTCCCGTAGGCTGCCGTTTTTGCGACGCAGGAAATTATTATCAGGGAAAAATATCCAAACAGGATTTGTTTGATCAAATCGATTATCTGGTAAAGCTCCGCTTCCCGGATGGACATGTTCCGTCGAAAAAATTCAAGATACAACTGGCACGCATGGGCGAGCCGGCTTTAAATAATGATATTCCGGGTGTTCTGGAAGAACTGACCGGGCGCTATGATGCGCCCGGATTGCTGCCGACCCTATCAACCACAGCACCTGCAGGAAGAGAATCTTTCTTTGAAAAACTTTTAGATGTGAAGGAGCGTATCTATCCGGACCGTTTTCAATTACAGTTTTCCATTCATACCACTGACGCGGAAAGGCGTGCCTGGCTGATACCGGTGCCTATCTGGAGAATGGAGCAGATCTCAGCATACGGTGTGCGGTTCCATGAATCCGGGGGCAGGAAGGTCACGTTGAATTTCGCTGCTTCCGAGGGCAGTCCGGTTGATCCTGCGGTCCTGCGTCACATTTTTGATCCGGACCATTTCTTAATAAAATTGACTCCCCTTAATCCAACCGCCAAGGCCCAACAGGAGGGGCTTTGTTCGCGCTCCTTCGACGCGAAGGATTTCCATGAACTCATCGATTCTATTCGTAAAACAGGATTTGAAGTAATTGTCAGTGTCGGTGAACAAGAAGAAAATCTAATCGGAAGCAACTGTGGTCAGTATATCAGCCATTACCTCAAGAGCGGAGTCCAATTGGAGGAAGGATACATCTACCGAATGCAGCCGGTCGGGGAGATCAGATGAGTCTTGTCAGCCTGCGGCGTCTTTCATACAGCATCGGTCCC
>CAZUMH010000142.1:0-6155 GCA_964621645.1 uncultured bacterium
TATTGATCCCTCAGCTTCCTGTCTCAGCAGCAGGTGATAGTGGTTCGGCATGAGACAGAAGGCAAAAATCGTAACGTTGTACCTGTCGGAATATTTTCTGAGTAGTCGTAGACAATATAAATAATGATCCCGGCGGAAAAATATTGGATTTGTATTCGCACCCCGGTTGTAAATATGGTAATGTTCACCGGAAACAAGGGAGAGCAGTCTGCGTGGTGGCATTATGAACCTCCGGGAGGTCCCTCCGGACCTCCCGGAGGTTTTGCAATTTACTCCCGCAACTTTCATTTATCAAGGTGAAAGTATAAGTCAGGAGAATTTGAAAACAGATTTTTCGGTTAATCCCAGAGATTAAAGCGCATTCGCAATCAGCTGTAACACCGCTTTGAAACCATCCCGGCTCAACAGGATTGTTTCGAACCCGATCTCCGGATATCAGCATGATTAATTCCCGTTTCCCTTTCTATTATAGATCAACCCCCATCTCTTTCAAGAGGTAGTCAGCTCCGCCGTATTTCTGCACCAGCCAGAGGATGTAGCGGATGTCCACTCCAATGGAACGGCTGTACGCGGCGCTCCAGGCAAAATCATTGATAGTGGCCTCGAAGGTACGGTCGAAGTTGAGGCCGACCAGCTCCCCTCTGGCGTTCAGCACCGGGCTGCCGGAATTTCCACCGGTCGTATCCATATCGTAGAGGATGCCGGTTGGAACCATACCAAGCTTGGGATGGGCAAATCTGCCGAAATCTTTATTCTTGATCAGATCCAGCAGCTTTTGGGGAGCGTCATAGGGCGCTTTCCCGGTATACTTTTCCAGGACTCCCTGGACGGTGGTAATCGGTCTGTAAATGACCGCGTCCCTGGGGGAATACTGCCGGATATGCCCGTAAGTGAGGCGCAGGGTGCCATTGGCGTCAGGGATAAAATCCTTGCCGGAAAACTGTCGTTTGACATCCAGCAGCTTGGCCTGCAGCTTATCAAGCTGGCCCTGGATCCGTTCCTGATTGTCCCGCCTTTTCTGATAGAGGGGATACAGCTCTTTGGCCAGGGCAAGGAAAGGATCGTCCGAACGCTTCACTGTTTCCGCCGGATGTTCCAAAGCCTCTGCCAGTGTGGCCCGGTCAATGAAGATCGTCTTCCGGTAGGATTCATGTAAAAATTCATCAAGCTTCCCGCCGCTTCCCAGGGACCGCAGGGGTTTTATCCGCTGCTCCTGTGGTAATTGGGCTGCCTTGTTGACGATATCCTTGAACATAATACTGTCACCGGGCTGGTAAAAGCTTTCCAGGAAAAGCAGCATCCGGTTCTTGGTGTTTTGCCAATTCCGGTTCATAAAGGCACTCTCCCTCTCCAGATCGGACTTGGCCCGCTCCAGGGAGGCCTGATAGACTGTATAGGCATTACTGAGCGGAGTGCAGGAGGAAAGAAGATATCTGAAAACAAGATCCTGACGGGCGTTCTTTCTCGTTTGGCTATACATCTCTCCAATTTCCTGGAGGATAGATCCGTACACCGCTTTGCGTTTCACGTCCCTTTCTATGAAAGCCTGCAGCTCCTGTTCTTCCTTTTGTTTTTTCTCGGTCAGGCTCAGCCGCTGCATACCAATCAGTTTCCCCCGATAGTTTTTCATCGTGTTGGAAAGGCCCTTGATACGGGACGAGAGTTTCAGAGCCACGGAACGATCTTTCCGACTCAATCCCTCCATCACATTTATCATCCATTGGTAATAATCTACGACGAAAGGCATGCGTACCTCCTCCTCAAAAACGAAAAAGAAGGAGGTCCGGTGGCGATAGGTGCGGCCCGGATATCCCAGGATAAAGACGAAATCACCTTCTTTAACGCCGGCGGGATCGACCCGCAACACCCGTTTGGGATGGTAGGGGACATTATCGGGTGAGTAAGCGGCCGGGGAACCGTCCGGGGCCACATAGGCCCGCAGAAAAGAAAAATCCCCCGTATGGCGGGGCCACATCCAATTATCCTTTTCACCGCCGAAATTTCCTATTGAAAGAGGGGGCACGTAGACCAGGCGAATATCCCGCAGATAGGTGTAGATAAAAAGCACGTATGTCTTTCCCATAAACATTTCTGAGACGCCGGCTCTTTTACCGGGATGTTCTTTTTCGGCTTCTGTGACGATCTCCTTGATTTTTTTGTCGATGGCCCTGGTACGTTCGGCCAGATCCATTCCTTCTGTCACGACGCTCAGCACTTTATCCGAGACATCCCGGTAGGATTCGGTGATACGCACTGTGTACCCCTTGGCTTCGGTCTCCTGGGAGCGGTCCCAGGCGACAAAACCGTTCTGCAGATAGTCGTGCTCTTCGGTGCTGGCGGCGTTCACCGCCCGGTACGCCACATGATGATTGGTCAGGATGAGGCCGTCCTGCGAGACGAAGGATCCGGTGGCGCCTCCCACCTGGCAGATCCCATCGATGAGACTGACGCCGTTAGGATTGTAGAGCTGATCAATTGGCAGGATGAGTCCCTTATGCTGCAGATCCAGCTTGTAGATCTCACTGATGGGATACATCCCTTCTTCCGCCGGTAAAGGCTGTGACGACAATAAAAACGATAATATTGCCCCCACTATGAGTAATCTCTTTTTCATTCCCTTCCTCCCTTTGTAATCGTGGTAATTATATCATCTACTAATCGTTTATTTCAGAGCCATCAGGATTTTATCCTCATGAATTTATATCCGAACCGCATCTTCTCCCAGAACTCTTTCCAGCAAGTCGGCGAGAAGATCGGCGTTATCCCCGGAAAAGACCAGGGGAGGTTTGATCTTCAGCACGTTATGGTCCGGTCCGTCTGTACTGATGAGTACCCCCTCTTCCCGCAGCCGCTCAGTGATATAGGCCGCCTGCAGCGGTGCCGGTATCCGCGATTCCGGATCGACAACCAGCTCCACTCCAATAAACAGACCCCGGCCGCGCACATCTCCCAGTAGAGGAAAGCGCTTCTGCAAATCCCGCAGTCTGCCGAGCAGATGATTCCCCACCAGGCGGGCTTTTTTCTGCAGTTCTTCCTCTTCGATCACCTCCAGTACCGCCAGGCCCACGGCGCAGGAGACGGGATTGCCGCCGTAGGTATTGAAGTATTCCATGCCGTTGTTAAAACGCTCGGCAATCTCCCGCCTGGTCACCACCGCCGCCAGGGGAAAGCCGTCGCCGATAGGTTTGCCCAGCGTGACAATGTCGGGCAGCACTCCCTGAGTCTGGAAACCCCAAAAATGACTGCCCACCCGGCCGAAACCGACCTGGACCTCATCGGCAATGCAGAGACCGCCGGCCTTCCGTATTCGCCGATAGACCTCTTTCAAATAAGAAGGCGGCAGCTCGATCTGTCCACCGCAGCCCAGAAACGATTCGGAGATAAAAACGGCCGGCTCCCGGCCCTCATCCCGGATGGCAGCAATGGCCCGATCAACGTCTGCAGCATACTCTTTCCCTGCCTTCCTGTCTCCGTACCGATAGGGTCCCCGGTAGCGATCCGGCATGCTTACCAGCTGCACATGGGAAGGCCGGCCCTGGCCGCCAGGACCGTTAAACTTGTAGGAACTGATCTCGATAAGCGAAGTAAGGTGTCCGTGATAGGCTCCCTCAACGGCGATTACATCCCTGCGACCGCTATAATTGCGGGCCAGGCGCAGGGCCAGATCATTGGCTTCACTGCCCGAATTGACGATATAGCACACCTCCAGAGGCGGAGGCATGGTAGAGCAGAGCCTCTCGGCGTACCTCACCAGATTTTCATGCAGGTAGCGGGTGTTGGTGTTGAGCACTGCCAGCTGCTTCGCCGCCGCTGCCACCACTTTGGGATGGCTGTGACCCACATGGGGGACATTGTTCACGCCGTCCAGATATTTCCGGCCGTTACGGTCGTAGAGATAGATACCGCTGCCTCTGACGATGGTAAGATGCTTATGGTAAGAAATACTCAGAGAGGGGCCCAGCCGCTCCTTCCTGCGGTGTAATATCTCTTCCCCGGAGAGGGAATTATCCTCCAGTGATTCCTCCGGAAGGCCCAACATAAGATTAGGATCGGGACAAAGGCAAAGCCAGATACGTCGCTGGCTGGCCCGGGCCACTCCCGGGAAATTCCCCTGCCAGCCCAGCAGGTGGGTCATTATCTGAAAATGCAGATGGGGAGGCCAGCCGCCGTTCTCATTGACGCCTCCTATAGCCGCAAAGCATTCCCCCTTTTTGATACGCTGACCACGGCTGACCTTCGAAAGCGAAGATTTGCTGAGATGACCATAAAGAGTAAAAAAGCTCTCTCCCTCATCGCTGCGGTGTTCGAGAATGATAGTGGGACCATAATCCAGCGGCAGATCGTTTACCTGAAAACTGTGCACTGTTCCTTCCAGGGGAGCGTACACTTCGGACCCGGGCGGAAGGAAAATATCGATCCCCAAATGGACCGTGCGGCTCTCGGCAAGTTCATTATCGTGTTCCCGAAACTGAGGAGTACTGTAGGCCAATCTGGCTTCATTGTAGCGTCCGATCCCCAGCCGCGCTCCCCGGCTCTCTATCCGATCAAAGATACGTTCAGTAAAAGCATTGGCATCGGACAGCAAATCCGGATGAACGATAAAGGAACTGCCCACACTGAGATCGAATACCTCAACCTGCTCGCAGCCCAGGTCAAAGCCCACGGGGGAATGGAAAGAAGCACTCTTTTTCTTCAGCCAGCGCCGCACCTTCTCCGCTCTGGATGAAGCAGGAAGTCCGCAGGCCTGGCGGAATACAGCCTGAGCCAGCTGGGGATGTACTGAATGCAATCGTTCCAGCAGCGTCCAGATGTGATTTTCGGATATCGAGAGATACTCATTATCCGGGTTAAGCTTCTTTTGATGGTCCGCGATGGAGACGCTCAGCATCAGCCGCAGACAGATAAGTCCATAGAGCGCTCCCAGTTCCACCTCTTTCAACGGACGGACGGCATGATACCCCCGTACGATTTCAGTCGCGGCGGCCAGGGGATCTTCCTTGTCCAGCATGGCATACGCACAAACCACCGCCAAGTCCGCCAGGATATAGGAGCGCACCATGTCGCCGAAATCGATGACCCCGGCCACCGCCCTGCTGCCGAAATTTTCTTCTCTTTGGGAAGGGGGACCGATGATGATGTTATAGTCGTTGCCGTCATTATGGATCAGCCCCACTTCGAGATGCGGCAGACAGGGAGCCGTATAAGACTCGAACCAGGAGAGAAAATTCTCGAGCAGGCCGCGTCTGGCCGGATCTTCGATCCGAGAGGACAGTTTCCTCACCGTGTCCGGACCTCGCCGCATCTCCCAGAGGAATCCCGGCTGGGGATCTCCCTGGTGTAGGGAACGCATGGCTGTTACCAACGTGCCGAAAAATTCTCCCAGGGAATGAAGCAATTCCCGGGATTGGGGCCGGGACTCGGCCAGGGGGACGCCTTCCAGATAGGTGATCAGTCTCACCAGATTTTCCCGGCCTCTCTCATCCCTGACGGAATGGATCTCGTCACCGCTTTTACCCGGGACGACCCGGGGGGAAAGTCCATCGCCCTGCCGGCAAAGGTGGGACATGACCCGATTCTGCAGTTCCAGCACGGCGCGTGACTCATCGGGATTGGCGATTTTGAGCACGCGCTTGGATCTGTCAGCTCCGATCATCAGGAAGTTCTGGTCCCGCTCGCTGGGCAGTGGTTCAGCCTCTGCCTCGAGTCCGTAAAGGGCGGCACAGATTTCCCGGGCGCGTTCGTTTGAAAAAGCTGGAGCCGTATCCACGGAAGGCATGCAGATCTCCTTTTCTCCGCCGTTACCTGCTCATCAATGTAGAAAAATATGGATAAAAATCAACCCTTTTCGTTGGCTGGAAAAAAGGACGGGGAAGGCTATGATGTGGTTTTCCCCCGGAAGATTTCATCCAGGGAGGGAGAAGCGTATTGTTCCTAACGGAGAAGAACGGTACGCACTCTCCGCTCATTTTGACCTATCCGCAGGAGGATGATATAAACTCCGCTGGCAACAGTACGACCCGAATCATCCACTCCCTTCCAGAGGACCGAATATTCTCCGGCTTCTTTCGAGGAGTGCAGAAGAGTTCGGATCTTGCGGCCAGTGCAGTCAAAAACGGAGAGTTCAACCATTTCATTGTGGTCCAGTTGAAACTGGA
>CAZUMH010000143.1:0-5862 GCA_964621645.1 uncultured bacterium
TTCCCGGGTGGTGGCCTATTACGGCGGCGTCATGGACGAGACCGGCCTGGTGAAGAAAAAGCCGGATTTCCAGCGTATGCGCCGGGAGATGTACTCCTGTTCCGTTAGGGATGGGGAAACGGAGGATACCATCCGCCGGGCCTGGAAGGAGCATAAACTCCTACTGGAACCCCACGGAGCCGTTGGCTGGGCCGGTCTGAACCGCTACCTGGAAGAAGATGCCGGAAAATTGGAAGATGGGGATCTTCTCGTCTCACTGGAGACGGCCCATCCGGCCAAGTTCCCGGAAAAGATCATCGAGCTCTTGGGATTCGATCCGGAACTGCCGCCCAGCCTGCAGGGCATCGAAGAAAAGGAGGAACACTACGACAACCTGGATAATTCCTACTGGGAATTCAAGGAATATCTGAAAAAGAACTATTGATCAGCCCCCTATTCCCGCTGGGATGGGAGCGGAGCGCCGGGACGGAGAGACACGATGAAATATATCATTATACTGGGCGACGGCATGGCCGACCGCCCCCTGGCAAGCCTGGGAGGGAAGACTCCGCTGATGGCGGCCGCCATCCCCAACATGGACCGGCTCGCGGCGCTGGGAAGAAGCGGCCGTCTCATCACCGTTCCGGATGACATGCCGCCCGGCAGTGAGGTGGCCAACCTGGCCGTACTGGGGTATGACGTCCACAAGGTATACCAGGGCCGCGGCGTGCTGGAGGCTGCCAGCATGGGAGTAGCGCTGGCCGAAGACGATCTGGCCATGCGCTGCAATCTCATCTGCATCGAAAAGAACAAAATAAAGAACCATTCCGCCGGCCACATTTCCTCGGAAGAGGCGGCCGAGCTCATTGAGTTTCTTCAGGATAGACTGGGATCGGACACGGTGCATTTTCACGCGGGCGTCAGTTACCGCCACCTTCTGGTGCTGAAAAAGGGCGTCAACGATATCACGCTGACACCGCCCCACGATGTGCCGGGCACTCCCTTCCGGGAGGTGCTGGTCCGTTCCACCTCGGAGAAGGGGAAGAGCACGGCCCGCCTGCTCAATGACCTCATCCTGAAATCACAGGCCCTGCTGCCGGGGCACGAGGTGAACCGGCGGCGGGTCAAAGAAGGCAAGGATCCTGCCAGCTCCATCTGGCCCTGGGCCGCGGGCTATAAACCCCGCATGAAAACGCTGCAGCAGCGCTACGGCCTCACGGGGGCGGTCATCTCCGCAGTGGACCTGATCCACGGCATCGGCGTCTACGCCGGCATGGAATCCATTCACGTGCCGGGTGCCACCGGCCTCTATGATACCAACTACGAGGGCAAAACGGCGGCCGCTCTCGAGGCCCTGAAGCGCGTCAATCTGGTCTACCTGCACATCGAGGCGTCGGATGAGGCCGGTCACGAAGGCGACACGGATTTAAAAATCAGGACCATCGAGTATCTGGACGGCCGGGTGGTGGGGCCCATCATGGCCGCGGTGGAGAAGATGAATGAGCCCGTGGCGATTGCCCTGCTGCCGGACCATCCTACCCCCATCGAGGTGCGCACCCACGTGCGTGATCCGGTGCCGTTTGTCATCATGCGTCCTGGAATGGAGCCGGACTCCGTCACCGCCTATGACGAGGAAAGCGCCCGCCGGGGTGCTTACGGTCTGTTGCAGGGCCCCGGATTCATGGAGTGTCTGCTGGAGCGGAACGCGGGATAACGGCTCACTGAAAAATTTCCTCACTGTAAGAAAGTCTCTTGGAATGAAGAAAAAATTATGATAAAAGCCCGGTTTGCGGCCGGGCCTTTTCAATCTTTGGGGAAAAAAGAATATTTTTCGGTCCAATGCAGGACGTAAATCATCCGCTCCCCCTTCTAAAACGCGCTATTTCAGCAGAATCATCCTCTTTACGCCTGAAAGGGTTCCGGCCTTTGTCTTTGCCTCGATGCGGTAGAAATACATCCCCGAAGCGACCCGCTCTCCGGCTTGATTGCGGCCGTCCCATTGAATGGTGTGTGTACCCGCCGCGGACATTCCCAAGATAGATCTTTTTAATTCCTTACCGGTTACATCATAGATGGAAAGGATCACCGATTCCGATTCGGGGACGGCATATTCTATGGTCGTCACCGGATTAAAGGGATTGGGGTAGTTCTGATCCAGACTGAATGCTGCGGGGATTCCTGATCCTTGTCCGTCGCTGACTTCGTTAGAGGCCTCGGAAAGGAGGACTCCGTAGACATCACCATCGGAAAATTGAACATCACCTTCCGGCGAAATGTTTATCTTCACCAAATTAACACCGGTAAGGAAATCGGTCCCGTCAAAAAGCTGCACACCCCCAATCGGGACTTTTCCTCCCACCGGGGAAAAAATAATAAATGTATCCCCGGATGGCTGGCCAGTAGTATCGAAATATCTTCCTATAAGATAGACTTCATTATTCATGACATTGACGAAGTGGTGGTAGGTCACCAGATAGTGCTCTCCGTCGAAGGCTAAAAAACCGAACAGGTTGTTTCCATTCTCGGCAATGGGGATCCGTTCCTGCACGTCTCCTGAAGGGGAGACAAATCTTCCGTAAAGATGCCAGATGTCGTTATTTGCATCCACTTCATCTTCGAAACAAACCAGATATCGTGTGCCGTCAAATGCCACATCTACCGGATTATCGCTCTTATACTGACTGTCATCGATGCTGAAATTGTTCCCGACCAAGGTCCCGCTGCTGCTGATAAATTGACCGTATATCATGTACGAATAATCACCGGTCCCGCGCCAGACTGCCAGATAGTTCGACCCGTCGAAATCCAGGCTTCCATCCAGATTCCCCTCTGACTGACTGATTTGGATGGGATTTCCGACGCTTCCGCCCGGACTGATGAACCTGCCATAAATAAATTGTCTGTGATTCGGGGAGGACAGGGTGTCTTCGTAGATGACAGCATAGGAGCCGCCGGCGAATATGAGCGAGTTATTGCCGATCCAGCCGTAGGGCGAGATGACAAAAGCATCTCCCGCGGCTGTCCCTGTCGGTGCGATGAACCGGCCCCAGAGTTTGTCGTTTAAATCATTCCAGCAGAGCAGATAATTTGTTCCGTCGAAAGCCGCTAGGGCGCCTCGCCGGGCTTCGGTGCCGAGAGAGACTCGCTGACCCACCAAGCTGCCGGATTTTGACACAAACTGGAAGTTAAGATCATTAGCGCCTGAATCATCTCCGACCAGAGGAACCAGATAATTTTCACCGTCGAAGGCCATGGAACTCATAAAAGTGCTATCGCTTCCGATTGCAATAGGGAATTGAGTGATCGTCTGGGCACCGGCAGTATTGAGTGTTAATAGAAAGGTAAAAAGGACATATAGGACTACGGATTGGATTTTTAACATCTTCATGGCGGTTCTCTCCTGCCGTTTTCTTTATTCTTTTTTTCAATTATTACTGTGCTGGTATTCAGGGACCCGGCTGTCCCGCATGCCTTTTCCGGTCCCCACCTTGTTATAAATATTCCCGTTAATGTAATACGCGTATTCCTGAGCAAGGATTAAACATTACCTATCTTCAAATAGTTCCTAAAACACATAGTTATTCCGATACTCGTTGAGAATAAATATTATCTTGACATTCCAGAGCAATTTCACTACTCTAGACCTGTATCCCCCGATCATTCCTATTAGAATCGCGCCTTTTAAAATGAACCTGAGCGACACCTTTTTATATGATAATAAGGATTGTTCATTTTATTTGTACTGGCCGACAGAATTATTAAACGAACCTCTGGGTTCTCCGGGATCTGGCTGCAGAAAAAGAAAGGAAATGTACTCCCCCTTCTGTGAGATGATTTACTACCAGCGAGACACTGGTATGTAATAAACCACAACCATACTTCGGTGAGACTGATGAATTATCAACCAATCAATCTTAATGAAAAATTATCAAAATTTTCGGACCATTGGGCCCCTAAAATCATCGCTCAGATGAACAATTACCACGTTAAACTCGTAAAATTCAAAGGTGAATTTGTCTGGCACAGACATGATGATACAGACGAAATCTTCTTCGTTCTCGACGGTACCATGTCGATTTACTTCCGGGACGGTTCATTGGAGTTAAAAGCAGGGGAAATGTACGTTGTCTCAAGGGGGATGGAACATAAGCCCTTTGCTGAGAAGGAATGCAAGATCCTGCTTATAGAACCGGCCGGCACCCGTAACACCGGCGGAACCGAAAGCGACATGACGGCTGAAGACAATGTATGGATTTAATCATTGAAGAACCTGTGTGGCCACGGTAAGGTCAAACAGTATGATATAAACAAAACAACTGACAGGAGGACGTGATGGAAAATGCGATGATGGCAACTCGGCTGTTATTCAATTTACTGGCTGGTTTAGGATTATTTTTCTTGGGCATCGGTGTACTTTGGTTCGTATCTCTATATAAGGAGAAGAAAAAATAATCAGATTAGTTTGATATAATTTTTGGTAATTAATAAGGCCGGCTGATTCGCCCGGGACTCGGCTCCGGTGCGGCAAAAAATGTATTTCCCAGTCTTGTCGTCCTCATGTAATTACAGAGAAAGAATGTTACCGGAGGCGCCATGAAAAACATGATAGTCATCTTTGCCCTGCTTGGGATTTGCCTTTCCTGTGGAGTGGAACCGAAGAAAGAAGTCGTCCCCCTGCAGGAAGCCGGAGACAAAACACATGTCACCGTAACAGTGAACGGGATGAAAATTCCGCATATACTGCTCGATACCGGTTTCGCGTTTGACGGTCTTATTATCTATAATCCTGACTACGCCGATTCATTGGACCTGACAGACGCGATGCGGGTGATCCTCCCGGGAGCCGGCGGCGGCGAACCTTCTCCCGCATTAATGGTTGATTCCACCTCCTTTGAACTGGGTGGTATTACGATGAGGAACCAGCGAATAATTTTCCTTCAGAGCGACATCTACAAAGGCTTCCCGTCAAATGGCATCATCGGGTATTCGATTTTCGGCCATTACCAGACCGAGTTTGATTATGATAGGAACATCATGACACTCCATCATGCTGACTCGCTGGATATCGATAAAAGCTGGAGTGAAATTCCTTTATACTTCAAAGGAAACAGTGTCCCCTGGCTGGACGTTAACGTAGTAATAGATAAGGAACCGCCCGTTACCATGGCCGTGTACATCGATTATGCCGCCGGAGATCCCGTTCTTCTGCTGGAAAAACCGGGGATGAAATTTCAGCTTCCGGAAAAGACGAATGATGTGTTCATCGGCAGGGGACTAAGCGGGGATATTTACGGGAAAACCGGATTTATCAGCAAATTGATTATCGGTCCCTATGAACTGAATACCGTAAAGGCCTCATTTGCCGATGAAGGGATCCGCTCCAAACAACAGGACGCGGACGGTATTCTGGGGGTCGGCTCTTTGAGACGGTTCAATTTGATTTTTAATTATACAAACAGAAAACTCTATCTGAAACCTAATAAACATTTTTATGATCCCTTTTAGGAGATGGTCTAATTGATCGTTTTCGCCCGGAATTACAGACGGGCCGAGGGAAAAACGATGTCGCACCGTATCGCCGGTTATAAAAAGTAAAACGTATAACCAATTTCTGTTTGTTTTAACATTATAGCGGATTGAAGAGAAAAGTAAAAAAAATCTGGGGAGTCGGATTATGAGAAAATCCCAAATGATAAGCGGATTTATCACAGTCTTTTTAACGTCCGTTCTTTGTACGGCACAGGACAGGGTAATCATTCCTGATCTGTCAAAAATTTCCACAGGGGATGAGTGGAATATCCATAACAGGGAAGTAACGATTACAAAACAGAATGATCAATTGAATGTCGAGTTGGATGCGAAAACAGGAAACGGGATCGTCTG
>CAZUMH010000144.1:0-5747 GCA_964621645.1 uncultured bacterium
CCTTTCGGGGGCCTCGGGTAAAAACCTCCCCAATTACTCAGGGGATTCTGGAAGAAAAAGGCTATATCGCAGACAGCTCAGTATGTTCCCAGCGTCTTGATCTATTCAGCTCGAATTTAATCAATCCTGGCTGGCTGGTGGCTCCGCGTCGACCATACCATCCTCATCCCAAGAGTGCATACCGACGTGGAAACAGAAAGATAACCGTTGTGCCGGTATCAGCAATGCTGCTGCCGTTCATTTCCGGCAGTCTCTATATATTCGGCCTCAATTTTATGAAAAGGTTCTTTCGTATTCTTCTTGAGGAATCCCGTTCTACCGGAAAACCAATCGTCTATATTTTCCATCCTTCCGAATTCGCTCCCCAGAAAGGGTCGCACGCATACCATACATCATTAAAGAGCATAAGATCGAGAGGATTCTATTTTCGCAGAAGATTCAAACTTCGTGTGGATGAGGAGACAAGATTCAGACTGACGGAGGATCTGATTAATTTTATGAGGTCCTTTCCTGATGTTGAATTCATGACCATCTTTGATTATGTGAAACGGCGGATTTATGTCTAATGAAAATCTTTCTGAACTGATCAGAAGGAACACTTTTTACCTTTTAGCTCAAAAAGCGATAACTCCAATTATCACCTTTTTCGTGACGATCTATATCGTTAGAACTCTATCGGTGGATCAGTACGGTGTCTATAATCTCCTCTTCAGCATTATGGCCTATATTGGACTCTTTTCAAGTCTGGGTATGCTTAATATATTTAAACGATATATCCCGGAATTTTATGAAACAGGCGATTACTATAATCTGAAAAGACTGGTTCGGGGAGGGGTACTGCTCAGGGGAATATTGATTTTGATTTTCTGTGCCGGTATCGCCCTGTTTTCGGGATTCTTTGCGAAACTGTTCCACATTCAGGGATATGTTCCTGAATATCTTATTTTCTCCCTGGGGATTCTTTTTTATCTGGAATCACAATTGGTGGGACTGACACTCACATCCATATTTCTACATAAGTATTTTTCTCTGGCCCAGGGCATTTATGCTATCGTCCGCACCATTATGGTTTTGATTTTTCTTCACATGGGACTGGCCTTGCGGGGGTTAATTATTGCTGAAGTTATCGGTTTTATATTACTTTTCTTCCTGCAGCTTCACTGGTATAAAATGCATTTTGAAAGGGAAGGATCTCCCACACCTCAGGCTATTTTTCCCTGGAAAAGGTTGCAGCGCTTTGGATTGCTGGCCTACTTCAACGAAATGGGTGAAGAAATACTTGAAGTAAGCACAGATTTTTTCATCATCTCTGCTTGTCTCGGCCAGACCATGAACGGTCTTTACGCCTTTGCAGTAAAAACAATGGTACTGATCTCACGCTGGATGCCTCACCGTATGCTCCTTGATCTCATAACTCCCATTTTCTACACACGGTACACGCAGACCCGTGAAGATAAGGATCTTGAGATGATGTTCAATCTTCTAAACAAACTCATCGCCTTCTTTTTCTTTCCTCTGGTTGCGGGTATTCTGGTTCTGGGCGATAAAATGATAATCTTTTTATTTACTCCCAAATACCTGCAGGCGCTTGACGTACTATGGATAGTGGCGATTTTCAGCTTGTTAAATGGTTTCGCGACTCCTCTGGGGCTTCTGGTACAGTCGGTGGAAAAAGTCGAGATAAATCTTTACAGTAAAATTTTTGCAGTATATAATCTGGTTGGTGACCTTCTGGTCGTCAATAGATATGGTATTATCGGAGTCGCGCTGGTAACAGGCAGCGCAGTATTCTTGAAGAATATTTTTATTTATATTATGATTAAAAAATATGTTCGTTTCAGGCTCGATTATATTTCATTAATTCGAATTTTTATAAACTCGGTATTGCTTGGGTTTGCTCTTTATCATCTGCGCTTCCTGGCAACAAATCTTGCCGGATTTTTACTCGTCGTTCTTGCCGGTACAATCATCTATGCTGGAATCGCATTTATACACCATGTTTTCAACGATGAGGAGCGTTCCGTTATCAATCGCATTGTAAAAAAACCTGTCATGAAGTTTTAACAGAATCGGCATGATAATTGCGAAGATAGACTGTACAGGACCGCAGAAAGATTATTTGTATGGCACTGTTACATATCTTTGCGTATAATTTAATTAATATCATATAGTTAAAGAGAAAGCAAGGAAGGCTGGACAAGGATAAGAATGAGTAAGATTTTCCCTCAAGACTGGAAGTTGCTTCCCGGCTCAAGAACCTCGGAGAGAAAACGGGGAGAAGGTATGCTGTGTACAGCGAGAGCCACAATTAAGTATATGTTATGGATCTGCCTTCTAGGATTTGCAGCAGGGCTGAAAGCGGATGTTTACTATCTTTCTCCTAATGGTTCCGATACAAATCCCGGTACCCTGGCTCAACCATGGAAGACATTGAGTAAAGCGAACAAGAACCTTCAGGCTGGAGATATCCTCGAAATCAGGGGAGGGACCTACTTCGATGATATCAATCCCTATTATTCAGGAAGTGTCACCGCTCCGATCATATACAGAGCGTATGGAAACGAAGCAGTCATTATAAGGGGGCCGGGACAGGGGAGTGACGAAGCTGTTATCGCTTTGGGGTATCCGGGAACGGATGCTGGCTGGACTTCTACCAGTTATATCATCATAGAAAATATAACCATAGATCCAGTAAAAGCCAGTTATGGAGCAGCTATCTATGGCACTTCAACAAGCAACAATACAATCCAAAACTGCCGTTTTATCTGCTCCACACCTACGCCTCCGCGTAATCACGGAATTCTTATCGGCGGAGCCAAATATACGCTTATTGATTCCAATGAATTCAGCGGTGACTGGGATATCGGCATTATTACTACTGCTTCACCAAAATTCACAAGAATTGTATCGAATAAAATAGAAAGACCGGTGGGAAGCTGTATCGACATTCAGACGAGTTACGGCTCAAACCAGGCCATGCTGATTCAAGGCAACCTGCTCACCGGAAGCCGCACCGAAGACGGTATTCAGTTTGAACCGGATTATTCTCTCAGTTACGATAATGGATCCTGGCGGGGCGTGGTCATAAGGGGGAATGTGATCAGCTACAACGCTGAGAACGGTATTGATTTGAAAGGTGCTGCTCATGTGGTAATAGAAACCAACATTCTATTTGGCAATACCGGTGATAACGACGGCAGCGGAAACATGGGTGGAGGACTGGGCGGTATAATGAAAGGCGATATCGGGCATACTCAGGCACATTCTATTCTTATCAGAAAAAATATTATCTATGACAATTTAGGCGGGATTTCCATACCGAATTTCAAATGGGCTGTCGTGCAAAACACAATAATTGCTAACAACCGCAATCATGAAGCTCCGGACCGAACTGCTTCCCAGGTGGAAAATGGATCAACCGATTATCTCCGGCGCTTCCCAGGATTGGTCGGAATCGCTATAATAGAACCATATGCCGATGCATTTAGCAACTGTGTGATAAAAAATAATATTATCGGGAATAATCATCAGGGGGAGATGGCTGTGCGCACAACTGCTTCCTTTGATGGAGCGGTAGTGGATGGCAATCTCTATTTTAATAGCAGCAACGTGCGCCAGGCACTGGTGACTCAGGCCTGGAATTGGAAAACAGCAGATTTCCAGGCAGCAATAACCGCTTATCAGTCATGTTCGGGTTTATCTGGCAAAGATGCTCATTCTCTTTCTGTAAATGATCCCATGCTTAAAGCCTCAACTTTAACCCCGGTGGGTGAGGGGCCGTATGATTTTTCTCTGCAGCATTCTTCACCGGCCATTGATGCTGGACTTCCCCTGGCCTATACTGTTTCCTCAGGGAACAGTAAATTAATGCAGATTGACAATGCAATGGTTTTCAGTGATGGATATGAAATCGTTCCCGGCGATACCATTGAAATAGTAGCCAATAAAGAAAAAGCTCAAATAACTCATATTGATTATGAATCAAACATCCTGACGTTGGATCATGATGTACACTGGAGCAGCGGCGACGGCGTTGCTTTAGCGTTTCAAGGTGCTGCTCCTGACATAGGCGCGATCGAATCGGCTCAATCACTCCCAAAATCACGAAATATCGAAATTTCTACTGTTGTCTCAGACACAGTAGGAGTGGTACCGTTTGCCGTTACATTTACAGCAACGGCTGAGGGGGGAGAGGGGGATCTTTCCTTTACATGGACCAGTGGAGATGGTGCTGAATATGCCCAACATTCTCTTCAGTATACCTATTCGGATCCCGGAACATACAATGCTGTTATTACCGTTTCTGATAATGCCGGGAACACAGCAGAGAAGAGATTATCCATCACCGCTGTGAATAAACTGCATCTGGGGATCGCATCAGATGTCAGTGACGGTACAGCACCCCTTACTGTTAATTTTACTCCTACCATTACGGGAGGCATGGGACCGTACACTTTTTCTTGGGATTTCAAAGATGGTTCTTCAGTAAAAGAAAAAAATCCTGCTCATGTTTTTAATTCAGAAGGAGTCTTTGGTGTTACATGCAGTGTTAATGATATAGTCGGGCAATGCATAACCGATACGCTCTCCATATCTGTTGTAAAGGAAATGAGTACATCCATTAAGGCCTCAAGGGAGAAAGGTATTTTCCCTCTGCCGGCACTTTTCTCAGCAACAGTTACCGGAGGAGTGTCTCCTTATCAATATACCTGGAATTTTGGTGATGGTGGAGATGTTTCTCATTCTTCCTCCACCGGACACACTTTTGCCAGAGAGGGGAATATCAACGTCACTCTCTCTGTCGAGGATGCCAACGGTCAATTTGCACTGGACACGCTTCAGATAATAATTGCCGCACCGCTGGAATGTAATCTGACGGCAACTCCCACGTCAGGGCCGGTACCGTTGAATGTCGATTTATCAGCGCATTGTACAGGAGGCTTCAGTCCCTACTCTTTCTCGATTGGGCAGAATGATGGTTCAGTGACAGAATCGAATTCAGCGAGTTACACGTTTCTTCATGAGGGTGTCCGCTCGGCATTCCTCAGTGTCGTTGATGCAGAAGGGAATACTTCACGAGATACTGTGCTGATAAACGTCTGCCAAGCCGTATCAGCTGTGGGTGTCAATGATGTACATCTGATGGATATTGATAATGTTATTACTGTTGCTCGAGCCAGGGCCGGAAAATGGTACGATCTTGAAGTGTATATCGATGATATATCACATTGGCAAGATTTGTCTTTTATTGATTTATGGTTTTCAGCGTCTTCCTATGCAGAAGGAAACATGGAAAACCGTGGTGGGGTGTTCCATTCTGATAAAAATTATATTATCAGTTTTTCTATTGCGGATGGGACTATCTGGGTAAAGCAGACGGAAGGGTGTAGTGACTGGTCAGAACTTACCGGTAAAAGCGGCATTTATTTGACAGATGAAAATGGACAGTATCAAGCATTTCAAAACACGGGGTTGGTCAAGGCTCGCATTCGTCTGCTTGATTCAGTGGAAAATGGAGACTGGAATCTCAATGCCGTTGCGTATGACAAAAACGGGAATCCATCGCCCTTGTACCAAAATAATATTTTTGTACAGAACCCGGATAACACACCCAAGGCAACAATCCAGTGCATAGGGCCTGTTAATCGAAAACTTACGGTAATCCTTGAAATAGATAGGGATGTCTCCATTTTGCCAAGAGTGCTTAAATTCAGGGAAAAGGATCAGAGTATCACTCAAATAAACCT
>CAZUMH010000145.1:0-5642 GCA_964621645.1 uncultured bacterium
CCATCGTTGCCTTGGTGAGCCGTTACCTCACCAACAAGCTAATAGGACGCAGGCTTATCCCAAAGCGATAAATCTTCGATCCCGTACCATGCGATATCGGGATATTATGCGGTATTAGCACCGGTTTCCCGATGTTATTCCCCACTTCGGGGCAAATTGCCTACGCGTTACTCACCCTTGCGCCAGTTTACTAGGGATTCCGAAGATTCCCGTTCTCCTTGACTTGCATGTGTTAAGCACGCCGCCAGCGTTCGTCCTGAGCCAGGATCAAACTCTCCGTTGTAAATATTTAAACGTTTTTTTCTGACGTAATAGCCTTTTAATATCAAGGGCCGTGCACGCGAAATTATCAAAGAACTTTTTAAAAATACAATCTCTAACGAGTCATTAATATAAAAGTTTATTTCTCAAATGTCAAGAGGAAATTATCAGTTTCCCCTCTATTTTTAATTTTTATTTCCCTTTTATTTGAAAGGCGTTAAAAATATAAAAAAATGGCTGCTTTGTCAAGCTTTTCTTTCTGTTTTTATCTTCTTTTTTCCTTAGAGGGGCATTCTGCACTGTATCTTGCTGTTCCCTTTCTTACAAGAGGATATCTCTGTCATTTTACCAGAGCCACCATATCCCGAACAGCGGCCTCCATCCCGATCCAAAGGGCCTGACTAATCACGGGAGCGCCCACGTTTATCTCTTCAATCTGTTCTATGGAGACAATATCCGGAACCGTCTGATAGGTTAGTCCCTGGCCTGCGCTCACCCCAAGACCGAGTTTTGCCGCTGCAGCCGCTGCTGAACGAATATCTTCAAGCTTGTCGGCTCGTTCATTCAAGTCTTCAGCCATTATGTATAAACCCGTATGTAATTCAACATAGTCGGTCGCGGCTTTGGCGGCTGCCTTCACCTGATGAATATCGGGATCGATCAGCAGACAGGTCACGATATCCTGTGAGCGGATATCAGCCACCAGCTGACTAATACGCTCAATGTGTCCCAGTACATCCAGCCCCCCCCCTGCAGTTTGCCCCGGAGCCTTACCTGCCTTGAGAGTAATCATGTCCGGACCAACGGCCATGGCCTTGCTTAGCAGAGCATCCAGCGGGGGAACCTGTATGTTGAGGTGGGTTGTCACAACTTCCTTCAAAATCGACACATCCCTCTCCGTTACCGGACGTAATCCCTCGTTAAGGGGACAGACGATACCGTCCGCACCCCCAACTTCTGCATATACCGCAGCCCGCAGCGGATCGGCTTTTTCAGCTCCCAGGTCCCTGAGTGCCGCTACTTTCTCTATATCTATACCTAATCTGGCCATCAATCCCTCCTTTATAATTTGCCATTCACCACTGCGGCATCACTTGTGAAAGATAAACGAATCGGTATCCTTTTTCTTGAGCCTGTACCACCCAGATCTTCAGCAATTTCAAGGTGGTGCTGCGGCAGTGACCGATACCTACCGCCACCCCTTTCTGATCTGCAATGTTCAACAAACGAAGCAACTCTTCCCGGATAGCCGACTCCTGATAAACGGCATCGATGAATACGCTGCGTTCCATAGCGGGAACTCCCATTTCTCTGGCTATCCGATAGGCCTGCGTCGATACCGCGGTACGGCTGTCAAGAAAGTATAATCCTTTTTCCCTGACCTCCTGGAGAACACGTCCAATAGTCTCCGGATCTGACGTTACCGCCGATCCCATATGATTATTCACCCCCCTGGCCCCGGGGACAACATCCAGTGCTCGCTGCAGACGTTTCCTGATCTCTTTCGAGCTCATTCCTGTTTTAATGATAAATCCATCATCGGATACTTTCTTTTGAAACGGCTCCATAGGCAGATGCAGCAATATCTCGCACGCTCGCTGGGACAGCAGGCCGGCCACCTGTCTGCTTCGTGTCCCCTGGGGAATGATCGAAGTATTCAGTGGTATCCCCAGATTTGTAAAGCCGATTTCAAGCTCACCCCAACGGTCATAAAAATCATCGATGAGTAACGCTATCTCGCCGTGTCTCTTTCTTTCGTCCTCTTCAGTAATCAGACGAAGCCGGATCAGACAGGAATCTTCCCATCCTACCTTTAATTCAACCTGTCCCGAAACCGGCTCACTGAATGTTTCGATGATTTCCGCGTCCACGGATCGGACACTCTTTTGGAGCTGGAGATGGAGCAGGGGAACCGGAAATCTGGGCGGCACATGGATAAACCACAAGTCTCCCCTTGTACTGGATTTTTCCTGCAGGTAGAAACGGATCCCCCGCGCCGTTAAAGTGGAATCCAGCTTCTGTTGTACAAGATCACGGGAAGGCCCTTTATATAACATTTTCCTAGAGGACGGCAGGCTCTCCGGAAGATAGATCCAAAGGCGGACAACAAGCAACAGCGCGATAACCACCAAGGATATCAACAATGGGATGTGATAGGAGCCGGAAAAGGTTTTCTGTGAAGGCACTGGCATCATCCTCCCAGTAACGCTTTGAGCAGGCTCCAGCTGCTGGAACCGCTTACACCGTTATCCACCCAATCCTGTATAGACCACTCCCCCCTGCTGTCCGGTTTGATCGTATATATCAAGTTACCCCTGAATACCGAGTCGAGGGCGACCTGGGTGTGATGCAGCTCCAGACGGTACTCGGCGCTATAGACCGCTTCAGCGGAACTGTAAACCTGCCAGGAATCCTCACTAAAAACCAAAAAAGAAGAGCCTCCCGCCGGGATGAGGGAAAAAGCCTGTTTCATCACTGTTTCCTCTTTCTGCTGATCCCAACCGGTAAAGATGGAACTATAATCGGCTCCCACTTGAGGATCAGGATGAAACTGATAGGATTCCTGGCTATAAGCGGAGTCGATGAGGCATCGCTTGAAGTTTTCCAGGCTCCGTTCATAGATGGCATTCTGAAGGTTAAGGATGACCTGTTCCGGTGTGAGGGCCGGTATCCAGCTGGATTGGCTGTTTGAAGGTGATTCAGCCTCGCGAGTGGAAAAGAGTGAATCGCAACCGGTGACAATGATCAGCACAACAAGAGCAATCAGGAGAAAGCGAACCCTCATGTAATGCCTCCGGACGTCCTTTCCGGTTCGGTCGCCAGGAATATCTGCCGCATCATATTCAGATAGTCTTCAGAGACCTCTATTTCCCGCCGGGCCATCACCCGCGTCGCAGTCTCAAGCGCTTTATCGAGTTTGTAGGTGCTTTGTGCGGAATCGGTAACCCAGGAAAAGGAAGGAATATAAGAGGGTGGAAATCCGGATGACAGCAGATTGCAGCTTACCCCGATAACGGATCCTGTATTTAGACGAGTATTGATAGCTGTCTTGCTGTGATCACCCATAATCAGTCCGAAAAATGTTCTGCCGGTATTGATCCTCTCTCCCTTTATCCGGAGACTTACCGGTGCATAATTATTCTTAAGGTCCGAGTTGGTCGTGTTGGCACCCAGATTTATCCATTCACCCAGAAGAGCGTGGCCCAGAAATCCGGAATGCTGTTTGTTGCTGTAGCCTTGAATCATGCATTCCTCGACCTCTCCTCCTATCTTGCAAACAGGTCCGATGGTAAGAGGCCCATTCAGGACTGATCCGCTTTTTACAACAGTATGCTGTCCGATATAGGCCGGACCTCGAATGACGCTGTTTGATTGAACCGTAGCCCCACGGTCCAGAAAAACAGGCCCTTTTTCCGCATCGAGCACCGCACCTGGTTTTATAACTGCTCCTTCGGCGATGTGAATGTTTTCCGGAAAAAGCAGATGTACACCGGCCGGTGTTTTCTTGACTCCCGCGGGAACTTTTCTGTACTCGATATCCCGGGATATCTGACTGCTCGTATAGTCGAAAATATGCCAGGGATATTCTAATAAACTAAAATCTTCTTCACAATGATGAAGGATATCCCAGCGGGAGGAAGGAATCATCTTTCCAGGACTAATCCCCATTTTGTCAAAATCGTCTTTTTTACAAACGACAGCCGCTGTCTCTCCGCCGGATTCGATCAGAAGCGGTTCATGGATCTGTGAAATCAACCGGACCAGACGATCATCGGGTATAAGACGTCCGTTGATAAAGAGAATCCACTCACCCGCCAGAGTGTTTATTTTTGCCTGCGGATACCTGGAAGACATCTTATCGGCCAGATAATCGGCGCAGAAGAGAGAAAGACCATGATCAGGAAAGAGACGACAGATTTTCTCCAAAATAGTATCGCAGCCGCAGCGGAGTTCGTATACCGGCCGTGTAAGAGTAAGAGGATGAAAATACTCGCTCTTCTCATCTTCAAACAGACAGATCGAAGTCATCATGTCTCCTTATGGCCCTCTTAATCAATGGGAATGTAACATTAACCCTTAACCGTTACAAGATAACAATCGGCGCCTAGAAGCGCAACTTCAATTTATTAATCTATTGCTTCATATATATATAGCAGTACTTTTCCGATCTCAAACGGTTCAATGATATAAGCAGAGAGGAACAAAAGTGACGTTCCTTCGGACGAAGCGCGTTTGATGAGACGCTGATGGTCTTTGCGGTCTTTCATGGGTGAGCAGCCGCGGTAGGTATTTCGCGGCAAAATGCTGGAACGCACACCCGGAAGATCTTCATGGCAAACACGACTGGAATAATACATCAGAGTGGCATGTCGGCATCATGTAAATCAGTTCAGCCCCGGATAGAAAAGGCGACGGAACCGCATTGGCCCGACGCCTATAGTCCTGTCTCCTGAGATCCGATTGTCTGAGAACTATTTTTTCTTCTTAGCGTCAGTCTTTGCAGCCGGTTTTGTCGTCCTCTTCTTTTCCGGCTTCTTCACCTCATCCTCTTTTTTTACTTCTTCCGGCTCCGCTTCTTCTTCCTCCTCTTCCTTATCGGTACGCTCCAATAAATTATCGTCATCTTTAATTTTCTTAAGAATGAGAAAGATGATGGAATGACCGGCGTTGCAGATTGCCACGGGAAAACTCAGAACCATACCGCCAATGAAAAAGAGGAAGACAGCCGTTATCCAGGACGATATATTCATGATCAGCCCCGGATTGAGGGAGAAAAAATCCCTGGAGAAGAAGAAATAGCCGCTGCCTGACCCCAGATATGTCTTTATCCAGGCGACAGCCGGATACGTCAAGGTTTGTACGATATACGTTGCCTGGAAAGATATGGAAGCATATTTCTCTCCCATGCCCCAGACAAGAACTGAATTCATTACCAGCCAGGCCTTCTTGGCGAAGAACGCGAATGTGCCCAATCCCACTACCGCAAGAATCATCAGTATTATCTCGTATATAATAAGACGCCAGGGCTGACTGTGCAACAAAGAAAAACTCTGAAAAATACCTTCAAAAGCGTCGTCATCCGTGGTCGCCAGGATGGAAGGAGTCATGATCAGAGAGACTCCCAGGGCCAGCACGACAAACACCAGGAATAGTGAAACGATATACCATACCATCGTAAAGAGGGACACGCCCAATTCACCTGCGAAGGGGATCTTTCCGAGAAGGCCGATTACAAATCCCCCCAGGACCATGATCCCGATGATTACGGCAATCGCTATCGGTGTGGATATCAAAGAACCTAATTTCTTTCTCAATGCGAAACGCATCGCTTCCTTCCAGGTGTAGAAGGTGTTTCCTTTAAGATGCATATAGGTGGCGCG
>CAZUMH010000146.1:0-5624 GCA_964621645.1 uncultured bacterium
ATTGCTGTGATCAGTTTCGAGAATCAGACCGGAGATGAGGCGTATGATCGTTTACAAAAGGTAATTCCCAATCTGCTCATCACCAGCCTTGAGCAGTCATCATATTTTCGTGTGACCACCTGGGAGAGGATGTATGATCTTCTCAAACAGCTCGGTAAGGAGGATGTGGAGTTAATTGATAAGGATCTGGGATTTGATCTTTGCAGCAGAGACGGGGTGGATGCTATAGTGCTGGGCAGTATTACTAAATTGGGGGATGTATTCGTAACTGATGTGAAGGTTCTGGATGTTCACACGAAGAAGATTCTGAAAAGCGCCCGTTCTCAGGGTAGAGGTGAGGCCAGTATTATTAAAAAGCAGATTGATGAACTGACGAAAGAGATATCAAAGGGTGTGGGCTTTTCAGAACGGAGAATGGCCACAGTACAGCAGCCGGTGACAGAGATGTCCAGCGAATCCATGGAAGCATATAACTATTTCCTGAGCGGGAGAGAGGAACGTCTGAGATATCGTTTCCATGAGTCAAAAGGATATCTTGAGAAGGCTGTGGAGCTCGATTCAACATTTTCAATTGCCTATGTGGAACTGGCCTTCGTTGATTTGGAGCTGGGTGATTATCAATCGCGAAGACAAGCTTTTGAGAAGGCGTATCAATATAGAGGAAAAGCCACCGAGAAAGACAGGCTTTTCATTGAGGCCTGTTATGCCGGAGCCATCGAAGGTAATCAAGCAAAAATAGTTGGGCTCCTGGAAAAAATGACAGCGGCGTACCCCAAAGATATAAATGGTCTTCGGGAATTAGGATTTAATTACTCCGCGATACGTGATGATAATAAAGCTTTAGAAACCTTTATCAAAGTCCTGGATCTCGACCCCTTTGACAGTGAGAGCTGGAATGCACTTGGCTATGTTTATCTGGATATGGAAAATTATGAAAAGTCCAGGGAATGTTTTGAGAGATATATTGCGTTGTTACCGGGAGATGCCAATCCCTTTGACAGTATGGGAGAGTATTACTTCACTATTGGTGAGCTGAGGAAGGCCATAGAAAATTATAGTAAAGCATTTGAACTTGATCCCCATTTTGAAGGCGTAGCATATACATTGAGCTATATCAATGCGTTACAGGAAAACTATTCTGCAGCGAACGAATGGATTGATAAAGGTTTAGCTCTGAACAATGCTCCCGGCATTCAGGTTAGAGGATATTTTTTAAAAGGATTTTACGCCTACTGGACAGGCATGTATGTCACTGCCCTTGACTATCTTGATCGATCAGCACTTTTGTATCAAAAAGTTGGCAATTCCTTTGGAGTTGGACGCACAGAGTGGATACAGGGATGGATTCATCATGACAGGGGAGAGATGACTCTTTTTAGGAAATATATTGATAGCTGGTCAAAAAAATTACCATTATATGTGTGGAATTTCAACCTTGATCATGCAACCCTGGATATTAAAGAAGGTGATATCGATTCAGCAAAAAGCAGACTTGTAAAACTTAAAGAGTATTTACCGGTAATTGAAAAGGGTTGGAAGGATTGGGGGAGATGCCAAATCGGACTTCTTCAGGCGGAAATACTGCTGACCGAAGGTTCAGTTAAAGAAGCTATTGCTGTGAGTAAGGATGTACCTTATAGTTTGGGATTCGTTGGTTTTATTCAGGATCCAGTTAAACAAATTCTTGATAACAGGATTATGGTAATGAATGATGTCCTGCCAAGAGCGTATCACCAGGCTGGAAAACTCGATCAGGCAATCATTGAATATGAAAAACTGACTACGTTTGATCCGAATCAAAAAGGACGGAATCTCATCAATCCCAAATATTACTATCGGCTTGCCAGGCTCTATGACGAAAAAGGTCTTACAGAAAAGGCTGTCACCGCTTATGAGAAATTTCTTGATTTATGGAAAGACGCAGATAAAGATCTCCCCCAGCCTCTTGATGCACGTGCCAGGTTGGCAAAGTTAAAAAGGGAAGGATGAGATGATCGGCAAAACCGTATCCCATTATAAAATTATCGAAAAACTCGGCGAAGGCGGGCACGTGTCCCGCGAGGCCTTGACGGAAACTTTAGAATGATAGGTAAAACTTATTCACATTACCATATATTGGAAGAGCTTGGCCGCGGCGGCATGGGCACTGTCTACAAAGCCGAGGACACCAAATTAGATCGCATGGTGGCTCTCAAATTTCTGCCGTCTCATCTCAGTCAAGCTGATGAAGAAAAGAAACGTTTTATTCATGAGGCAAAAGCGGCATCGGCTTTGGACCATCCCAATATCTGTACGATATATGAAATCAATGAAACTGATGACGGACAGATGTTTATAGCCATGGCCTGCTATGAAGGCCAATCTCTTAAAGAGAAAATAGACCGTGGCCCCATACCCCTTGATGAGGCTGTTGATATTGCCATCCAGATTGCAGAAGGACTGGAAAAAGCACACAAAAAAAAGATTGTTCACCGTGACATCAAGCCTGCCAACATCCTGCTCACCGAAGATGGGACAGTGAAGATCGTGGACTTCGGTCTGGCCAAGCTGGCGGACCGGAGCCTGATGACAAAGGAAGGGACCACCCTGGGCACGGCTGCCTACATGTCGCCGGAACAGACCAGAGGAGATGCGGTTGATCAGCGGGCGGATATCTGGGCACTGGGTGTCATCCTGTACGAGATGCTGACCGGAGAACGGCCCTTTAAAGGCGATTATGAGCAGGCGGTGATCTATTCCATTCTCAATGAAGAACCGGAATCAGTCGAAAACATGCGTGAAGATCTGCCGAAGGGATTATCAAACGTTATCTCAAACGCGTTGTTAAAAGATCCGAATAGGCGCTACCGGTCCATGGGGGATTTCATCGCCGATCTCAAGATGGTTGGATCAAAGCATCCTCAATCCGGATTTGGTATTGGGAAATCTTTTGAGAGACAATTCCCGAAACCGATCGCTCTCGGCTTCCTGGCATTGATTGTCACAAGTATTATAGTTTTTTTAATTGTTCGACCATTTAGGAAAGAACCTGCCCGGTTGACTTCTTTGATCGTCCTTCCCTTTGAAAATTTAACAGGCAACAATGAGTTTGAATATTTTGTATCCGGCATGCATGCTTCCCTAATCGGGGAAATCAGTAAAATCAGTGCTCTGCGGGTGATATCCAAAACCACATCCAATACCTATAAAAATGCTGATAAACCCATATCGGATATTGCTACTGAGCTGGATATTGATGCAGCTATCGAGGCATCGGTATTAAGCCTGGGCGATAGTGTCCTCATCCAAGTAAAACTGATTGGAGATTTTCCGGATGAAAAGCAGCTTTGGCTGCAGGACTATGTGGAAGATAAAAGCCAAATACTAAATTTATATACCCGGGTGACTAAAGAAATTTCCAAAGAGATCAATGTAGTTCTGACGCCTCAGGAAGAACATTTGCTGGCAACATCCAGAACCGTGAATCCTGAAGCCTATGATGCCTATATGAAAGGAAAATATATCGGCGAAAAATTCGGGAAGGAAGACTTATTTAAAGCCATTGATTATATGCATATTGCCATTGAAAAGGATCCTGACTGGGGAAAACCGTACATCGGTCTTTCCAATGCCTGGGGAGTCCTTATGCAGATGGCTTTTGTGCAGCCGACAATCGCCCTTCCCAAGGTGTATGAATACCTAAACAAAGCCCGGGAATTGGATGCCGATGACGCGGATTCCTACTATAGCAGGGGCACAATGTCCGTTTGGATCGAATGGAACTGGGAGAAGGGTGAGCGGGATTTCTTAAAAACCCTCGAAATAAATCCCAACGATGCCATGGCCCGGATATTCTATTCTCATCTTTTGTACATTCTGAACAGATATGAAGAAGGACGAATACAGGCAGATATCGCTCTTAAACTGGATCCGAAGAAGCCTTTGTTGCTGGGTTTGGTAGCTCAGACCCGAATCTACGAAGGAGACTATCAAGCCGCTCTTGATCTGGCAAAAAGAGCATTATCCATTGATCCGGACCAATATATAGCCAAACAGCTGCTGCAAACTGCATATTTTTTTATGGAGGATATGGATAACTGGTTTGAAGGGTGGAAACAGGTTGCCTGGTGGGATGAGGATGTTCTGGCAGTCATAGACTCCATATATTATTCACAAGGTTATCTTGCAGCCACCGAGGAAATTATTAGAGTCAATGAAAAAGCCGTCGAAAAGGGGCATATATCCATGTGGGGGCAGGCAAACAGATATTGTCGTGTGAAAAAATATGACAAAGCGATGGACTGCCTTGAAAAGGCCTATGATATTCATGATCCCAATATGCCGTATCTTCCGTTTTTTGGCGTTGATTTCCCCGATTTGAAAAAGAATCTCAGGTTTGTGGCGCTTATGAAAAAGATGAAACTGCCGATTCAGTAGATGAAAGAATGTTAGAGACCAATGTTAAGGTCATTCAACACTCCCCGGTCATCCATTTTCCGGATCACGGGAGGGACAGGCTGAAAAAGGGGGACTTTGTTTCGCTAAAACATAAGAATCGGAGCCGGCATGATCAGCAAAACCATATCTTACTATAAAATCCTCGAAAAACTAGGCAGCGGCGGTATGGGCGTGGTCTATAAGGCCCGTGATGTTAAACTGGATCGTTTTGTAGCCCTCAAGTTTCTGCCTTCCCATTTGAGTCAGTCCCCGGAGGATAAAAAGCGCTTCATCCATGAAGCCAAAGCCGCCTCGGCCCTGCAGCATAACAACATCTGCACCATTCATGAAATTAATAAAACTGAAGACGGTCAGATGTATATTGTTATGGACTGTTACGAGGGCGAATCCCTGAAAGAGAGAATCAGCCGGGGACCGCTGCCGGTGAAGGAAGCCGTGGAGATCGCCGTCCAGATCGCCCGGGGTCTGGAAAAGGCGCACGCCAAGGGCATTGTCCATCGTGACATCAAGCCTGCCAACATCCTGCTCACCGAAGATGGGACAGTGAAGATCGTGGACTTCGGTCTGGCCAAGCTGGCGGACCGGAGCCTGATGACAAAGGAAGGGACCACCCTGGGCACGGCTGCCTACATGTCGCCGGAACAGACCAGAGGAGATGCGGTTGATCAGCGGGCGGATATCTGGGCAATGGGTGTCATCCTCTATGAGATGTTGGGCGGTGAGCGGCCCTTCAGGGGGGAGTACGAACAGGCAATCATCTATTCCATTCTGAATGAGACGCCGACGCCCCTGCGGAAGGTCAACCCCTCGGTGCCGGCCGGACTGGAGCGCGTCGTTCATCAGGCCCTGGCCAGGAAACCGGATGACCGCTATCAGACCATGGCTGACATGCGAAAAGACCTCGAAGCTGTCGCCGACGGTCGTGAGACGGTCAGCGCGGAACATGTCCGGAGATCCGGAAGCAGGAGAAACACGGCGTTTCTCATCGGCGCGCTGGGTCTGGTGACGATTCTGATCGCGCTTCAGGCTGCGGGCGTATTGCACTGGCTGCCTGGCGGAAGCAGCGGATCCGGCTATGTTATCAGGATAGCCGTCCTTCCCTTCGCCAACCTCAGTGGAGATACCGGCCAGGATTATTTCTCAGATGGTATTACCGAAGAGATGATCAATGAACTGGGGCGGCTCCA
>CAZUMH010000147.1:0-5452 GCA_964621645.1 uncultured bacterium
TATCCAAATACTGCTCATTGCCGCTGGCGGTACTTTGCAGGATTACCTTCACTTTTCGCGTCCTGTCTCCGGTCTGATATTTAATGGCGCGTTTGACAACGATGTATGATTGTTCTGAAATGACCCTAAGGATCAGTTTCTGGTACTCAATTTGAGCGGTGAGCATGTTGTTTCTGGACTGATCAAAATCATTTTTAGAAATGGCCTTCTGTTCATAAAGACCTTTATCGTTTTCAAACTGTTCTTTTGCCGTTTCATAGGCTGCCTGAGCCTTTTTTAAGTCAAGCAGCAAGGTTGCCTGGTCGGTTCCGGAACGCTGGGCCTGGCACGGGATAACAGATAAAAAAGCCAGGCACAGGGCGTATACCATTGATTTTTTCAGATGACGGATATAGGTAGTCATAATTCTTAATCTCCCGGTTAGGTGCGGAATCGATTACTGATTGATTGTAAAAAAATCTTCCCGTAAATAGCTTCTACTATTTTCAAAATCCCACAGCGTTTTCCGTTTTAAATCGGCCAAAGATAATTGATAGGTGATATAGGCATCCAGATAGTCGAGCCGGGCCTGGGCCAGTCGTTCCTGCTGGCGTGAGAGGTCCTGGCTGGAGATATCGCCGTTTTCAAACCGTATCCGGCTGATTTGATAGCTGCGTTGGGCCACATCCTGGTTCCTTTTATGAATCTCCAGTCTGTTTTGGGCTTCCTTGACACTCCTGACAACATCTCGTACTTCTTTAACAATAGTGACCCTTAAATTTTCTTTAGTAAGTTCCTGCTGACGTAACGTGGCCGTTTCCTGCTGTACCCGTTCTCTTCCCCTGCCCCAGTCGAAAATCGGATATGACAGGGTGAACGTGACGCCTCTATTGGGAGGCCGGTCATTAATATTGTTGAATGATGACTGAAACAGCTCATCCGTTGTCCCTGTACCCAGGGTGCTGACACCGGTGATGTCATAATAGGCGGTAATCTCTCCCGATAATTCCCTTATGCGCCGGGCCCGGTCCAGTTCTATCTGCTGAAGTTTTATGGCGTAGTCACTTTCTTTGAGTTCCAGCCGGTTTTCCAGGGCCGAGTGAATAGCGTTCTGCAGATCGACGGTTACAGTGTCATAAACCAGATCCGTGACAATGCTGATTTTTTCGGACAGATCGAGTCCGATCAGCTGTTTCAGGTCGTCTTTGCGGCGCTCAAGCTCGTTGATGGCCTGAGATAAATCGGCCTGGTTGGTCGCGTTGTCCACTTCGCTGATAAGCACATCCCCTTCAGGAATGCGTCCTGATTTTGCCAGGAGCTGGGCGATGCGCAACGATTCCTCTGAATGTGAAAGTTTTTCCCTGGCAATTTCGACATTGCGTGTAGCCCGGTAAACTCTGTAAAATTCATTGGTAACATTATAGATAATATTCATCTGTTCACGGGTGAAAACACTGGACGTCCGCTCCAGCTGATAGCGGGCTTCGTCCAGGTTTTCATCCAGAGTATTTCGGGTGAATAGGGGTTGGGAAAAACTCAGGCTGAGACTTGTGTAGGCCTGATTGTTTTTCAGTTGGGTATAGTCCTGCAGAGCCAAGGTGCTGATCTGGTTATCACGATACATGAGGGTTCTTAAGGCGAAGTTGCCGCCCGTCGGAAGGGGATAGGTAAACTGCACGTTGCCGCCGGTCTGCATGGATCCGAAAGAGTTATACACTGGGAGGCCATCGGCGCGTTGCACCGAGATTACATTTTCATTCCATTGGGGAGCGAATAAAGTGAAATCCATCCGCGGTCGAAACATAGCTTGCCTGAAGCGAAAATAGTGAAGCACCGAGTTCTTTTCTTCCTGGTACGATTTGACCGTGAAACTCTGACCCAGAGCGATACGCACCGTTTCATCATAGGTGAGAACTCGTTCCTGTTGTCCCCAAAGGGTGTTAGCGGATGTCAAATACAACAATAGGCAGAACATGATAGAACGAGATATGGTACACATGAATAACTCCTTTTCCGGGTAGTAATCGCCTTGCGCTGTGCAAAAGCAAATGCTATACCAGCAGGATGATGGTTTGATATAAGTATAAGTGAATATGGCAGTTATGAAATGGCGTTCTTATGGTGAACAACGGTAGCCGGGTAAGGGGTTGCCCAATTCGCGTGTACTCTTTTACCCCTATTCGGTACCAGCAAATTTTTTGACAATCAGGAAAGTGTCCTTAATACCGGAAGGAAACGGCAGCTGGAAAATAATCACTTTTTACAGAAGTTAAAAATTAACTATTTATCACAATCTTTGTAATTTTTGGCCCTTTATATACGCATAGACCGACAGAGTGTGCGTCTTTGGTACAGTTAAACTCCCGGCCAGTTCACCCTGGTAAGAACCCCCTGGACGAGCTGGAGTCAGCAGATAGAGGGTCTTATTCTGCTGTCTGATTTGGCCGCCGATTGCTCCCTTGGGAACAGTGAAAAGAGGCGTCACGGCTTCAGCGGGCAACGAGTCCGGTTCTTCCGGTTTAAAACAGGGGGGAATCCCCTGTTTAATTTTTTTACCGGAGGAGGTAAACGCTGGAGCATCACCACCTAAAAAGATTGGAAAGCCGGCTTCAGCCAGACGGTTGAGCAAGTCCAAAATTTCGGGAGAAACCACCTTGGGGAAGGGATAAATAATCCGGCGATACACTCTTCCCCTGTTTCTCAGGCTATCCTCGCTGATTCCTGTCGGCTCCAGGGCGGTACTGCTGAGCAGATCAAGCTGAATGTTCTTACGTACCAGCCAGTCGATAAGCCCGTTTAGGGTCCCGGACATGCGGATTGCTTCTGTCGACGGGGCCACAGCCAGCGACTCGGTCGGATAAATGAGAAGCGTATCGCAGTCCAGAGAAGAGGATCCAATTATTGACCGGGCTGCGATTAAGTCCTCGGGAAGATCGGAGAGAATTACGTTCCCGGCTATGGTCTCTCCTGCTCCAATGGAGTTCAGGGCAAGGAGGCGGGCGGCCCAGAGAGAAAGGCGTTTATCCGTTGTTCCTCCCGGCAGGGACAGGAGGGCTCTCTTCTCCTTGCTGAGGAGCGCCAGACTCCGCAGCAGCACAAGACGAACCAGAAAGTCCCGGGGGAGATCATCCTCTTCTATCCTATCGAAGACGATATCGGCCCGCCCGGCTTTGTTCCAGCGATCCAGGTTGCCGGAAAGCCGCAGCAAAGGTTCACTGTTCTTGCTCCCCCCCAGGGAGTATCCGACCCTTGTGGATGGGAAGAAGCAATGCATCATGCTGTGGAAATCCCTTCGCGTATCCAGGGTTATACTTTCCAGGAAATTATAATATTCGGCTCTGACGGCAAGATGCCTGTCGTCGTCCACCGGAAGAATAAGGGAATAGAGAAAGTCGCGCAGATCATAACGGTATTCGGCTTTGAAACTATTATATAAGGAAATGCCGGTCGGCAATAGTCCCGGAAGAGCAAGGGGGCCTCCTTCTCCCCAGGTCAGTCCATCGATATGGGTACAACCGTCGAACAGCTGTTCAATGAATACGGATAAAAGATCGTTGCTCTCACGACCGAAGTAATCGAAAAGATTTGATGAAAAGAACGGGAAAGCGCATACCCACCATTTCTCTTCATCCGGCACTTGTACATTTCCAAAGATGCGGCACTCCCTCGCGTTCAGGTCAAAACAGGAGGAGATTTCCGGAGTAATATCTCTTACCGTTGTCGAAAGAATCGCTCCATCCTTGCGCTGGAAAAGGAAGACTTTTTCCACTTTTTCCGGTATGAGCAATACCGCGCGTTCCTGCAGTTCCGGATAGGAGCCCGGATTTTTCCAGTGAAAAGAGAGGGAAAACCGGCCCTGATTTACCCGGGCGAGATGGGGAGCCGCGCTTGTCGGGCTGGATCCGCAGATGAGAAAGCCTGCGGTCTCTCCTGTAGGACCTATATAGAAGCGCGAGTGCTGCCTGGGATCGGCGTGGAACCAAAAATGGATGTCCCGGACCTTGGCCCATTGGCTGACTCTGGCGATGGCTCGGACAACCGCCCGGTCATTAAAACCGTAATGACTGTTTTGCAGCACGACCCGGACCCGATCTATCCCTTGCCGCCGAAAAGTTACCAGCCGCTCTTTCAATTCAGCCTGGTGTTCGATCTCCCAATCCGACCATATCCAGGTCACGGCTCGTGTTTGAAAATTCCCTGAGGACTTGGGGTTCATTGGAGTCTCCTTGCGATCAGACCACTGCGATACATGAAAAAATAGGGGTGCCGCACTACAAATTCAAGGTGTTTTTTCAGATGAAAAAAGCGGTTGAAACTAAAGATTTGAACTGTTACATTGAATCGGACATTAACAAATTGATTCCTCATCCAGAATCATACTCTTTTACCCAGAATATTTCCAAAAATCTAGGAGGATTCACCCATGAAAAGACGTTTGATCATTTCTTTTGGGTTGGTGTTTCTTTGTGCCGGAGCTCTACTGGCCCAGAAGAATGGAAAGAGCGACATCTTTAATTCCGGCACTTTTGCCGGATTGAAATTTCGCAGCATCGGACCGGCCTTTGCTTCGGGGCGTATCGCCGATTTCGTCGTTAATCCCGATGACCACAGTGAATATTACGTGGCAGTGGCCTCTGGACACATCTGGAAGACGACCAACCACGGACTTACTTTCTCGCCTGTGTTTGACAACTATGGTTCCTATTCCATCGGCTGTCTGGCCATGGATCCCGACAATCATCAGGTAATCTGGGCGGGGACCGGTGAAAATAACAGCCAGCGGGCCCTAGGCTATGGAGACGGGGTGTACAAGAGTGTAAATGGAGGCAAGAGCTGGAAGAACATGGGATTGAAATCCTCCCGGCAGATTGGCAAGATTCTTATTGATCCCCGTGATCCGGATGTGGTCTATGTCGCTTGCGAAGGCTCGGTCTGGGGATCGGGCGGTGAACGGGGACTCTACAAGACCACCGACGGAGGAAAAACCTGGAATGCTGTCCTGACCATCAGCGAGAACACCGGGGTTTCCGATATCGTGATGGATCCCCGCGATCCGGATGTTATCTACGCTGCGTCACATCAGAGGCGGAGGCATGTATTTACTAAAATAGACGGCGGACCCGAAACAGCCGTCTACAAAACCACGGATGGCGGCAAGGAGTGGCGTAAATTGACATCGGGCCTGCCTTCAGGCGATAAGGGAGCCATCGGATTTGCCATTTCACCGGTGAATCCCGATGTTGTTTACGCGGTAATCGAGGCGCAGGGCTCCAGCGGCGGATTCTTCCGCAGTGAAAACCGGGGAGAGACCTGGAGCAAGATGAATTCTCAGGTCTCAACCAGCCCCCAATACTACAATGAACTTTTCTGCGATCCTTGCGATGTCGACAAAGTCTACTCAATGGATACGATTGCCAAGGTCACCGAGGATGGAGGGAAAACCTGGAGAGCCGTAGGCAATAATGGACGCCAT
>CAZUMH010000148.1:0-5380 GCA_964621645.1 uncultured bacterium
TGTCAGTCGAGCAGATGGACCACCACTCCGCTGGCTAGCTTGGGTTCAAACCAGGTGGATTTAGGTGGCATTACTTTATTCGCGTCCGCTACGGCAAGAAGCTGGGATATTGTCGTGGGAAAGAGTGCGAATGCAACTTCATACTCGCCGGAGTCCACGAGGCGCTCCAGCTCTTCCAATCCCCGGATTCCCCCGACGAAATTGATCCGTTCGTCACGCCGGGGATCCACAATGCCGAGAACCGGATTTAGCAGATTCCCCTGCAGGATGGAGACATCCAGTGATTCAATAGGATCAGATTTATCGAAAAGACCGTCTTTGGGAGTGAGCCGGTACCAGGTATCTTTCAGATACATCCCGAAGCAATGTAGTGTATCGGGTTTGTATCTGGTGCCGGGCTGAGGAGTTATGGTAAAATTTTCCCCTGTTTTTTCCAGGAATGTATCCGGATCCATTCCATTCAGATCGGTAACAACCCTGTTATAATCAAGAATCTGCATCTGGTTATCCGGGAATATAACAGAGAGAAAATGGTTATACTCTTCCTGTCCAGTATGATTGGGATTGGCTGCCCTGCGATTATCCCGGACCCGTACAGCCGCAGCGGAACGGTGGTGGCCATCCGCTACATATAAGGCATCGATAGCCGCAAAAGCAGCGGTGATTTTTTTAATAAGATCAGGATCATCAACGACCCACAAGGTGTGCCGCACCTGATAATCACCAGAAAAATCGTAGGTCGGATGCTGTTGCATCCCAAAGGCGATTAGCTCATCAACCTCAGGAACGGCATGGTAGGTGAGGAAGACCGGGCCGGTCTGAGCGTTAAGGCTGTCGATGTGGGTCATGCGATCCTGCTCTTTATCCGGTCTGGTGTACTCGTGTTTCTTAATCCTGTTGTGTACGTAATCTTCCACAGATGCCGCGGCCACAAGCCCCGTCTGAATATGATCATTCATTTTCAGACGGTAAATATAGTAGCAAGGGTTACCATCCTGTATCATGATGCCGTCATTAATGAGGTTCCTGAGATTCTCTCCTCCTTTGGCATACACCGTAGGATCGTGTGGATCAATATCAGGATCAAGGTCGATGTCCGGTTTTATCACATGAAGAAAGGAGAGGGGGGCGCCCTTGACTTTTTGCCGGGCTTCATCGGAGTTAAGGACATCATACGGCGGGGAGGCCACCTGATCAACTTTTTCGGGTGTTGGGCGGAGACCCCGGAAGGCTTTAATTTCGGCCATACAGTGTTCCTCGCTGTCGTCTGTATTTTATCTGGGTGTCAGTTTGAAAATGCGAACATTGTCCAGGAACGTGGTAAAATGTCCCGGTTCACCGTGGAACCAGAATCCTATTCTGCCCTCGTTGTAGGCTGGCCCGCCGAATCCGCCCCGGTCGCGCAGATCGTGCACGATAACTTTATCGACCAGGAACTGGATTCTGGTTCCGGTTTTTACCACATCGAGATGGTAATAGCGATTTTCCCGACAAGGATCCTGATTGGATCGCATCAGAAGCAGGCTGCCTGGATTCTTGCGCAGACGGCTGCTGTTCTCGTGGGTTCCTTCTGGCGTATATGAATGGTAGGAGATCTGATAGGATTTAATCTTTCCCAGACTGTATTCGGGAAGGGCGCCGGTTCTTTCATCAGAGTCAGCAAGAACATTCCCTCCATCAAGATTCTGGGCGCAAATAAAAATTAAATTCATCCCGTTAGTGTCGGGAAGATTAACTTCGTATTCCAGCAGAAATGGATCGGATACATTCTGATCTATCCAGAGAGCCACTCCCTGACTTTCCGGAAATTCATCGATTTTTAAAGTGCCGCTCTCGGTTATTTGAGCTGTCCCCCGGCCTTCAAGACGCCAGTGGGAAAGATCTCTGTTAAATGTATCTTGAAACAGAAGCTCTGCCTTATATCCAGACACCGACAGCTGTGGTACAGCCGCCGGTTCTCGACGGCAGGACCAGATAAGAAGTAAGACTCCCAGAAGTGGAACAATGATCCTGCCGCAACTATTTTTTTTGTGGGTTTTCAAAAAGCTTCCTTTCTACAGTCACTGTTCTTTCTAAAATTTGGTTATTTATTTTTCCTTTTTACTGGCAGTCTTCTTCGTGGTACCGGTGCTTTTCTTGGCAGCGCTTGTTTTTGTTGTTGTTTTCTTCGCGGGAGCTTTCTTTACGGGTTTTTTATCGATCTTCTCGGTCTTTTGAGCGGCCGTTGTCTTCTTTTGAGCGGCATCGGTTTTCTCTTTTGTCTCTGACGTTACAGCAACTTTTTCGGCTTTCTTCTTGGGAAGAACCGCCTTGCGTTTGGATGCGGGTATTGCAGCTTTCAATCTTTTTACCCGGGCTTTACGTTTTCTTTTAAGTTGTATTCTTTTCCGGTTCTGTTTGCTTTTACTGCGTCCCATTCACATACTCCATGATAATATAAACAAGTTTCAGTGTTTTCGTAAACGTAGTAAATAGTGTTTCTTTATTTACTTGATTTCAGCATTTTCACGCACTCTATTTTGGGATGGAAATGTACATAATTTACATGCAAAAATCAACCGCTAAGTCCTGTCTGCATTTATCCTGGCCGATTTTATGCGCAGAAAACGATTTGAGTTCGAATGTAAACAGCTTTTTGTCACGGGAAAGGTTCCCTGTCAGAAAGATCACCGGGACCATACTGAGTGAACGGATCTCCTGAATAAGATTAATCCCTGTTTTTTCTCTCCTGAGCATGAAATCTATAAGGATAATATCGGGATGGCATGTACTGAATAATCGCAAGGTTCCTTCACATTTAAAAGCAGTGCCCGCTATACCATACTCAAAATCTTTAAGCTGCGTTTCAAGTTCTATAGCGGTGACGCTTTCATCTTCAACAATGAGGATCTTCGTTGTATTCATCCTGAATACCTTTCAGCTCTGCGGCAATGCTGACTTTACCGGGCACTATCGCACTGCTATCGGCTGTTCTCAGCCGATATGATCAATCTTTATTCGGTGTTTAATGAAAGCGAATTTCGAATGCCGTTCCATTCTTGTTTTTAATGGCAAGCTCTGCAGACAGCTGATCTGAGAGAAGCTTGATGAGCGTCATCCCAAGAGTGTCTGATGCATCAATGTCAAAATTTGTCGGCAATCCAATGCCGTTGTCCGCTATCCTGAGGAGGAATAGGCCTCCCTTTTTCTTGGCGAAGGTGATATGCAATTCTCCATCCCGGCCTTCGGGAAAGGCATGCTTAAACGAATTGGTGATAATCTCGTTGAGAATCAGACCGCACGGTATGGCGGTATTAATGTCCAGGCGAGCCTGGCCGGCTTCAATGTTGACTTTGATATTATTGCCGGTCTGGTGGCTCTGAACCAGCTGTCGGGTAATGTCGTGGATATACGCCTGCATGTCGACGCTGGCGAAATCTTCCGATTTGTACAGTTTTTCATGAACCAGAGCCATGGAATAAACCCGATCCCGGCTCTCATTCAGAGCCTTGAGGGCGTCTTCCTTGCGAATGATTCTGTCGGTTTGCAGATTAAGGAGACTGGTAATGATGGTGAGGTTATTTTTAACCCGGTGATGAATTTCCTTAAGGAGCAGCTCCTTTTCATGCAGATTCCGTTCGATACGTTCCTCGGCTTTTCTCTGTTCTGTAATATCACGTCCCGTTCCTACCAGGCCGGTCATTTTTCCCTGATTGTCCTTCAGGGGGATTTTTGTAGATAAGTTGATTATTTTTCTTTTCTTTGATTTATCGAAGATGATGCTTTCTTTTTTAATTATCGGTTTGCCGGTTTTTAGAATTTCTGCATCTTCGGCCAGAGTTTTTTTCGCTACGTCTGGAGGGTAAACATCTTCATCGGTTTTGCCGATAAGTGCATCAGGGGAGGGATAACCGACACGTCTGGCCATGGTCTTGTTTGCGACCAGGAATCGGCTTTGCTCATCCTTCACATACACCGAATCGGGCAGGTTGTCTATCAAGGTGCGAAGCAGGTTTCTTTCGCTGGCGATGATATTTTCCACCCGCTTTCTTTCGCTTATTTCTTTCTTCAATTTTTCCCTTGAATTGTTTAATCTTTCACTCATCCGGTTGAAGGAACGGGCGAGCATTCCAATCTCATCATTGGAATCAATGTTAATGACAGCCCTATCGAATTTACCTTCGCCGATTTTTTGAGTAGTTTCAATAAAGGCCGCAATCGGTCGGGAAATTGAACGGGAAACGAGAAAACCGATGATAATAACCAGAAAATATGTAATAACCGTAACTGTTTGTATTGTATGGATGGTGATCAACGTATGTCTTTCATTATTGGTGATCCTGTCCACCAGCAGTGGCACCATATATTCGTCCAGATAGGAATCGAGGGCTTCCTCGGCGGTTTCAAATTCCACGCCCAGTTTATGTATTTCATCCTCAAGCCTGATAATTTCTTTTGCGAGCTTCACTCCTCGATCCCAATATTTCTTCAGCTCATCCAGAGATTTTTTTTCTTCGCTGTTCAGAGACAGAGCACGGTAATTATTCTCGGCTTGTTCATATTCCTTGACGCTGTCATCAATTCTTTTTTTCAAAGCAGGTTTGCTGGTGATCTGATAACCCAGGACGGAGGAGAGAAATTCGAACGCATTGATCTCCATTTCACTGGTAATGAACAATTTCATTCTTAACAGCGGAGTCAACTCATCATGGCTCATAATGGAGGGCTGTATATTTTTATCGAGCATTGTGTTTATGTTATTATTAAACAATGATTCAATTTCCAGCCCTATACTTTTTTGCGTTTCATTGGCCTCGATAATCTGATAAGCGATCTTTTGGAAATCAACGAACAATGAATCAAAAAGCACCAGTGACGCTTGGTCTTCCGTACTGATTATATTAGTAAATTGATCGTACTGGCGCTTAATCTCCGCAATATTCTTTTCAAACTCTCCTTTACCATTGGCCAAGTCAATGGCTAAGTAGTCCACCAGGTCCTTTCCGGCTTCTTTTATGGTCAAATCTATTTCGAATACTTTGCTCATAGCTGGGTTGAGGGCGTTGACAATTCTATTCAGATTATGTTCTATGGAACGATTTCCGATAAAGGTGACGGTTCCAAGAATGACAGTAATCAGAAGAAATGACAGGATTAATCTGGTGCTTATTTTCATATTGTGAAACATGACTGTCTACCACCTATGATTAAATACCGGTCCCCATGCGAAAGTATAATTAATTGTAACTCACTGCTGAATCGTATTTCATAGAGCGCGTTCTAAATCGTGCTGTTTTCTGCTTCCCTGACGATGTCCCGGTTTCCTATTAAACTTCATCACTGTTATTCGGCTCCAGAAACAACAAATAATCACTCAGAGGCACACACAAAGCAACCTATT
>CAZUMH010000149.1:0-5207 GCA_964621645.1 uncultured bacterium
ATCTCAAAGGATTCTATAACATCATTGATGGCAGGAGCCATCTATCATCCGGACGGACAGACCTATGCAAAAAAAACATTCTGGAAAAACAACAGAAATCATCCTGCGGTTTTTGGCCGAACCTACTGATATCAATCTGTTTGGTAAAGTCCACGGGGGCGCCGTGATGAAATGGATCGACCAGGCGGGATATGTCTGCGCCACGGGCTGGTGCGGCCTTCCCTGTGTGACGGTGTATGTGGGGGGCATCCGGTTTCATAAACCGATTCTCATCGGGAATCTGGTAGAAGTTCGCGCCCGGCTGGTCTATACGGGGAAAACCAGCATGCATATGCGGGTCGAGGTTCGGGCGGCTGATCCGAAAAAAAAACATTTCACCCGGACGACCCAGTGTACCATTGTATTTGTGGCCATTGACGATAGGGGCCGGCCTGTGGATGTTCCCAAATGGGAACCCTGTACTCCGGAGGAAAAGCGGCTGGAACAGGCCGCCATCCGTTTTATGGAGTCGGGAAAGCAGGCTGATGAAGAGATGGTATCGGCTTTCTAATGAGACGGAATCGACTATGAAAGAAACGCGCAGACTCGCCGCCGTCATGTTCACCGACATCGCCGGCTATACATCCCTGATGTCCAAAGATGAGCAGAAGGCGCTGTCCATCCTCGAGAGAAACAGAACGCTGCAAAAATCACTGGCTAAGAAACATAACGGTGAATTTCTCAAGGAGATGGGCGATGGAACCCTGCTCTGTTTCCAGAGCGCTCTGGATGCGGTGCGGTGTGCGATGGAAATTCAGCAGTCCGTCAAAGGTGATCCCGATCTCAACCTCCGTATTGGGATTCATCTGGGGGATGTTGTTTTTAAGAATGGGGATGTGTTTGGAGACGGTGTTAATGTGGCCTCCCGGATTGAAGCATTGGCTCAAGAGGGCGGAATCTGCATCTCGGAAGCGGTTAACAAACTGATCAGCAATCATCCGGAGATCAGGACCACTTTTATTGGCGAAAAACAATTAAAGAATATTAATCAACCGGTCAGGATCTATTCCATCACCGATAAGGAAACCGCACAACACACTGGCATGTCTAAAAGTCATGCCGGACGAACATATCCTCTGATAAAAATTACAGCAGGATTGATTCTCGTCCTCATTATAAGTTACTTTCTGTTTAATGAATTCAGAAACAATCAAGATCAAACAATCTCCTCAATCGCCGTCCTGCCTCTGGAAAACCTGTCAGCCGATCCCGATCAGCAGTATTTTGCTGACGGCATGACAGATGTCCTCATAGCCGAGCTCGCCCAGATTAGTGCCCTGAGAGTTATCTCCCGGACATCCGTAATGCAGTACAAATCAACGAAAAAATTAATCCCTGAAATCGCCCGGGAGCTGAATGTGGATGCCTTGATTGAAGGAACAGTTCTTCAGGATGGTGATCAGGTAAGAATTACAGTCCAGCTTCTCAGAGCAAAACCCGAGGAGCATCTATGGGCCCAAAATTATCTCCGGAATTTAGAGAACATAATTTCTTTACAGGAGGAGGTGGCTCGTAGTATTGCAGACACAATCCAAATTACCTTGACCCAGGCAGAAAAATTAAGATTGGCCAGTGCCCGGCCTGTTGACCCGAAAGCCTTTGAATACTATCTGAGAGGTCGTCATTCCTGGAATGAGAGAACTTTCACTGATTTTAACAAGAGCTATGAGTACTTCAAAAAAGCAATTGAAGCCGATCCGACCTATGCTCCGGCCTATGTTGGTATTGCAGATTACTATACCATGCTCGGCTTTTATTCAATGCTGGCCCCCAACCAGGCTTTTCCCCAGGCTAAAGAGGCGGTTGAGAAAGCGCTTAAGCTTGATAATGATTTAGCAGAGGGCTATACCTCGCTGGCCTATATAAAAATGCTCTACGATTGGGACTGGCTGGGAGCTGAAAAAGATTTTCACAAAGCGATCCAATTGAATCCCAATTACTCTGTAGCCTTTCAATGGTACGGGGAGTTTTTAAGCGACATGGGAAGACATGAAGAGGCAATCGAAGCAAGCGAAAAGGCTCAGTCACTGGATCCATTCTCTCCCATCGCTAAAGTGCAATTAGCAGGATCGCTCTATAATGCAGGATATCTCAAGCGCGCAATATCTGTCTATAATGAAGTACTGGAATTGGAACCTGACTTCCTGAGTGCACATTTCTTTTTATCCTATGCTTACGTCTCTCTGAGGAAATTTAACGAGGCAATTAATGAGGCTGAATTTGTCGCTGCTTCTGCAAACGAACGTGTTCCCGGCCTGACCATTCCGCTTGGGTATGCTTACGCCAGGGCCGGTAGAATCTCCGAAGCAGAAGAAATACTGGATGGGCTCATCCAATCATCTCAAAAAGCCTATGTGACACCTTTCGGGATTGCCACGATTTATTCAGCCCTGGGGAAAAAAGATATGGCGTTTGAATGGCTTGAGAAAGCATATAAGGCCAGAGATAATTGGCTTCTTCAGATTTTAGTTCATCCCAGTTTAAACGAACTTCGGTCTGATCCAAGGTTTGATGCTTTAGTAAAAAAAATGGGTTTAAATCACAATGAAAATCAATAACGGTTCATCCTAAAGGGTCACAGCTCATGACCGAACAACGTAAACTCGCCGCCGTCATGTTCACGGACATCGCCGGCTACACGGCCTTGATGTCGAAGGATGAACAAAAGACTTTGCAAATCCTCCAGAAAAACCGGGAGCTGCAGCAGTCCCTGGCTGAAAAACATAACGGTGAATTCCTCAAGGAGATGGGCGACGGTACGCTCCTCTGTTTCCAGAGCGCCCTGGACGCGGTGCGCTGTGCCGTGGAGATGCAGAAAGCCCTCAAGGACGATCCCGACCTGCAGCTGCGCATCGGCGTTCACCTGGGTGATATTGTGTTCAAAGAAGGCGATATCTTCGGGAACGGGGTAAACATCGCCTCCCGCCTTGAGCCGCTGGCCAAACCGGGCGGAATTTGTCTCTCGGAACAAGTATTTCACAGTGTCCGTAATTTGCTGGATATCAAAGTCATTTCTCTGGGAAGGCAAAAACTGAAAAATGTGGATAAGCCGGTAAAAGTTTATTCCCTCGTCTCCGCGGAATGGAAACCGGCCCGTGTCTATCTGGAAAAACTCAAACAGAAACTGTCCGCTGCCGCGAGGATGTATTACTTGATCGGCGGTCTTTTCTTGATAGGGGCATATTTTATTATTTTTCAAACGGATCTGCTCTTTTCCCGGACGGTGCCTTCCATTGGCGTCCTTTATCTGAAAAACCTGGGAAATCCGGCGGATGAATATTTCTCCTATGGCGTCACCGAAGATATCATCATCGACCTTTCCAAAGCAGGAACACTCTACGTGCCGGCGATAAACGATATCCTTGCCTTTAAGGACAGCGAAAAATCGCTTACTGAAATCTCGGCCGCACTCAGAGTCAAGTACATACTCACGGGCAGCATCCGCAGGGATTCAGCGGGAGTACGGCTGGCTATGCAGCTGGTTGAGCCGAAACAAAACAAGACTCTTTGGAGTGAACGCTGGGAGACACCGTTAAGTAAAGTGCCTTCCATTAAAAACAAAATAATACGCAACATTGCAGAAAACATAAATCTGCGGCCTTCACGGGGAGCATCGCAGCGATTTGAATTCGGCCTGGTTCCGAGCGCCGATGCTTACGAATTCTACCTAAAAGGCAGATACAAGTATCAGTATGTCAAGACCTACGAAGATGTCACCGTCGCCCGCGGCATGTACGAAAAGGCGATTGAATTGGATTCGACATTTATCATGCCGCTGGTAGAATTAGCAGGCACGTATACCATCACCGGTGAATTCGATCAGGCTTTGCAACATTATCGAAATGCTCTTTCCCGGGCAATACGACTGCAGCAGGCTATCCCGGAGGCAATGACACGGAACGATATGGGCAGCGTCCTTGTTAATCTCGGTCAGTATGACCAGGCGATACAGCAGTTTGATACGGCACTGGCTATCTCACAGAGAATCGGGGATAAATATTCAACAGCCGGCAGTCTGCGGGAACTGGGGGTGATATACGATGAAACAGGTCAATATGACAAAGCGTTGAAGAACTTCAACCAATCCCTGGAGATCGCCAAGGCAATAGAAAATAAACATATGGAATACATGAACCTGAACAGTATTGGCATTGTCTACAATCACCGGGGTGACCGAGAAAAAGCCCTCGATTTCTTTTCCAGATCCCTGAAGCTGCGACTGGAACTGGATGATCAGCACGGCGCCGGTGTTGTGCTTTATAATATCGGTATTTTACAGGAATCCGGGGGAGATTACACCGGAGCAGTTGAATCATTCAATCAGGCGCTGGAGATATCCGAGAAAATCGGTGACCGGTCCGGCAAAGCGTATGTGCTGGATGGACTGGGGGGTGTATATTACTCATTAGGCAATCTTTCTAAGTCGAAGAGCATGCGCATGCAGGCGCTTCAGATTTTGGATGATATCGGGGACAGCAGCGCTGTGGCATATGTGCTCCATAATATAAGTAGTATATATGTTGAAGAGGAGAAATATGACTCGGCCCTGACAGCAGTAAACCGGTCTCTGGCGATTTTTACCGAATTGCAGGACATCCGGATGACAGCAAACGATTACACGATTTTGGGCAATATTCATTTTATGATGGATGATCACGCCAAGGCCGCGGCATACCTGGAACAGGCGGTTTCATTACTGGATACTCTCGGTGGAAAAGTGGAAATCCTGGAACCATTCTCTTTTCTTCTCCTCAGTAAGGAGATGACGGGTGATACCGCCTATGTAACCGCAAAACTTCCGTCTTTGGAAGCGAAACTGTCTGAGGTTGAAGATAAATACATCAAGCCGATTGTCCTCTTAAATATCGGCAAAATATATCTTATGCAGGGTGATACGATCACTGCCGGAAAATACCTGGATCCGGCCTATGAAAAAGTTAAACCGTTTATCAAGTCCAGTGAAGAAGACAGTCTCAATATGAAATTAGGGCCAGAATTCCGCAACTACCAGGAAATTCTTGAGCTATGGGCCAATAAGAAAAGATAGGAAATTTTGGGGAAGTTGAAACCATGATAGATACAAGAATTTCCCACTATAAAATTCTCGAAAAACTCGGCCAAGGCGGTAACGTGTCCCGCAAGGCCTTGTCGGAGATTGACGTATGATC
>CAZUMH010000150.1:0-4970 GCA_964621645.1 uncultured bacterium
GGACAGTCCATTCTGAACCTGGGATGGATATTCCGGTCATGGTGCGCCCAGGATGGATATCCCGGGCGATCGGAATGAAAACGCCCCGGACACGATACCCGGGGCGGATAAACTTAACCACCACCCCCCTATTCCATTTTCATGATCCCGATGACACCGCAGGCCGCCCGGGGCCCGGCGGCGCCGCTGGGCTGGCTGGTAAGGTCGTCTGCGCCCGCGTGGACCACCACCGCCCTGCCGATAATGGAGAACGGACCGTTCAGCGTTATCACGTCATCCATCATATCGATCGTCGCGGTGCCCGTATTATCGGCGACAATATTGCCCAGATCTCCCACATGACGCAGTTTATCAGCCGGTCCGCCGTGGGGCTGATTTGTGGGATTATAATGTCCGCCCGCGGAACTTCCGTCCGCTGCGCTGCAGTCGCCGTACTGGTGAATATGAAACCCGTGCTTTCCCGGTGTCAGCCCGGTGACGGTCCCTTCGATTTTTACGGACGTCCCCTCCTGGATAAATCGGATTTCACCGCTGACGGTGCTGCCGCCCACCGGCTGCAGCACCGCGATCGCCCCGGTAATTTCAGAACGCTGTATGGTCCCGCAGGCGATGACCAGCACAAACAGAACGGTTATCAGCAGGAAAAAGAGAGGTGCTGCCTTGCTCCTGTCAACCATGGTACCCTCCTTCTTTGTATGGTACTGTTTCCGTGAATCGCGGACAACCCGTCCCCCCTACCTCACCACCATCACCTTCCTCTCAGCCGTGAAGGAAGTGGATCGCAGGGCCACGATGTAGAGTCCCGAGCAGACAGGATAATTGTTACTGTCCGTCCCGTCCCAGCGGACCTCATGGGCGCCGGGCTGTTTGGCGGCGCGCACCAGATTGCGGACGAAGCGGCCCGAGGCGTCATAAATATCGATGCGGACATCCGCGGTCCTGGGCATGTGATAGGAAATTATCGTGCCGGAATTGAAGGGATTGGGATAATTGGGCATGAGCCGGAAGGCTGTGAGAATCGCCCCATCCCTTTCTTTCACAGCAGTATCCGCTCCATTGCCGCTGAGAGGCACTGTGACCACCGGCTCATCCGGGTCGTCGCTGTTCACCAGCAGCGAGGCCGTTTTGGAGCCTGACGAAGTGGGACTGAAATGCACCAGCACCGAATCGGAATCCGCCGGCAGGATGATCATGGCACCCCCGGCCCAGCCGCTCAGGAAGAAATGATCCGCGTCGTCGCCGTCCAGCTGAAAGGAGGAAATGGTCAGCGTCGCGTCCCCCTTGTTCCTGATAATGAAGTAACAGGAGGAATCATACCCCACCGCCACCTCACCATAGTCATAGGCCGCCGGAACCACCTCGATATCCGGTTCGGAAGCGGTTCCCAGCAGGGGCACGTTCTTGGACGGTTCGCCGGGGTCGTTGCTGCTGATAACCACCGTGGCGGATTTGCTGCCCGCGGAGGTTGGCATAAACTGCACCGTAATCGTCTCCGATCCCGCCGGCGCCACACTGAATGATCCCCCGGCGTCGTCGCTGATGGCATACTGATCCGCGTTGCCGCCGGAGAGGCTTACCGAGGAGACATCGAGATTGACGTTGCCTGAATTGGAAATGGTGAACACCTTGGATGAATAGGAGCCCACGGCAATGGTGCCGTAATAGTAACTGACGGGGGTAACGGCAATATCCGGGGCCAGGCCGGTGCCGTTCAGGGTAATCTCCCGCGTCGCTTCATCGGGATCGTCACTGGCGATCAGGAGCGAAGCGGTGAATGCACCCCATTTTGTTGGATTGAACCGCACCGTGATCGTTTCCGAACCCGCGGGCGAAACCGTGAAGGATCCTCCCGCGTCGTCGGTGATGCTGAACTGGTCGCTGCCGATTCCACCAGAAAGGGTAACGCTTGATACGTGCAGATCCACAGTTCCGGTATTCGAAATCGTAAACACCTGAAAGGTCTGTGTTCCGACATCGTGGCTGTGATAATCATAGGGTGAAGAAGGACTGACGTCGATATCCGGAGCCAGTCCGGTGCCGCTCAAAGGAATCATCGTGGCCGGTTCGTTGCTATCGTTTGTATTGAGCGTTAGGGAGATGCTTTTCGCTCCAGCGGATATGGGACTGAAATATACGGTAAGCAGGGTGGATGATGACGCGGCGATTGTGGTGCTGCCGATGGTTTCAGAAAAATGTTCTCCATCAGCACCCGATTCGACCATCGACATTATCGTGATCGAATGAGTGCCATTGTTTGTGATCGTAAATTGTTTTGAGTCTGTGTCGCCCACACTCACGGAACCAAAATTATATGAGATTGGATTCGTTGAAAAGGCCTTTCCGGTACCAATAAGAGAGGCGCTGTGAGGTGATCCGGCTGCGTTGCTGTAAATGATCAGCGAAGCTGTCATCGATCCGTTATGAGAAGGATTAAACCGTACAGTGATATATATCGATCCTGCGGGGGGGACACTGGAAGAGCCACCCGGATCGGTGATGGTAAACTGGGTTGCATCAGCGCCGCCGAGACTGACTGTAGAAATAATCAGCGTCGACGAGCCCGTATTACTGATGGTAAATACATGTGAGGCGTTCGTTCCGACGGTAACGGAACCGTAATCATGTGCGGAGGGATCAATACTGATCCCGGGCTGTCCGCGGAGCAGGGATGCGGTGAGCATACTGGCAACGGACACCAGGAGACAGGATAGGGATTTCACTCTCATTGTTTTGTCCTCCAAAACAGGCGATAAGGAAATCTCGAGCATCCGTTGGTTCGTGAGGAAATGTCTTCAGATCGCTGGGAAGTGGATGGATACTTTAGGATAATAAAATTAGGGGCTGCAGTCAAGGGGAAAAGTAAGACCGGCGTTTTCCTCTCCGGGGCCTGGAACGGAGTATATAATACATCGAGAATTCATATGTTATCATCGACCTCATCCTCCCCTGCTCCTCTGACACCTGATTTGTGCCCCGAATCATTAAAACTGACGATTATTTCACTTTTTCAGGTCCACTTATGTCATTTTTTTCACATTTTCCTCTTGACATTCTATTAAAATTGTTTTAATCTACTTCCATCCCTGCCGAGAATCATCGGTTTACATGCACATCATTGTCTGGTGGAACCAGGAGGACAACCTCTCATGAAGAGGCGATTTTCCCCGTTCATCCATGAAGAGACGGTTCGGGTGCCGAGATCCAATCGAAACATTGTTTCTTTCAGAATAATCCACCCGGCTGATCAATCCAGCAATATTTCATACCGAAAAATATAACCGAGGTGATGACAATGAAGTACCTTACGTTACTGTTACTGGTATTTTTCATATTTCTCAATTGTGCCGAGGAAGAACCAACCGCTGTTGTAGACGAGTTAAATGTTCACTATGAAATCACCGGAACCGCAGGGGAAGTGGAAATCACCTATCTTTATGAACATTCCTATCTTGATTCAACAAAGAGTATTCCCTGGTCTGTGACGTACATGGAATATTCCGACAATGCAATCGTCTATATCGCTGTGCAAAGAATCAATGATGATATTAACGGTCAACCCCCCGTTTTAACAGCAACAATTTATATTAACGATGAAGTATATAAAACGGCGACGGTTCAGGGGTACAACAGCCAGGTAAAAGTCGGCGGCTGGTATGGAATATAATCTTATTATATGCCTCGTTTACACTCTTGTTTTCCATAAAAGGAGTTAACCGCCATGAAATTACGATATACGGCAGCGATATTCGTGTTGATAATTTCCGCTCCGGTCTTTTCGCAGTATCGCAATCGATACGAAAATCATTTCTATTTCGGGATTACCTATAATACGAATAATTTCAATATCAATGGGCTAGACGGCAGAACATACATATATAAGGCCGGCAAACACATTGTCTGGCCCCTGCCCGAGCTGGCCCCCGGAAATGCGTATGGGTTGACTCTCGGCCTGAAGAACGTGTACCCGAATGTCATTATGCTCATTAACTATAGCAGATCAACTCATAGAACAAATTGGTATGGTCCTGATTTTTACGATTTAAAATATTCTCATATTCAATCCGAGGCGCTTTTGCAAGTCTGGAACATAGACTTCCGTTTATTTTTGCCTCAGGAAAGTTTCTTACAATTCTATGTTCAGCCTGGAGTAAATTTCTCATTCCTGGACGTCAAGCACGGTTCCGCGACCTATGTCGAAATCCTGGGTGACATTTTCGCTGATAACTACGATGCCAGGCATTCGTTCTGGGGGATCAATTGTAATATCGGCATCAATCTGAATCTCAGCAGACATTTAATTATCGATGCAGGATTTTTATTAAAATACATGTTTATCGACATTGAAGATATAGAGAAAATAAGAGGGCCGGTTACCGGGTATGTGTTTCAATTCATGTATGTAATTTAGCCTGAATAATTCATAAATACAATGCCGAGTCAGATTATATAGCTGTTTTTATGGGCGTTAATTTGACAATCTCCAATCAAGTGAATCATTCGGATTATCCCGATTTTCCCGGGGTATTTTATATTTATTTATCAATCGGGTTAGAAAGTTATCCCACATAAAAAAAGTTCTAAATGATTAATAGTGAAAATGCATCTTCAGCATGCAGACTAAGGGCGGCCTTTTCTTAAAACATAGGAAATGAGTTTTTAGAACCACTCGCTCCCTTCATGTATAAATAAACAATCCCGTTTGGAGAACGATACCATGCACATCATCAGAAAATCATTGCTATGCCTCATGGCGCTGTTATTTGCTATGATGCATTTCTCTTGTTGTACAATGATAAACACGACAAAACAGCAAGTGCTGTTCGACAGCGATCCCAAAGGGGCGAAGATTATTGTTAATAATGCTACAGTAGGGGTGAAGCCGCTCAATATAGAATTACTTCGGAAGAATAGATAAGTCATCGAATTTCAGAAGGCGGGCTACCAATCGTACCGGATAACGATTATCATTA
>CAZUMH010000151.1:0-4781 GCA_964621645.1 uncultured bacterium
ATCCTTTCCGTAAAAGAACGCGGTTGCAACTACCAATGCTGATGCGTTCAGTACGGCAAAACCATTGCGGATTTTAGATGATATCTTCCCTAAAATATACGTGAGAAACGCACCACCAAAAGCGATACCAATTAATAGCTCCAAACTCATCCTAAGATACTCCTTACATAATCAATTTTATCTATAAGCTCTGAGGCGGCTGGATTCAGAATTTTGGAAACGAAAGCGGGATACAGACCAATAAATAGTATCAAGGACGCGAAAATAAGCATGGGAATTAATCCAGCAACAGGTGATTCCCCTTTTTGTTCAATTACGTTACTATGCGTAAAGTACATTCTTTGAATAATACGGAAAAAATATGCTCCCTCTATTATTGTGCCTATTAATACAATACCGATCAATATGGTATAGAGCAATTCTCCCTGAGCGAGTGCTGCCCGTATTATCATAAATTTGCTGGCAAAACCCGCAAAAGGAGGTAATCCTATCAGAGAAAATGCACCAATGGTAAAAAGAAGACAAGTAAGCGGCATTGTACGACCAATTCCTTCAAAAGAAGATATCTTCATGGAACCTGTTTTGTAGATCATAAAACCCGATGCCAAAAATAACAAAACCTTGCTTAAGGTATGATTTATCATCTGAAACAGACCGCCACTTACGCCATAGGGAGAAGCTATTGAGAACGCAAAGACGATAAGACCAATTTGACCGATACTGGAATAGGCCAGCATTCTTTTTATGTTTTCCTGGCTGAAAGCGCACATTTCCCCGATTAACAGGGTCAGTATTCCCAAAAAGAGCAAAAACATTAGGAAATTGGAAACACCAAATATGGTGAAAAGAACACGAATCACCGCATACAGGCCCACCTCGATTGCTATTCCGGAGAGAATAGCGCTGATGGATGAGGGCGCTGAGGAATGTGCGTCCGGGAGCCAGGCATTCAGAGGGAATATAGCCGCTTCAATACCCAGACCGGTAATCATAAAAATCATGGGGACGAATATGGAAGGAGAATGTACCGTTCCAATGTGGCTGGCAATATCCGCCAGACTAAGAGTGCCAAATTGTCCGTACAGTAAACCGATTCCTATAAGGAGGAGGCTTGAGCCGATCGATCCCTGAATTAAATATTTGATGGAAGATTCGATACCTGCCTTATTGCCCAGGTAGGCGACCAGGGCATAAGATGATATACAGAGAATTTCGAAAAAGACAAATAGATTAAAAATATCTCCGGTAAGCACAACGCCTATGGCTCCAGTGAGCAGCAGCAGGTAAAGCATATGATACTTTTGTTCTGCCCCTTCCTTTATATATTTCAAAGCGTAAATCGCTACCAGAAAGCCGGTGATTGAAATTAAAACAGAAAATATGATTCCAACCGGACCTACGAAAAGATTTATACAAAAAGGAGGCGAAAAACCTCCAATCTTAACAATAATACTCTCTTTCAGCACCCGGGGCAGGAGTGAAACAGCAATCACGGAATTAAAAAGAAAGCCGACAACCGGAATCCATTTGACTATTTTTTTTGATATCAACTCTAATAAGGGCACCAAAAAAGCAAGACCTAAAGGTACCGCAATCAAAACGACCGGATTTAAAACAATCATTGCATTCATGTTATTTTATCCTAATTTACAACCTATTGTAATTGATGGTTACCATCTTTGTTCTTTGATTTTTTGTAAATTAAGTGTTCCGTAATGGTTGTAAAGTCGTATGGCCAAAGATAATGCCAAAGCAAGAACAGCCAATCCAATAACAATCGCCGTGAGGACCAGAGCCTGTGGAACGGGGTCGACCATTTTTTCGACATCCAATCCTGCTTTTGAGAAAATAGGAGCCGTTCCTTTTTCTATATACCCCACCGAAATGATGAATAGATTGACGCCTGTCTCAAGAATACTTATTCCAATGATCACTTTTATCAGGTTGCGCTTTGAAAGCATTATAAACAGGCCTATTAATATGAGACCAAATGCTCCAATATAATAAATATAGTTCTGTAAAAATGTAATCATCAACTTTCCTCCATGAGCTGGTCGATAATCCCACTTAATTCCGAACCAACTTTAAATCCAATAGCGATGTAGATTATGGGAATAATGCCCGCACTGAACAACGTGTTGAATTCCCCTTTCGGCAAAAAATTCGACAGAAAATAATGTCCGCCTAATGCGAGTCCAATCAATCCGATTACAACGAAGGTTAATCCGCCCAGTGATTCTGCAATATTACGGCCGGCTTTATTAATTCGTTTTCCCCGACATCCCAGATACACCAGCACAAAGGCGGAAGCAATAATGGCACCGCCTTGAAAACCCCCTCCAGGTGTCAGGTGTCCATGAATAAAAATATACGATCCAAAAAGAAGAATCAGGGGGAATAGAAATCGGCACCCTGTGGTTAAAATCAAACTTGCCTCGGTTACTTTCCTTTTGGCTTTTTTCTGAATTGTAGCCAGCACTGCACCTAATCCAATCGCCGCCAAAAAAAGCACCGTCACTTCACCCAGCGTATCAAAACCTCGATACCCCACAACAACGGAAGTCACAATATTTGAAGCCCCGGTATCCTCTTCCCCTTTTTCTATATAGTATCTGCCAACCTTGGTTTTCTGTTCTCCAAAAGGGATTTTTTTCAGGGTTATTATTAATCCCCAGGCAATGAAAAACAATAGTATTACTCCAATGAACTTTCTCACTCTTCATACCTCTTTGTTCGTTTAATGGCTATGATAAAAACGGCAGAGACCAGCGCAGCACCAATGGACGCTTCTGCCATGGCCACATCCGGAGCCTGTAAAAGGTAAAAAAGAACGGCCGCAATCAAACTGACCATACAGCTCGCGATCACAGCACTGATCAGATCTTTATAAACAAACGCTGCAATCGCAGAAACCAGCATCAAGACAACCAAAAGAGAAGCGATAATGATCATGTCTCCTCCCCATATCCCTCAAAATCCTTCGACTTGTCCACCACACTTTGACTACAAAGCGGCACACCCGATCTTTTTGATGCTCTTGCAATAGCGTGGCTGGAAATCGGATTGGTTGCCAGAATAAAAACGGCAATCAACAAACACTTCCAAAACCATTCAGGCTGTAAAATGCCTACCCCGATAATGGTAAAAAAAGCGCCAAAAGTGGTGCACTTTGTTCCCGCCTGAATCCGATTGTAAACATCTGGTAACCTGAGGATGCCAAAATTTCCAAGCATGAGGAAAAAGACGCCGATTCCAATAACTATAATCCCGAATAATGCCATTTATATTCCCCCTTCAAGAAAGCGTGCGAGGGCGACCAGTCCAACAAACGCCAGTAAAGAATAGACTAGCGCGACGTCCAGATAAATATACCTGTCGAAGATAAATCCCAAAAATACGAGCAGAGCGACAACAGTGGTGGTAAGGGTGTCAACAGCAACGGCCCTGTCAGAAGCAGTAGGCCCCATCAGCATTCGCAGGATACTGAACACAAATCCCGCGCCGATCAGAGCCAAAAAAAGACACATAATTGATTCACTCATGCGAATATCACCTTTAGATATTTTTCAAATCTCTCACCGATATATTTCGTTGCTTCTTCACTATTTTCTGAACGGACAAAAATCCAATGGATGAGAAGCTGATTCCCCTTTATATCCAGGGTGAATGTACCGGGCGTTAGTGTAATGGAGTTTGCCAATATCAGTTTTGCGATATCTTGTTTCAAGGCGGTTTTAATAATGACGACACCCGGGTGAATAGGCATTTTTGGATGAATGACCCGATATGCCACATCAAAATTTGCTTTTATGATTTCTATAAAGAGGATAAAAAGATACGCGATAAAATAGACGATTCGTTTCGCGCTCAGCGGGGGCAGGCCGAGTTTTATGTAATTTTTACATAAAAACAGTGACAGAACAAAACTGATCGCAATACCCGTCCCCAACTCCTGAAAATGAAATGAACGAGTAAGAAGAATCCAGGCGGCCACTAATATAATAAAAAGATAAAAAAAGCTTTTAATCAATCCTTTCGCCTTTTCCCCTGACATGAAAGGTTCCTTTCGTTGATTAATTCACCAAATGATTTTGAAAAAGCTATTTATTTTTATAGGAGTAATAAGCTAATTTTGACAGTTCCGTGCTCAAGTCAATACATGTCACTTCTATAGTTTGCGGCATAACAATTTGACACGGCGCGAAGGAAAGAATCGCCTTAATCCCAGCATTTACCATCATTTCCGCAACCTCACGTACCACCACCTCCGGAACACATAAAATGCCGATTTGAACGTTTTCTGATTTGATCCGTTCTTCCATTTCATCAATATGTTCAATGGTGATTCCGTGAATACTGGTTCCAATCTTCTTGGGATTTCGATCAAACGCCATCACAATTTTGAATCCTTCCATTTCAAAATTCGGGTAAGAAAGCAGCGCCTTGCCAATATTGCCGACACCGGCAAGGGCCACCATGGAAGCGGGATCCAGTTTTAAAATCTTCTTGATTTCGTCGATTAGTGTATCGACATTGTATCCCACCCCTTTGGTTCCGAAATCGCCGAAGTAGGAGAAATCTTTTCTTATTATTGCCGGATTAATATTACACAACTGGGATATTTCGAATGAAGAAACGCTGCTCTTTCCTACTTTTTTAAAACAGAGCATTGATCTGAAATAAGTAAAAAGTCGGCTGATGGTCTCTTTTGGGATGATATTTTTCATGAGTGTCGGCATTAATTATGTGCTTGTGAAAATAATCACAATCACGTGAATATA
>CAZUMH010000152.1:0-4752 GCA_964621645.1 uncultured bacterium
CGGATCATCATATCAACCTGGTTTATGAAACCGTAATCGAAGCGACTGAAGAGGCAGTCATAAACGCAATTTTCTGCTCCAACGGAATGAATGGACGTGAGCGCCGCTGGTGCCCGCCGGTTCCTCATGAACGTATTATCGAGCTATTAAATAAAGGAAGAACAATCCATGAAAGTAATTGAGAAATATAACGATAGTCTGCACAATCCATATTGGAAGTATCAACTTGGCCCCGAAACCTACGAAGTAAAAGATACGCCCCAACGCGTCGAATGCATAAAGAAGTCTCTTCGTTCAGATGAACGATTTGATTTCCTTACTGCAAAATCTTTTCCGGATCGTCTTATTACCCGGCTGCACCCCTACCATGACTATATTCGAAATACGGCATTAACTTTACAAAATGATGATGAGGAGTTCTATCCCGATCTTTTCCCCGGCGAAGGCGCCCATCTCAGAAAAAAATCGGATTCACCCCTTTGGGGCGGGATATGGTGTACCGATGCAGTTACACCCATTAAAAGAAAAACCTACGAAGTTGCACGAGCATCTGCTGAAACGGCCTTAACAGGCGCGGAATTGATCCGCGACGGACTTGAAAAAACAGTATATGCCTTGTGCCGACCTTCGGGACATCATGCAGGACCTCGTGTCTTTGGCGGCTATTGTTACTTTAACAATGTGGCGACTGCAGCGGAGTATTTATTGCCTGAAGGTAAAGTTGCAATTGTTGATATAGATTACCATCATGGAAATGGAACACAGGAGTTTTTTAATGATATTAAATCTGTATTTACCGCATCTATTCATGGTGATCCTGAGGATGAGTACCCGTACTTTTGGGGTTATGCCGTCGAAAAAGGGAAAGGTCAGGCTGTAGGGACAAATAATAATGAGCCTTTACCCAAGGGTACACAACTGGAACAATACAGCGCTGCTTTAGATTGTATTTTTTCTGAAATTCGTAAGTTTAATCCTGCATACCTTATTATTGCCGCCGGCTTTGATACCCATGAAAGAGATCCGATAGGTGGTTTCAAACTTCGCACGGAAGATTACTTTGCAATCGGCAAACAATTTCAGTCTCTGGGAATACCCACATTAGTCTGCCAGGAAGGCGGCTACAACATTGAGGTTCTTGGAGAATGTGTGAAAAATTTTCTTCTTGGGCTGATATAAAACCAGTACTACTGTTTGTGATGATTTAGGATTGGCAGGTATTATGGGATTATTAGAATTGCTATTTTGGAATACGGTATTCATTTTTCAGAAAATTTAGTATTGCTTATTTCGGACGGGTGGCCATACTAGAAAAAAAATAAAAAATCACCGGGTGGCACGACTCCCGGCTTTAAAGACAACAGGGTGGGTCTTGACCCACTATTTTTAAAATTTGAGGAATTTTTAATGCAATCAATGAAACGTAATGTATTAATCATCGGGGTATTTTTAATAGTGATGGGTGAAATCACCTATGCTCAAAATGCTGAAAATGATTTTGTAATAAATGCTATCAATAAACAAGTAAATGAATATCCGAATAAGTTTGATTTAAATTCACCTCTAAATTCATTTATTACTTTCAAATATTTACAATCGGAGGGAAAACAAGGATTATATCAAGCTGTAAATACATATCGTTTTAAAGGATATTTCTCTAAACCGAATTCTCCCGTCATTGATGTAGATAAGAAGAAAGTAGAGAAATTACTAAATACAAAGATCAGAGAAATTATCGTTTATAAAGATTCGATTGCGGGAGTTATAACCGATTATGCCGAACCTATGTGCATAATTACATATTTAAGTTATGAAGAAGGTAACTGGCTAAACGCCGGCGAAGACCTTGGAAAGGATTTAAATGATGCAAAAGAAGTATTTAAGAGTAAGTGTAATAATTTTTTAAATTTTATACCTCGGATTAAAGAACTTACATCAACGTCAACAGATACATTTTCATTTATTAATTATTTAAAGAATAACGGAGAAGCGCCAAAAGATTTTATTCTAGATGCACTAAAAAGTCATAAAATTGTTGTATATGGAGAAGTACATAGACGCAAAACATCCTGGGATTTAATGAAAAGTGTAATCATTAGTCCAAAATTTGCTGAAAAAGTTGGGACTGTTTTTATGGAACTTTCCTCTGATAAGCAAAATGAGCTTGATAAATTTTTTGCCAATAAAAAAATAAATACAGAAATAATTCTAAATATTTTCCGCGATGTTCAAATAAACGGCTGGTATGATAGAGGGATGTATGAATTTTTAATAGCAATGTGGAAATTGAACAAAACTCTGCCTGAAGAAAAAAGAGTAAAAGTTGTGTGCGCAGATGAACCAAGACCTTTTAAATCATTTAAAAATTATGAAGAAATGAAAGCACATTTTGACAGCATTGACAGAAATGAACGAATGGCTAAGATTATTTCGGAAACGATCTTAACCAAAAAAGATAAAAGAAATAATTTGTTTATTGTGGGTATTGGCCACGCTTTTAAATCACCTGTTCCAGGCTTCGGAGTAGGAAGACCCAAAAGTGAATCAAAACCAACAGCAGCAGCTCAACTATCAAAAATATTTTCTCCCGAAAAAGTTTTCTCAATATTTCAACATTGCCCAATAATTAGTAATGACGGTACAATTCACGGATTAATTAGAAACGGACTTTTTGATTCCGTTTTTGCAAAATCTGGAAATAGACCGATAGCTTTTAAATTAAAAGGAAGTCCATTTGGTAAAGAGCCTTTTGATGGTCTCTATGAAATTACTTACGACAAAGAAACCGGTAATTTTGAAAATAATTATGATGCTTACATTTTCTTAGGACCTTTAGCTTCTGAAATGGGAGAGTACTTGTTTTATGATATTCTTACAGACGAATATGTTAAGGAATTGAATAGACGTGCTGTAATGACAAAATCAAGTGTTGAGAAATGGTTTGGAATAAGTGAACCTACAAAAGAAGCAATTATTAAAAAATTAAAAAGTGATAGTCAAAATACGAAACGATGGACTTTTGAGTGACAATAATTCATTAATTAATAGATTCTGGACAAACAATTATATATAATCCGCCAATCAAGCGGACGCAGTTTTCGCACTTGGCATTTTGAAAATTTTGGTGTTAGTTGTTCCGTTTCGGTTAATTTGTTTAAGGTAGTTGTTCTAATAAATCAACTTGCAAACCGTGCTTACGATAAAAGTTAAGCATCCCGACAAGTCGGGACTAAATTGTACAGGTTTAGTATTCGTCGGACAGGGTGGGTCTTGATCCACCCTACATGCTACATAACACATTCACAAATACAAATATAAGGACGATTACATTATGAAAAAAAGACCTCTTTTATTGATTACAATTTTTATGATAGTTCAGTCTTCATTTGCTCAGAATCTCCTGCCAATTATAAAAGCGACATCAAACATAGTAGATATTAGAGACGGAGAGACATTTAGAAAAGCGGCGTGGAAAATTTCTCCACAATTAAAACCAGACATCTACTTTTCCACTAATGAAAATAAAAAAGTCGTTTTCTATACTGATATGGATTCAATCTCATTCGAAATCAATCCAAATAAGACGTATAACTTTATTATTTTATTAAATGATAAGGATTCTGCATATACCCAAGTAAAATATAAACCCAGTTATTTGAAAATATTGAAAAATGGAGGAGTATATAACTTTTCTGATAATAGGCCAATTAATAAATTCAAGTATAAATCGGCTGATGATTCGAATCTTGTATTAATAAGAAACAAATTCAAATTAGATTCAATTGCTGGGACAGGTAATGAAATTTTAAAATTCATAGACATACTCTATTGGGTTCATAATACATTCCCGTATGATGGGACAAAGGATGTGCCCAAATTTAATGGAATAGCTGATTTGATGACCAAATGTATTGACAATGGGAGTACAATGCATTGCGGTGCTTTAACATGGGTTTTATGTGATTGTTATGCTGCACTGGGTTATAAATCACGGCAGGTCATATGCTTGCCCAAAGATTCAACTGATCAGGAATGTCACTCAATAATCGCAGTATATTCGAATACACTAAATAAATGGCTATGGATGGATCCAACCAATTGCGCTTACGTAATGAATGAAAATGGGGAGTTGTTGAGTATTTCTGAAGTTAGGGAACGTCTTGTAAATGATAGACCACTCATATTAAATCCTGATGCAAATTTGAATCACAAAATTTCTATTATAAAAGAAAATTATCTTTATAATTATATGGCAAAGAATCTTTATGCATTTCAATGTTGGTCTGAAGCAGATGGGGAAAGTAAAAGCAATTTATTATTACCTGTAGAATATAAAGGAATTATTCCAAGGACAGCTCTGAGTCATCCTAAATGTACTAATAATCCGGATGTTTTTTGGGCAAAACCAAATTAAGCGCCCAATGGCATAAAAACCAAATTCAGCAGGGTGGGTCTCGATCCATCATCTTTGAAATTGAGCAAGTAATGTCACAATACCGACGCATATTTCAACCCGGCGGAACGTTTATCTTTACCATTGTCACTGATTAACGGCATCTGTTTCTGACTACCGATCTTGGGATAGACATAATGAAAGAGTCATGGATGGCGATATTGGGCTTTTGCGTAGGGTAATCGCCCTATATCCGCCTCACCGGCCCACCGTTCCAGGCAGAATTCCCTTGCGTTTTCTTAATAATTTATTTACTATACTTCGTTTAACGGAATCACCTCTTTTCTCATTATTCTATG
>CAZUMH010000153.1:0-4495 GCA_964621645.1 uncultured bacterium
CGCATGCAGGGATCTGCGAGGGGGCGGCCGGGTAACTGGCCGTCCTACCTCAATGCCAATGTACAATTTATATTGAAAGGGCGGTTCAATGAAAGTAAATATATATTTTTGCATTATTCTTTGTTTGTTTCGCTCTTATTGTTTATTTTCTCAAAACCAATATTTCCAAACAGGTCAAGAGGCATCAATTATTCTTGGAGGTGATACAGATGGCGCAAATGCCTCCGGGTTAAAATATCCGGGAAAATCCATGAGTGATGGCACACGGTTTTTTGTAGCGGATACGAGGAATAACCGAGTACTTATATGGAACGCGATCCCCACAACCACTAACCAGCCAGCCGATGTGGTGATAGGACAGCCTGATTTCTCATCCATCGAATCAGGCCTGGGATCAGATAAAATGAACTATCCCTATTGTGTGTTTTCCGACGGCGAGCACCTTATTGTTGGTGATACAAAGAATAATCGTGTACTCCTCTGGAACAGTATTCCAACTCAGAATGGGCAGCCCGCGGATCTGGTCCTGGGACAACCGGATTTCAATACAATCCGAGATAACGGTTATAAGGAAAGCATCATCGGCCCCTGGGGCGTATGCTTTGACGGAAACCGGCTGTATGTCGCCAGTACTTTCGGGGGGAGAGTGCTTGCGTGGTTCGGATTTCCGACGGTTATGAATCAGGAGCCTGACTTGGTTCTGGGTGATAAAAATTTCTTTGATTCAAGCCCGAATGAACCGCTGCGATGGAATTTTCAAGTGCCTCAAGGTGTTTACAGTGACGGTACGCGACTTGCCGTGACAGAATTCCAATATCAACGGATTTTAATTTGGAATACGCCCCCTACTGAAAACGGCCAGGATGCGGATCTGGTTTTAGGACAAAAGGATTTTACTTCATTTGAAGGGAAGCCCTACCTGGATGTTCATCGTGGAGATGTTTGGATTCACGACAATAAATTGTTTTTAGCCGGCGGCGGTGTATATGTGTGGAATGTTTTTCCTACAGTAAATAATCAAGCACCGGATATTTCTTTTGTTCAATATTCAACTGGAGTGTGCTATGATGGGAATTCGCTGTATATTACAGAGTTTCCCAAATCGCGCGTTTTAGTGTATCATAACATCCCTACAACTGATTGCCCCGAACCGGATATTCTTCTCGGTCAGGAAGATTTTTATACCGATCGATTAACCGGACCGACAGGATTACCCTATCCAAGCAGTGTGGTGTCTACTGGCAAGCAATTATTAATTTCCTGTATTAACCAACGTATTTTAATCCATGAAGATCTTCCAGAACATGATGGTGAAGCAGCCGATGTGCTTATTGATCATTTTGATTATTATGAGCTTGGACGGTATGAAGATTATCATATATTGGAAGAATTGAACGGCATCTGGAGTGACGGCAATCGAATGATTGCCCTGGATGGAGGCAAAGGAATTCACTTCTGGAATACCATTCCAACCGAAGATTTTACCTTCCCCGATTATACATTGTTTCAAAATTGGAAATTCGGCGATCTTGAACTTGGCCGCAATAAAGAGGGCTCGCTGACAGCTTATGGCAATCAGCTTTTTGTCATTCATTGGGGGCCGGAAAACCAAGTGGGGCATCTTTTAATTTGGCATACGATGCCGACAGAAATTGATCCCCGCCAACCTGATATTATCATGCCGCTGAATGCCTGGGCAAGAGGGATTGCAACGGATGGTACACGTTTATGTGTCGCTGCAAACAACAGTGTTTGGATATGGAATCAAATTCCTGATTCTGCGGATGATATGCCAGATATGCGGTTGTTGGAAAATTATGGGGCCGGTGTAATAGATGTGATGATTCATGATGATAAAATGTTTCTCAGTGACATTTCAAATCACCGAGTATTGATATATAATGAATTTCCAACTCATTCAGAGCAGGTATTTGATGTTGTGATTGGGCAACCGGATTTTGAAACCACCACTGCGGGCTATACAAGAAGCAAGATGGACACGCCCAGGGCTATATGGTTTGACGGTGAATACTTATGGGTAAATGAGTTTTCCGATTCTGATCGTGTATTGGGTTTCAAGGCCGCCATTGAGTCGGTTCCCCCTGCGGCTCCCACAGAACTTGAATCCGTTCATACGACAAATCAGCAAATTGATCTCCGGTGGCAAGATAACGCAACCAATGAGCGGGGTTATATCATTAAATATAAGGAAAAAAATACGACTGAATATTCAGTTTGGAGGTATTTATCAAGCAACAGCCAATCATGCAGTATCACAGGACTGACAGGAAATGGTCCCTATGATTTTAAGGTAACGGCCTACAACAGCTATGGAGAGTCCAGTCCAACTGTTCTGACAGGAATCGATGAAGATGCTCTGTTTCCTCAAGAATTTTCAGTCCTCCAGAACTATCCCAATCCATTTAATCCACATACGACAATTCATTTTGAAGTGCCTGAACCGATACAAGTTAAAATCCAGATTTATGACATTCTTGGCAGAACAGTTAAAATATTGTATGCCGATTATTGTATGCCTGGCCGGTATAATATTGGTTGGAGTGGCAAGGATAGGGCAGATCAGGATGTATCCAGCGGCCTATATTTTTATACAATGAAAGCAGGGGAATTTAACGAGACAAGGAAAATGTTATTATTAAGATAAATTGGCTAACGAGACTGTCGAAAAACCTGTAAATTGAGACAAATTTTTATACTTGATAAATTGATAATAATTTAATAACTTCCTTTAATTCCAATCTATTAGGGGAAGTTCAATGCCGAAATTCAAATCATACAACTACGATCAAACGATCATGGTGCCGATAAATCTGCACGACCAGCTGGTACCGGGTTCTTTGGAATTTGCGATACACTATCTGGTTGACAATGAGATTGATCTTTCCGGTTTTGAAGCCAGGTTTAAAAATGATTATGAAGGCCGGCCCGGCTATGACCCAAGAATCCTGCTCAAAGTCATCTTGACCGGGTATTCCCGTGGTATCATCCATTCCCGCAAGCTGGAGCGTGCCTGTCGTGAGAATGTGACGTTCATGGCCATGGCCTGCGGCCAGGCGCCGGACCACAGCACCATTGCTTATTTTGTTTCATCCATGCAGGATTTGATACTGTCCGTTTTTCGCGATATTCTTCTGGTCTGTGAAAAAGAAGGTCTTTTGGGCGGCACATCGTTTTCCCTTGACGGGCTGAAACTGCCGTCGGTTGCATCCAAACAGATGAGTGGCACCTTTGCCGAGCTTGACCACAAGAAGAAAAAGCTGGAGGAACGAGTAGAAAGATTGATCAAAAAGCAGATTGCAAAAGACAAGAAAGACAAAGACGATGGAGATGGAAAGGATTATCAGCACAAAGCGCAGCAGATCGGAAGGCTGAAGAGACGTGCTGAAAAAATAGGTCGATTTTTAAAAGAGAATGAACCAAAAATAAGCACGAGAGGTAACAAAGAACTCAAGAGCAATGTTACGGACAATGATTCGGTGAAGATGGCCACCATGCACGGCACTATACAGGGTTATAATGGTCAGGCTTTGGTGGATGATAAACATCAGGTCGTCATTCACGCAGAAGCTTCCGGCAAAGGTCAGGACTACCAGCATGTGATCAGCATGATTGATGGGGCAAAAGAGAACACAAAAGCCATTGGTCTTGGCGAAGAATATTTTAAAGGAAAAGAGCTGACTGCAGACAGTAACTATAACAGCACTGCCAGCCTGAAGAAATGCATAGACGAAGAACTCGATGCTTATATCCCTGATCCCTACTTCAGGAAAAGAGATCCGAGGTTCAAGAATCAGGGGCGATACAAACCGAGGAAAAAGCGGAAGTTGTTCAAGCTGGAAGATTTCAAATACGAAGAGAAAAGTGATAGTTATCTTTGTCCGGGAGGCACGAGACTGACCCTGAGGGCCCGGCATGCAAAGATCGGGTTGAAAAATTACAAGCGTTATGGCGCACAAGAGGGCGTGTGTGAGAAGTGCCGGTTAAAAAGACGTTGTATGCCTGCACCAACGGCAAAGCGAAAATATCTTGCTATTGATTTGGGTTATCCTCCTGAGGATTTAATTGGCCGGATGATCAAGAAAATTGACTCAGAGAAAGGTCGGGAACGATACGAAAGGCGTCTCGCGATAGTTGAGCCTGTTTTTGCTAATATCCGGACTCAGAAGAGACTGGATCGATTTACAGTGCGAGGGCAATCCAAGGTTAATGTTCAGTGGTTATTATTCTGCATGATACACAACATTGAAAAGATCGTGAATTTTGGGGCCGGGTTTGCGTAAAGTGATGAAGGATAGAAGGCTTTTTAGAAACCTGGATGCGAATCTCGGGATAGTTATTTCATCAATGATACTATAGAACCGGCTGAAAAGCTTGACAGAACAGATAAAATGGAAAATCATTGGGTTTTTCGACAGGCTCAACCCAAGTCTGCATTTGACATCGCCGTTGCGGGTCTCTTTCATTTTTCCATTTG
>CAZUMH010000154.1:0-4403 GCA_964621645.1 uncultured bacterium
TAGGGATGGTCCTGAAATGGCAGCCCAGATTCCGGGCCAGGGCTGCTGCGTCTTCACCGCTTTCCGGTGAGGAATAGGGGGAGGGCATATACACGGCCTCAACTTTATCAGCCCCCAGAGCGGCAGCGGCCAGACAGCATGTCAGAGCCGAATCGATCCCTCCAGAAAGACCCAGAATCACGGATGCGAATCCGCATTTAACGGCATAATCCCTCAGACCAAGAATCAAAGCGTTATAGACAGACGCTACATCCCCCTGCGCCTTAAAAGGTCTGGCGGCGGGCAACTGTGCCGTATCGATGGTCTCCACGGCTTCTTGAAAAGCTGGCAGCATTAAGCGCAATCGTCCCTTCTCATCCACCACCATGCTGTTACCGTCACAGATGAGTTCGTCGTTGGCTCCAACCTGATTGACCAGAATAAAGGGGACGGCATGTCTGCGGGCGTGGTTATGCAGCAGATTATAGCGTATTGTCTCTTTGCCGATGCCGAAGGGTGAGGCGGAGATATTTATTATAAGCGTGGTATTCTTGCCGGCCAGAACCTCAACGGGATCCAATGTATACAGCCGGTCCCTAAACGTTTCGGCCTCGTTCCAGATATCCTCGCATATGGTAATACCGAGCCGTTCTCCGCCAAATTCGATGACATCGATCTCATTCGCTCTCTGAAAATATCTGGCCTCGTCAAAGACATCATACGTCGGGAGTAATGTCTTTCGCTGGGTGAATAGAAGCTTTCCATTCTGAACCAGCAGGGCGGAGTTGTAGAGTCGTTTCCCGGTTCCCTGGGTAATATGCTCCACTCCGCCATACAGAACAGCCGTTTCAGGTACCTGACGCGACAGCTCCAGAATCTGTTTCTGCGCAGCCTCATAGTCCCGCAGGAAGGACTGCTTTATGAGCCAGTCCTTGGGGGGATAGCCGGAAGGAAAGAGCTCAGTGAAGAGAGCCAATTCCGCTCCTTTCGATGCGGCATTCAAGAGCACTGATTCCATCTTCTTCAGGTTTCCCTGGAAATCTCCGATGGTAGGATTGAGTTGAGCCAGGGTGATTTTCACGCGGCACCATTCCCTTTCTGCTTTTTCTCATAAAAATCGAAAAATAAGTTACAAGATAAATCCTTATTTGTCAAATATTTTCTAATATATTCACTGCCAAGGAAAAAGGTTCCAAACCATGACAGGAAAATATTGCCGTAAAGTGGGGGATTCGGTATGGATAACAGGAGAATAGTTATCAATCTAAGATAAATAATATCAATATGTAAGATAGTCCTGCGATTTTACTGGTATATGCTTTGCAAATGTAAGCGGTCAAGAGAAACTACCATAATGAGGTTTCGGAGTATGACCGAGAAAATCAATAAAAGATTTTATACCATTTTCATTTTAGTTCTGCTCCTCCCAGCCTTTGCCGCTGCATCTTCTATCACATTAGCCTGGAACGCCAATGCAGAAACTGATCTGGGCGGATATAAAATTTACTACGGCACCTCATCCCGACTCTATAACCACATAATCGATGTGGGAAATGTACTCGAATATGAAATCCCCGACCTCACGCCTGGGGTCAATTACTATTTCAGTCTGACCGCTTATGACGTCAACGGAAATGAGAGCGGATACTCCACGGAACTTAGTCTGACGGCCGTGGATGAAGATGCGCCGGAGATATCTCTGGTGCAGTGCCAGATGGTCGATTTGGTGCGCGTGGTGTTTAACGAATCGGTGGATCAGTCCTCGGCCGAGCTGGCCGGCAACTATCAAATCGATCAGGGTATTGTCGTGCAGCGGGTCGAACTGCAGTCTGATCAGCGGACCGTCTATCTCTACACCACCCAGCACGGCAACGGGACGTATCAGCTTACCGTCAGCAACGTCCGAGACAGGGCCACGGTCCCGAACGCCATGACCTCCACCCAGGTGCCCTACACCTGGTCCGGGAATGACGAAACACCACCGGAGATCAGCAATACAGTGCTGCTGAATTATGATCTTCTGGAAATTATCTTCAGCGAACCACTGGATCAGACCGCGGCTGTGGATTTGGCCAATTACACTATTTCTCCGGCGGTAGGTATCAACAGCGCCACACTTGACGGAACCTTTACCAAGGTCTATCTTTCAACCGGAGCTCATACGGCCGGACAGACCTATACACTGACCGTCAATAATGTAAAAGACGTTACCTCGCCGGCCAATACCATAACGGCCAATACCCAGAGTCAGTATTCCTGGCAATCGGCTGACACCACTCCGCCGCGATTGATAGCGGCCCGGGCCGTATCCGCCACATCGGTGACCGTGGAATTCAGCGAGCCGCTTGATAAAACCGCGGCCGAAACCATCGACAACTATACAATTACTCCCACAGTGGCTGTCACAGGAGCGACACTTAATCCGGATGGCACGATAGTGACTCTTAGTACCGGGGTGCACAGCGGCGGCGGTTATACGATAACGGTTACCAATGTGGGTGACGATGCTTCGCCTTCAAACACTATTTCTTCAGCTGCTCTTGATTATGAATATACCCCTCCGGATAATACACCGCCCCAGGTGGTCAGCTGTGAAGTGACCAGTCCTCAAATTATCAAGATTACCTTCAACGAAACGATGGAACGAACCAGCGCGGAGAGCGAGGCAAACTATGGCGTATCCGGGGGCATCCAGGTGCAGAATGCCACCCTTGATATCAGCGGCAAGGTGGTAATCCTGGAAACTTCGAACCATTCCGCTGGTGATTACCAGATCATAATAAATAATGTCATGGACAAGGCCGATCCCCCCAATGCCATCGCGGCCAATACGACAGTTGCCTATTCCTACACGCCTCCCGACACAGAGCCGCCGCAACTGCTTGACATTGTCATGCATGGAGCCGATCTGATCGAACTGGTCTTCGACGAATCTTTGGAACGGACAAGCAGCGAGAATATTAGTAACTATAATATTATTTCGGGACCGACCATACAAAGCGCCTCTTTAGTAGGAACGAATTTGGACCGCGTCTATCTGCAGACAACAGCCCACCAGCCGAATCAGAGCTACCGAATTTCTGTACACAGTATCATGGACAGGGCCACAGTACCGAATGTTATTCCTTCCGATATAGAAATGGAATACACCTACCAGGCAGAGGATGTTACTCCACCCCGACTGACAGACGCGGAAGTGATGGGGAATACAGTCGTGAAACTCTCCTTCAGTGAACCACTGGAGCAGAACAGTGCCCAGACCGAGACCAATTACAGCTTTACACCGGCGCTCGCTGTCTTATCAGCCACTCTGGATGCCTCACGCCAGATTGTTTTTCTGGCTACCACTCCCCAGCAGACGAGTATCGATTATACTGTCAGCGTAACAGGAGTGACGGATTTGGCCTCACCGGCCAATACGATTGACAGCGAGAACAGCCTTGTCTTTTCAACACCTGTTATCGACCAGACACCACCCTCCATCATGAGAGCCGAAAGTCATGGGGATCAGACGGTGGAAATATCATTCAGTGAACCGCTGGAGGCGGCTTCGGCGCAGAATGCCGGCAACTACGCCATTGATCAGGGTGTGCAGGTGCTGAGCGCCAGTCTGAGCCAGGCCGGTACCGAGGTGTTCCTGGAAACTTCCGCAATGCCGCGCGGGACCTATACGGTAACCGTCAACAATGTCCGAGACCAGGCTGCCGCGCCCAATACAGTCGCCGCCAATACGCAGACACAGTTCACGTTTATTCCAGCGGATAACCAGCGTCCCAAGCTGGTGAACGCCCTTTTTGTAAATCAAAATGCAGTTGAACTCGTATTCGATGAACCCCTGAACCGTGTTTCGGCGGAGGCCACTGAAAATTACGCCATAAATAAAAACATCGTGATTGAACGGGCTATGCTGAACTATGACGGCACCCAGGTACTGCTGCAGACCAGTTCTCACTACCCTGGAACCTACACCGTCACGGTAAATAATATTAAAGATGGATCAGCTGCAGGGAATCTGATTCTTCCCAATACAAGCGCTGACTACAGCTATCAGCAGCAGGATGATAAGGCACCGACGATTGTATCGGCAGTGCTGCAGGATCAGACTCATCTCATCGTGACCTTCAGCGAATCAATGGATCAGACCACCGCTTCCGATGTTTCCCACTATGCCATCAATAACGGAATCCAGATAGAGAACGCCCTTCTCCTCACTGGACAGATTCAAGTCATTCTGGAGGCGTCTGAACATGCTACAGGCCAATATATCCTTACCGTCGATGGAGTTCAGGATGCCTCCGACAACAAGAATGAGATAGCGGCTTACAGTCAGGTACAGTACGGGTGGAATCCGCCTGATACCGAGAGCCCTTCCCTTACGGGAGCATCCATAATGGGCAATACCAATGTCAGGCTGGAATTCAGCG
>CAZUMH010000155.1:0-4176 GCA_964621645.1 uncultured bacterium
GTCCTCATGCATGGCGGACCGGCATTGATGTATATGATTCCACTGATGGAAGCGTGGAGATGGTGAGACGTCTTTTCCCTGAGGTAATCCTGCTGGAGAATGAAGAAAATGCCGGATTTGCCCGGGCGAATAACCAGGCGATGCAGCTGGCCAGTGGAGATTTCTATTGTCTGATCAATCCAGATACACTCATCGGTGCAGATACACTATCAGTCTGTCTGGATTATCTCAGGGATAATCCAGATGTTGGAGTAGTAGGCTGTAAAATTCTCAATCCGGACGGATCTTTGCAGAAAGCCTGCCGTCGTAGTATCCCCACTCCCTGGTCCGCCTTCTCCCGGGTAATCGGTCTCTCGGGTCTGTTTCCGCGTTCCCGTCTGTTTGGTTCTTATCATCTTACCTATCTTGATGAAAACAGTACTGCCGAAGTAGGCGCCATCTCCGGGTCCTTTATGATGGTACGGAAAAAAGCCGTCGATGAAGCCGGTCTTTTGGATGAGAATTTTTTCATGTACGGCGAGGATCTGGACTGGTGTTACCGGATTCATAACAAAGGCTGGAAAATAGTATATCTTCCTGCCACATCAATCATCCACTATAAAGGGATGAGCGCGCGCAAGGCTCCCTTCGATCAGCAGAAACTTTTCTACCAGGCCATGCGTATTTTTGTCCAAAAACATCTCAGCCAGGGCAGGTTTTTTCTTTCACAATGGTTACTTTTAACCGGTATCTGGATGAGGAGAATTTTTTCATCGCTGGTGTATTTTCTGCGGATAGCCTCAAGCTATCTGATTGATTTAGCCCTTTTGCAGGTCAGCCTTTTGGTTTCGCTGTGGCTTCGCTTCGGGCATCTTGGCTACCTTGCTTCTTACAGACTCGTTGATGTGGTATATTCGCTGATTTGGATCAGTGTTTTTGCCGGTGTCGGTTTATATGGCAGGAACCGTCATAGTTACGTGCGAGCGCTGTTTGGTGTTCTTGTGGGATTAATCATTAACGCCTCCCTTACATTCTTTTTTAAACAGTATGCTTTTTCAAGACAGGTGGTTCTTACATCCGGTTTTTTCAACGCTGTATTAGTCGCGTCGCGTAGAGTTATTTTTTCCGGAAGGAAATCATTACTGAAGAAGAAAAGATCGGGAAGAAGAACTCTCATGGTGGGTTGGGAGAAATCAACAGAACATTTTCTTTCCTGGATAAGACACTACAACAACGATTTTAAAATCATCGGAATTATTGCCTGGGACAGGGAAGTCTTGAAAAACGCTGCAGACGAGCCTTTCAGTATGATGGGAACACTGAAAGATATTGAAAGATTGATTCAGGCACATGACATTGATGAAATTATTTTTCCTTTTGAAAAAGGGGGGAAAAAAGCTATATTAACGGCAATACATAGCCGAAAAAAGAAAAATATTCAGTATTATTGGTCACTTCCGGGAGAAGTGGAATTTCCGGGTCCTGAGCCTTTAGATTTTATCAGTAACGCGCCGCTTTCGGCTCTCGATCTTAAAATTTACCACGATCTCTATTCCTTCTTGAAAAGAATGATGGATTTGGTGGGCGGTCTGGTGTTACTTCCGGCATGGATGGCGGTATTTGTTCACTTATATTTAGTAAAACGGTTACCGTTAAAGCAACGAATCGTATCGGACGGATACGGGAGCAGTTTCAGGATCAGGGTTCCAGATTGGAGGGGGACTCACTATTCTGAATTTGTAAAGATGATCCTGCTGGTGCCATATCTTCTGAGGGGCAGGATCAGTCTGGTAGGCACAGCTCTGAAAGATTTCAGCAAATCACAGCAGGCGGAAGGATATAAACCTGGAATGGTGACTCTTTTTAAAAGTCCCCAAATGTCGTCGTTGTCCGATAGGGAGAAAGAAAGGTATCTGTTTTATTATTTGAAGAGTTATTCTCCATATTGGGATATCAAATTACTCTGTAACTGTTGTTTTAAAACAGTCAGGTGAAATCTGGAGCAGTGTTCATGAGTGGATTTGTCCTCGATTTTGAAAAGCCCATCATTGAGCTTGAAAAAAAGATCGCCGAAATGAAGGTTCTGGCTTCTGAAGAAAATGTTGAACTGGATGATGAAATCAGGAAGCTGGAAGAAAAACTCGATAAAATGATTAGCGATACCTACTCCAAGCTGAGCAGATGGCAGCGGGTTCAATTAGCCAGACATCCTGACAGACCTTTCGCTCTCCAGTACATTCAGGAAATATTTACCGATTTTGTAGAGCTTCACGGAGATCGGCAATATGCTGACGATCCGGCTTTAGTTGCCGGGATGGCATTTCTGGACGGCAGGCCGGTTATGGTAATGGGGCAGCAGAAAGGAAGAACGACGAAGGAGAAACTTTATCGCAACTTTGGTATGATGAATCCGGAAGGATACCGCAAGGCGATCAGAATCATGAAACTGGCGGCAAAGTTCCAAAGGCCGATAATAATATTTATTGATACACCCGGCGCCTACCCGGGGCTGGGTGCCGAAGAACGGGGACAGGGAGAAGCAATCGCCAGGAATATTTTTGAAATGTCAAAGCTGCCGGTGCCTATTGTAATCGTCATTATTGGTGAAGGTGCATCGGGCGGCGCTCTTGGTATCGGCGTGGGTGACCGCATTCTGATGATGGAGAATGCCTGGTATTCGGTGATAAGTCCGGAAGGCTGCGCCGCTATTCTTTGGCGGGACGCCTCGAAAGCCGACTTGGCCGCGGATGCACTTAAGCTCACAGCTGAAGATCTTATCCAGCTGAAGGTCATCGATGAAGTAATTTCTGAACCGTTCGGAGGAGCTCACCGCAATTTCGTTGAAACAGCCAGGATAACCAAAGAAAGGATCCATGTACACCTTTCTGAACTGTCAACCCAGTCTGGTACTGAACTGATAAAATCACGACTGGTAAAATATGGTAATATGGGCTTTTTCAATGAAAAGTGATAAAAAATCAAATCCAGGCGATTATATTCTACGGGCTCGTTATGCTGATACTGATCAGATGGGCATTGTCCATCATGCCCGCTATCTTGAATGGTTTGAGTCCGCACGCGGCCACCTGATTCGGGCTACCGGATACACATACAAGGACCTGGAGGGAAAGGGCTACCTGATGCCTGTTCTCGAGGCATGTGTCTCCTATATTAAACCGGTTGAATACGATGATCTAGTCCGAATTCGTACTCGCGTAATAGAAGCGTCAAGATTGAAGATAAAACTCGAATATGAGCTGACCCGGGATGGAGAAGAAGAAATACGAACCCGTGGGTATACCCTGCACTGCTTTATGAATCCACAGGGAAAGCCGGTGCGAGTGGGGAAGGATATACTGGATATTTTTCAAAGCATCATGTAGGAGTTGAAATCATGTTGAAGAAGGAACTGCTCGATTTACTTGCCTGCCCGAAATGTAAAGGTGAGCTGGAATATGAAATGAAGAAAAAGCGACTCGTATGTCATCACTGCCGCCTGTGCTATATCATAAAAGATGACATTCCTATAATGCTTATTGACCAGGCTGAAAAATTTTAATATATACAGAGCAATGGAATAATCAACTGGTAATTAACTGAAAGGGAGCTGTCATGGACTGGAAGGAAAAACTCGATGAACTGATTAAAGGTCACAAAAAGGCGCTGAATAATATCTCTCGTGAAGAAATTATTAAACTGATTTTGGAAAAACGAGAGGCCATTATCTCCGAAAGCGGAGCCCTGGCCACCTGGACGCCTCCGGAATCTACTGGCCGAAGCCCTAAAGACACAGTACTGGTAAAACGGACGTCGAGTGAACATCTCATTGACTGGAACAGTCCAAATAATATTCCTATTGATGAGAAGACGTTCGACCTGGCAATGGAAGACGCCATCAAGTTACTCAAGGATAAAGATCAGATCCTGATTAATAACCGCGTCATCGGGGCGGATTCATCATACTCACTTCCCGTTCGGGTGATCACGGATTACGCTCTCCATACACTGTTTACCATGAATATGTTCAGGCCTGTCCCTGACGATATCAGTAAAAGTATTTTTCACCAAAGGCCATTTACCCTGGTAGTCGTTCCCTATAATAAATTAAATCCGGACCGATACGAAGGCCTGCTCCGTAAACTGCCCAATGGAAAAACTTCCAACATGATCGTGGCCATGGACATGGACCGTATGCTG
>CAZUMH010000156.1:0-4175 GCA_964621645.1 uncultured bacterium
TCAGCGGCACTTCTCTTCCCTCTTATTGGACCGCCGGCTGGTCTCAGCTGCCTGGTTTCCTGATCAATATTGTATTTGCGGCGCTCTTCCTCGGAGTGGCCATACCATCCATTTCAGAGATATGGAAAAAGGCAGGCCCTCAGCTGGCCTATGGTCAAATTGTCGCCTGGGGACAGTGGGTCATCGGTGTCGGAGCGGTTGTTCTCATCCTTGGCAAGGCTTTCAACCTACCCGATCTTTTCGGTGCTGCGCTGCCTATTGGGTTCGAAGGAGGACACGGTACCGCCGGCGGTCTGCGGGATACCTTTATCCAGCTGGGCTGGGCCGCTGGATCGGACTTCTCGCTTGCCGCAGCCACCGCGGGCATCATCTCCGCGATCATCATCGGAATAATCCTGATTAACTGGGCGGCAAAAAAACGTTATGTCGCCAATTTCAAACCACTTGACGAAATGACCGCAGAGGAGCTCTCGGGGCTCTACCCTCTGGACAAACGCCCCAGTGCAGGCCTGCAGACTGTTTCCGCGGATTCGATTGACAGTCTGGCCCTGCATCTGGCCATCATCGGCATAGCCGTGCTCATCGGATACGGGATCAAGTCAGGTTTGGCATTTTTAGAGGAAGTGATCTTCCATCCCACCGGTACACGGCTTTTCGCGGGATTCCCACTATTCCCGCTCTGTATGATCGGTGGTCTCCTTATTCAGATCTTACTTTCCAAGCTAAGCGAAAATCCTCCCATTGATCATTCTTCGATGCAGCGACTGGCAGGGACTGCCCTCGACTTTCTTGTCGTCGCCGCCATCAGCACCATTCGCCTTAAGGTAATCGCCGCCGGAATTATCCCTTTCTTAATCATTATTTGCGGAGGGATTATCTGGAATGTATTCTGTGTAGTCTTTCTGGCCCGCCGCATGTTGCCCAATTGTTGGTTTGAGCGATCCATTGCGGAAATGGGCAAATCAATGGGTGTCACGGCCACCGGACTGCTTCTTCTCCGTATCGTCGATCCCGAACAAAAAACAGAGGCCGCCTCAGCTTTCGGCTATAAACAGTTACTTCATGAACCCATTATGGGCGGGGGGATCTGGACATCTACAGCCGTGCTGCTTATTGCCAAGAAAGGCGGAGGCATTGTGCTTATAATAGCCATGAGCGCCATTGTCTTCTGGCTCATTACAGGACGCTTACTGATCAGACAAAAGAAAAAATAAAATAAGAATATATAATTAATAAGGCGAGAATAAAAAGCGTACAGTGGTGCCTTTTCCCTTACGGCTTATCACTTTCACGGTACCGCCATGTGCCTCAACAACCCGCTTGGTCAGAGTCAGCCCCAAACCGATGCTTCCACCCCTATCACTGAAAAACGGGTTAAATACCTTCGTTTTTATTTCATCGTCCATTCCTATACCGGTATCTTTGATTTCCAGTAAAATTCCACTCTTTTCAGTAGTTTCACTGGCGAGGGTCAGTGTGCCCCCCTGAAGCATGGCCCGGCGGGAATTGTGAATTACCGCCAGAATGACTTTTTGCATGCGGTCGATATCGAATTGGAGAGACGGGAGATTATCCGAAAGATCCTGAACCACCTGTATTCCTTCTGTTTCAAGTTCAGGGATCAGCGGTTTAAGGACCACCTGAATAATGTCGTTTAAACAGCACTCCCTGGTGTTCAGTTCAAGCGGTTTTACATACTCCGACAGCGCCGAAAGAATGTGTTCAAGGGTCCGCACCTCGATGGTCGCCAGTTCCAGACAGCGATTTTCCGACTCTTCCAGGGTCGCCCTCCGGGCTATCATACCCAATCCCATTTTAATGGATGAAAGTGGATTCCGCAACTGATGTATTAGCGTGCCAAGAACCGTAAGCGGCAAATCCGCAGGTGCTTCATTTTCATCGGCATCGTGATCACTATCCTGAGCTCTCGGCAATACGGTTTCTTCCGTATGTTCTGTGGCCGCGTTTTGGAACGCAATGAGGGATTGAGGAAGCCCTGGATACAACAGACATCCCAGCAGACGATCGGAGGGATGTTCCGGTGGAACCGCCAGAATCAAGAGACAGGCCGCCTCGCGTTGAGTGTTCATTTTGGGGATTGTGATTGTCTGTGTCGTAATTCTCTCTGAGAAGGTTCGCTTGATTATTTCTCCGACTTCCGCTTCCCTACCGGTCACATCGGCCAGCGTGTCCGGAAGCGTTATTGTGGCGCTCCTCCTCCTCCTTGCCTTCCGATCGTCCCCGGCGGCAGGAGTGATGGTGCCGTCCCGGGCCACAGAGAAGAAAATCACCTCCGCGCCGGCACCCTGATCCTGAAGAAAAGAGAAGATGGATATGAGGGAATCCCGCGACCTTTGGGCTGTTCTCATCCTGCGATAAAAATAAAATGCAGCGAGACCGGCAGCAGAAATAACAGGTATCTCTAAATATGACAGCAGGTGCATTGATCAGATTCCGCTTCTATTCGCTATCGTGGGTTGATACGCTTGATGATAGAAATAGCCTTTTTAATATCCGCGGTGTTTACGTCCAGGTGAGTTACAGCCCTCAGCATACGCACCCCCAGCGCCAGGATAAGCACTCCCTCCTTTTCCAGCGCTTCAGCAATCCGGGGTGCGGTCAGCCCCTGGTCGGTGACCGTGATGATCACAATGTTTGTCTGAACTGACTCCATATCAACGGAAAGGTAGTCCAGCGTGTTAAATGCTTCAGCCAAAGAAATTGCTTTTTCATGATCCTGTTTGAGCAAAGGCAGATTATGTTCCAGGGCGTAAAGAGCAGCAGCTCCCAGTATTCCTGCCTGCCGCATGCCGCCTCCGTAAATCTTGCGATAGCGCCTTGCTTCCTCGATGGCGGCACGATCACCGACAAGGAGAGATCCTACAGGCGCCCCCAGACCCTTTGAGAAGCAGACCATGACGGTATCAAAATAACGGGAGTATTCGGCCAGAGATATTCCACTAGCCACGGAAGCGTTCCAGAGCCGGGCTCCATCCAGGTGTACCTTTAGGTTGTGTTTCCTGGCGAGACGGTGTATCTTAGCTATTTCCTCCAATGGGAAAATACGGCCTCCGGCCCGGTTCAGCGTGTTTTCCAGACAGATCAGGCTTGTGGGCGGAAAGTGGATATTCGGCGGACGGAGAGCCGCCTGGATCGTTGACGCGGTAAGGATGCCGTGACTGCTGTCAAGTGGATGAAGCATAACACCGGAAAGGAGGGCCGGACCGCCCGCTTCGTAATAGAAAATATGTGCGTCGCGATCAAGGATGACTTCCTCACCCGGACGGGTATGCAGATTCACGGCCACCTGGTTTCCCATTGTGCCCGACGCGACAAAGAGTCCTTCCTCTTTACCGAGAAGTTCAGCAACCCGTGACTGTAAGATATTGATGGTGGGATCCTGTCCAAAGACATCATCCCCGACTTCTGCCGCGGCAATAGCCTGCCGCATATTCCTGGACGGCTTAGTGACTGTATCGCTGCGAAGATCGATACTCATGTCATCTCCCTCGATGTCATCATCTACAATACATTGAATAGTTCAAGAGTAACCTATTTAAAATATAAGAGGAATAGTAAAAAGCAAGCGGAAAAGAGATATATGATCTTTGGAATTTGGATTTTTTGGTCCATATGGCTATATTATCGCACATTGAACGGAAGTAGCCTCTCGCAATGACGGGCGATTACCCATTGCCCTGGTCATCGTGATATGAACAGATAAGGAGATCTTCGCATGGAAATTCAATTCTGGGGAGCCGCCCGCTGTGTTACCGGGTCAATGCACCTGCTGAAAATAAATGGGAAAAACATACTGCTGGACTGCGGTCTGTATCAAGGAAGCCGCAAACTGGCCTATGAACGGAACAAGGAGCTGCCTTTTGCTGCCGGTGACATCGATACCCTCATCCTTTCCCACGCTCATATTGATCACAGCGGCAATATTCCTCTTCTGGTGAATCAGGGATTTTCCGGTAACATTTACTGCACTCACGCCACTCATGACCTGGCTAATGTAATGCTCCGCGATTCTGCTCACATTCAGGAAAAGGACGCAGAATTTCTGAATAAAAAGAAAAACCGTCAAGGCCTTCCGCCGGTAGAACCGCTGTATACCATGAAAGACGCGGATAACTGTGTGGACCAATTTGTGGGAGTGGGCTACAACCGTACTT
>CAZUMH010000157.1:0-4084 GCA_964621645.1 uncultured bacterium
GCCCATGAAATCAGGAATCCGCTTACAACGATCAGAAGCTCAATGCAATATCTCCAGAACAAGGAGTCCGACAAGCAAAAACTGGATGTATATGAAGGACTGATGAGCGAAGTGGACCGGATCGATGAAATTATCAGGGGTTTATTATCGTTTTCCAAACCAATAGAGCCGCAAAAAGAATCAGTTGAAATACATACCCTCATCAATCAGGTAATAACACTGGTGGCTTCCACGGCTAAGCGAAACTCGGTGGTAATTCAATTCAATCCGGATAAGCTGGGGAAAGTGGTCCTCTCCGCCGATCCGGGCCAATTAAAACAAGTTTTTGTCAACATTGTCCTCAACGCGGTGCAGGCCATGCCTGAAGGCGGTAAACTGTTAATCGATATATCCGGATTCAGCGGCAGTTCCGCAACAGATCCCTCCATCTGTAAAATAAGCTTTGCCGACACAGGCCCAGGCATCAGTGAATCTGATCTGGACCAGATATTCGATCCCTTTTTTACGACCAAAAAGGAAGGTACCGGTCTCGGTCTTTCCATATCGTATGGTATCATCAAACAGCACGGCGGTGACATATCGATTGAAAGCAAAACTGCGGGCAGACAAAAAGGCACCCGGGTAACGGTCAGTTTACCCGGTCTGGAACAGATAACATAATGAAAGATATGGATCGCGAATATGCCGACAAAAATTCTTTTTATTGACGATGAAGTAAATATAACCAAAATACTCTCTCGGATTCTACGGGAAGAAGGATACGATGTCGTAACCGTGTCCACTGCAGAAGACGGCCTGCAAAAAGCAGAGTCCCAAAAACCTGATATCGTATTAATGGATCTAAATCTGCCTGGCATGTCAGGCATGCAGGGCCTGAGCCGCCTCAAAGAGCTTTATCCGGATATTGTCGTTATCATGATAACTGCTTTCGGCAGTATCCAGTCGGCCGTGGAAGCCATGCAAAAAGGAGCCTATGATTATATTACCAAACCCTTTGACAACAATGAGCTTCTCATTATTTTAAAAAGGGCTCAGGAACACATCAAACTGAAAAAAGAGGTGTTTGAACTCCAGAATCAACTGCGGGAACAATACAATTTTACCAATATAATCGGACAGAGCCGGGAAATACGAGCGGTCTTTGATCTTATGGAACGGGTTGCCTCAACCGACGCTACTGTGCTGGTACAGGGTGAAAGCGGCACCGGCAAAGAGCTGATCGTGCGGGCCATACATCATGCCAGTCCCCGGACCAACGGTCCTTTTGTGGCACTGAACTGCGGCGCCATACCGCAAAATCTGGTAGAAAGCCGTTTATTCGGGCACGAAAAAGGCGCCTTTACCGATGCCAAATTCGACCGGATCGGGGCCTTTGAACAGGCCGAAAAAGGAACGCTTTTCCTGGATGAAATATCTGAGCTCTCCATGGACGATCAGGTAAAATTGCTTCGGGCCCTGGAAGAAAAACGTATCACCAGGGTCGGCGGATCAAAGGAGATCCCTGTTGATATCCGTATCGTAGCCGCGACCAACTGCGACCTGGAGCAAGAAGTGTCACGGGGTTCCTTCCGCCAGGATCTTTTTTTCAGGCTTAATGTATTCCCGCTGACCATCCCTCCCCTGCGTGATCGAAAAGAGGACATTCCGCTGCTTGTCGACCACTTTATGACGCTTCACAGCCCCAAGCTTGCTCCACACGTGAAAGATATTTCACCTGAAGCCGTGAGAAATTTACAGATGTATGAATGGCCGGGGAATGTGCGTGAACTTGAGAACGCCGTGCAGAGCGCTCTAATAATATGCCGGCAGGGGACCATATTGCCGCACCATCTGCCGCTGCGGATACAAAAGCATCCAGAGTATTTCATTTCGGCTGCTTCTGATCACACCGGACTGGAAAAACAGGTCGAGGAAGTTGCGGAAAGCATGGAACGTCTGATAATCGTGGAAGCGCTGAGACGGTGTGACGGAAACAGGACCAGGGCCGCCGAACAGCTGAAAATCAGCAGGAAAACTCTTTTTAATAAGATGAAGAAACTGGGGATCTCAATAGGCGCCGACGGGAAAAAATAGATACGTATCCTCTTGGTCCCTGCTTCCCAGGATCGTGCACAACGTCCTTAGATAAAACAACATCGATACCCCGGATTGATCCTTCCCGTCTCCGGGAAATGTATTATATATCATTAGCGCTGTTTTTTGTCTTTCCCTCCCTGTTCCCTGCCGGATCTCCGGTGCGGCCGTGACCGCCGCCTCTCTGTTTTCTGTTGCTGAGAAGGCTCATCTTGTACGGGATAGACGGGCGCGTGAAGCGCCTGGTGGTACATCTCATCAAGCAGCATGGCGGTAATGTTGAACTCCTTTTTCTGAGCCAGTGACTCCGCCAAGGGGATAAAACGATTCAGCCGCTCTTTCTGCAGTTCGTCCATGCCGCGGTATTTGGCCTCGAGTAAATTAGTCAACCGGAGGGAAACCACCTCCCGGACTTCTTTTTCATCCGGAGCATCACGCCTAATCATTTCAATGGAGTAGCGCTTGGCGATGCGTTTCAGGGCCATCTGTTCGATGAGTCCCACCAGAGTAATGGCTGTCCCGCTTGCTCCGGCCCTGCCGGTGCGTCCGGCCCGGTGGATGTAATCCTCGGCATCCTGAGGCGCCTCATAGAGGAAAACATGGGACAGGTCGGGGATATCGAGACCCCGCGAAGCCACATCTGTAGCAACAACCAGATGCAGATTCCCCGCCTTTATCCGTCCGACAATTTTTTCACGCGTGTTTTGGCTCACGTCCGAACTGAGTCCTTCCGCTTCATAGCCGAAATTTCGCAGAACCGTAGAAACATACTCCACCTGCGCTCTGGTGTTACAGAAGATGAGAGCGGAATCGGGATTCTCGATTTCCAGAAGCCGAATGAGAACCCTGTCCTTATCCAGTCCGCGCACCACACAGTATTCATGCTGTACCTCGGTGACATGCACTCGATCCCGGCTGAGGCTGAGTACATCCGGGCGGGTCAGGAACTGTCCGGCCAGACTGATCACCCTGGGCGGAAACGTTGCCGAAAACATATACCCCTTAACCGGATGCTTCGGAAGGTAGGATTGGACTCTTTTCATATCCGGATAGAATCCCATGGATAGCAGCCTGTCCGCTTCATCAAACATGAGATGCGTCAGATGCTTTAAAGAGAGAGAGCCGCGCATGAGATGATCGAGGATGCGCCCCGGAGTACCAACCACCAGCTGCACCCCTTCCCGGAAAGCGTTCAGCTGAATCCCGTAGCCCACACCGCCGTAAACGGCTGCCGTTTCGATTTCTGTGTCCTTGAAAATTTTCACCGCCTCGGATTGAATCTGTAAGGCCAGCTCCCGGGTCGGAGTCAGGATGAGAACCTGACAGGCTTTCTTGTTTCCCTCGATGAGGCGTACAAGAGGCAGAAGAAAAGCTCCCGTTTTACCGCTGCCGGTACGGGACTGGACCATCAGCTCTCTCCCCGCCAGCAGATAGGGAATGGCCAGCGACTGCACCTCCATCAATTTTTTCCAGCCGGCGTTCCCGGCCGCCGTCTTCACGTCCTCCGGAAGTTCGGTAAAATCGATGCTGGCCATTTTTTCATCCGGTTCCACCAATTTATCTTTTTCCTGAGGAGTCTTCATGGTAGTATCCCTGGAATCTCCAGGTGAATTTTTTCTTCGGTTTCTCATTTCATCCGATCTTTCTTGTTTTAATAATTTCGACATATATCACAAACGCGGACGGAATCCTTCCCCCAGCACTTCATGAACATTATTGACGATTACGAAAGCGGAAGGATCAATGGTCTTTACATCCTCCAAAAACGTGCCCACTTCCTTTCGATTGAGGACCGTATAGAGTACTTCCCGTTTTTGATTCTGATAGAGACCTCTCGCTTCAAAAGCGGTGGCTCCCCTGCTCATATCCTCCATTACCACCCGGGCAATTTCGTCATTTTTCGCTGATATGACAAAAGCTGAGCGGGCGTAATCGAAGCCATCGAGTATTACGTCTATAATGCGGCTGGAGACGAACAGAAGCAGGAAGGCATACAAAGTCAGAGAAAGAC
>CAZUMH010000158.1:0-3782 GCA_964621645.1 uncultured bacterium
AGCAGATCCTCGCCGCGCTCTTCTCGGTGATGATGAACATGGCTGGAGTGACAACGGGATCGCCAACTTTGAATTCGGCTGTTATGCAAAATTTATTGATCTGAACGCGAAGAAAGAACCGGAAATCTATAACGCGGTTATGCATAAAGACGACTATCTCAAACATGGCGCGATTGTGGAAAACGCCATGGTCTATCCGGACGGCAGTTTTGATTTCTTCGATCCACGTTTCACGCCCAATTCCCGGGCCAGTTATCCACTCACCTATTTGAGCAATATTAAGCCTGCCTCCACGTCAATCCACCCAAAAACAATCCTGTTTTTGACAGCTGACGCAAACGGAGTTATTCCCCCCATCGCCAAGCTGACTCCGGAACAGGCCATGCTCTGGTTTCTGATGGGATATACCAGTAAACTGGCGGGCACCGAGACCGGCATCGTTGAACCGCAGTCGACCTTCAGCAGATTTTTCGGTCAGCCCTTTATGCCGCTTAACCCTGATATTTATGCCAAAATGCTGGGTGAAAAGATGAAACAGCACGGCACCCAGGTATATCTTGTGAACACGGGTTGGTGCGGAGCTCCCTACGGTGAAGGGGATCGGATGGATATACTCATGACACGGGCAATGGTTAATGCCGCTCTTTCAGGGGAACTTACCGATGTGGAATACGAGCAGGATCCTATCTTCAAAGTGTGGATACCTAAAAGCTGTCCTGAAGTCCCCAGTGAGATTCTCAATCCAAGAAATACCTGGAAAGGGAAGACACCCTACGAACAACGTGCCAAAAAATTAGCTGCGGATTTCGCCGCCTACTTCGATAAGGCGTATGGCGATAAGAATATTGATGCGGCCGTGGCCGCCGAATGTCCCGGTAAGTAATAGGTACTCTACTAATCCGGTATTAGCTGTTCGAGTTGTCACTAATCACGACGTACCGTATAAAACACAAGAGGCAGGGGCGGAAGTCCCTGCCTCTTAACGTTATAGTTATTTCGACAGTATCCTCTGAATAAAAAATCCGAAACCGATTTGACCTGTCGCTTTGATTTATCAGCGGTAGAGCAAGATTTCTTAATGGCTGAGTTCATGAGGACAGTATGACAAAGCGTATCCCGTTGATTGCGGCGATTTTTATTGTATTTATCTGGTCAGCCTGGCGCATCTCCAAATCCTGGACCTTTGAATTTTTTACCCCTATCATCCGCCAGGTAAATACGGAAAAGCCGGTGCTGGCCCTGACCATCGATGACGGTCCTTCGGAGGGCAGGATAGACGCGATAGTTTCCTTGCTGGATTCGTTGGATGTCAAGGCCACCTTTTTTATCACGGGAAGAGAGCTGGAAAGAAATCCGGAAAACGGAAAACGTCTTATCACTGCGGGACATGAACTCGCCAATCACTCATATTCCCATTCTCGCATGATCCTGAAATTATATTCATTTGTCGACAGGGAGATTTTCCGAACGGATTCTCTCATTCGCAACGCAGCTCAGAGAGGTGAGATTTATTTCCGGGCTCCTTATTTCAAGAAGCTGTTTATTCTGCCGTTCTATTTGAAAAAGCATGACCGAAAGATGATCGGCTGGAACATCGCCCCGGACTCATATCCAGGCCTTTTGCACGAAGATGCGATTCTGAAATATGTCGCTTCCGGTTTAGAGCCGGGTTCTATCATGCTGGTGCATCTCTGGTACAGTACAAATGATATGTCACTCCGTATGTTGCCGGATATTGTACGGGTCTGCCGGCAAAAAGGGTATCGTTTTCTTACCCTTAGTAAACTTTTATCCGAGAAAAAGTAGCTGCCTGCTATATACGTTTCTAACATATACCAGCATTGGAGAAAAGCAAATGCGGAATATCTGGATCGGTACGATGCTGACACTAATTATCCTCACCGGATGTGGGATACAAACAAAGGAAGAGAAGGCGGATCAGTATAGGCAGGAGGTTCTGGAAACAGAAAGAGCATTCGCCCGCATGGCTGCCAAAGAAGGGGTAAAAGCCGCATTTATGGCTTTCGCTGCAGATGATGCGGTGCTTTTAAGAGGTGATCGATTGATCACCGGAAAGGATGCTATCGAAAAATATTACGGGAGACGGGTACAAGAGAATGTAAGCCTTGCCTGGGAACCTGATTTTATCGGAGTGGCGGCTTCGGGGGATCTGGCGTATACATACGGCACTTACCATTATCGGGCGATAAAAACCACTGGTGACACGGTGCATTCCCAGGGAATCTTTCACACCGTCTGGAGAAGGGGGGAAGACGGAAAGTGGAAATACGTATGGGATTAAAACAGGAGAATTCCTCTATCATGTATCCGAAGAAGTGTATCATACTTATTCTCTCCCTGGTTTTTTTGAGTGCGAATCTTCGAGGACAGGCGAAATGTATTACTGGAAATGTGAGCCTCGAAAAAGCAGGGAAGGGAAGAATTGTCATTCAGCTGTATCGGCTGACAATATCCTCTCATGGTAAGCCGCGTCGCCTGACAAAAGCGGATGTCTATGGTGCCGCCGCTGCAGAAGCAACCATAACACTGTCCGGTGCAGGAGATTTCCGCTTTGATAATCTTCGGCCGGGATATTATTCCATCGTGGCTTTTCAGGATGATGATGAAAATGGAATCGTTAATTTCGATCCGCCGGAAGCCTTCGGATGGTTCTGTTCTTCTGAAGATACACGATTTGCACCGATTGATGTCAGGAATTCAGATCAAACGGACATTGATATTCCCCTGCGCCGACCTACTCCCTTCTCTAAAGAAACAAAGATGACCGATCACGGAACCCTGAAACGGATCAACGGTATCCCTGTCTTGCAGCTGCGGGGGGATCATCGGCAGAGAGGATTCGCCCAGGGTTTTCTAGTCGGAGAGCAGATAAAAGATTTTCTGGAATATTATATCATCGAAGACAGCTGGAGCTCGGTAAATAGCTACCAGGAGATTTTCGTTCCTTTTTTGGAGAATAATTTCAATTTTCCGGAGGAATTCCTGGAAGAATGTGATGGTGTCATAGAGGGAATGCAGGCATCGGGCCTGGATATGAGGATCACCGGTCTTGATCGTGACTTCTGCCGTACCGATCTTTTCGCCATTAACAGCTATATCGAAAGGCGGGCAGCGTTTCCTCTGTCAACGCCGTCATCCTGTACTCAATTTGCTTTCTGGGGACAGCGCAGCAGTGACGGAGGACTGATCGCGGCCAGGAATATGGACGGTGAGTGCGACGTTCGCAAAGTCACGGTAAGCCATTTTCTCTTATTTGCCGTTTCGCCGGCCGAATCCTCGAAAAAGCGGTGGGTCTCGGCCATGTGGCCCGGTTTCATCGGTACTATCTCCGGTGTGAATGAAGATGGTCTTTACAGTATGGAAAATGCGGGTTCTTCCGGACCGGGGCCGGTCCCTGAAGGGATCGTTCCCTGTTCCTGGATCGAGTGTTTCGTTCTGGAAAACGGCGCCTCCGGGAGCATCCAGGACAGTATTATCGACATTATGAAAACTTATACCTGTTCTTCCGGCGGCATAACAGCGGCGGGTTCGATTATTCTCTGGGCCCTGCCTTATCTGGGACAACCCGCTCCCGCCTTCGTCTACGAAGGAGGCCGTTCAGGGTATGCCGTTCGACTCCCGGGTGACATCCATCCCAGAGATGAATGGGTCATCATGGCCTCCAATCATCATTTAAAATTGGGGTATGATCCGGATACACCGGATTACGCCACCGGGATGAAAATGAAACCGGAAATCCCAGTGAGTAATCCGGTGTATCC
>CAZUMH010000159.1:0-3742 GCA_964621645.1 uncultured bacterium
GTGCGTCGCACGTTTTTTCATATCCCGATCGCCCGGGCTATTCATCCAGGACGTAATACTGGGATGGGATATATATCCCACGAAGTGACGTAACGGCCCGTGATATATATCACGGGCCGTCAGGATTGGGAAATGTTATCCTGAGAGAATTCGGCACTTAATCAAAATCAGCGAACTCCAGGGAACTCAGCCAGCTGCTGTAGGACGCCTGGAGTTTCTCCCGGAAAGGCTCCAGGGAGCGGCGTGTCCGGGAGGGCAGGCCCTCCTGCCAGAGTATCCGGTCGGGATTGTCTTCCAGAACCTTTAGTTCCCGTTTCAGCCGAAGGGCATACTGGCCCCGGGCCGTCTCCAGACTGGTCCGGATCATCGCCTCTGACAAATCGTGAAACCGCCTGATGATTCTCTCACGCCGCTCCTGACTGAACTGTTTCTTTTCTTCTGCCCAAGTGGTATCTTTGTGAGTTTCATAATCGAAGCGGAATCCGTTCATGCGGTTATTCCTGCCGGTCAGGGGAAAAGGCGGCCCGTCACCGAGATCCTTGTCCAGCCAGGAGTAGTAGATCAGGCCGTAGAGATAGTAGTACTCCCCAAGACTCATCCCGCCGTTTAGGAGCTTGTAATTGCGGGCAGCGATATACCCGGCCACGTCCGGCATGAGAGAAAATCCCTCCTTGACCAGTCCCATTACCTCACCAAAGTGAGGCTCACCCTTTTGGGTATGACTCAGCCGGGAATCCAGTTCCGCCAGCCTTTTTTCGATTTTTTCACGATTCAGTGCCGTGCTGTCCCGCAACGCCAGGAAGAGCTCCAGTCGTTTCGGTGGAACGGCTTCGCTGGAGTAAAGCCCGAACGATTCTGGTTCTCCCAGCTCCTTGATGAGAAGAGTATTGGACTCATCCACATCCTGGAAACTCTGCACCGTGCCCCTGATAAAATAATACCCGGTGCCGCAAAGGACGGCAACAATGATTATGACGACTCCGCAGCCGATGCCGCATCCCAGCAGCCATTTCGATGTTGTGCTGTTCATTATCCTCTCCTGCCATTGTTAGGTTCGGGGGACACTTTTCCTCTCCCCCCTTATTCAGCGATGGTCTCAAATCCCCTCTTTTTCAGATCAATATAGATAACCAGCGCCGCCGCCGCGCCGATGAGGAGAAAGAGGGCCCCGCTCAGGTATTCGGCGAAGATCAGTTTGCCGATGGCCAGCAGCACGGCGTAGATGAGGATGACGCCGCAGAGCCAGTCCAGAAAGAGGCGGCCGAATCCGCTGTCTCCCTTCACATCGGGAAGCATGCGGCCGATCCTCCTCCAGCCCAGGCCGCCCGGATGGCTCTTGCGGTAGAATGAGATCAGCTTCTCTTCCTGCACCGGCGGTGTGATAAAGGTCACCGCCAGCCAGACGATGCTGGTCCCGATCACCGTGGGGAAAAGGGTAATGGGCGACGTCAATCCCAGCACTTTGGTTGAAATCGGATAGATGATGAGCGGCGCGATCATAGCCGAGATCTCGGACCAGGCGTTGATGCGCCACCAGAACCAGCGCAGGATAAGCACCGCGCCCATGCCGGCGCTGGCGTTGATCACGAAAAGCCAGGCTCCCTTGATATCGGTGAGGAAAAACCGGGTGACAATAAGGGAGAACAGGATCATGAAGAAAATGCCGATCCGGGAGGCCACAATGTAGTGCTTTTCTGTCCCGGATTTTTTCAGGAAACGCCGGTAAAAATCATTGATCAGGTAGGAAGTGCCCCAGTTGAGCTGGGAAGCGATGGTGGACATATAGGCGGCCAGGAAAACCGCCACCAGCAGGCCCAGGAAGCCTTTGGGCAGGTAGCGCACCATCAGCTTTGGATACATCACCCGGGGATCCACCGTATTCTCATAGGTCTCGTAGACCCGGGCGAACTCCTCTCCCTGCACCGCGACGGAAACGGCTGTCCCGTTTTCATACGCCTCTACCACCTGTTCGTAGAGGACAGGATGCTCTTTCTGAATGGCCTCGGGACTGGAGGCCCGGGGCAGGAGCACCAGCGCCGAGAGAGCCACGATGATCCAGGGCCAGGGCCGCAGAGTGTAGTGGGCGATGGTGAACCAGAGCGTGGCAAAGAGGCTGTGTTTCTCGTCCTTGGCGGACATCATGCGCTGGGCCACATAGCCGCCCCCGCCGGGGTCTGCTCCCGGATACCAGCTGGACCACCACTGCATCCCCACATAAGCCAGAAAGGCCCCCGCTGAGAGTGCCAGAGCGCCGCCGGTGACGCCCCCCGCCGTCACGTTGCCGATCCTTGGGAGTACGGCCAGCAGGTCCGGAGACAGTTTTACCTTCAGGCTGACCGCGCCGCCTATCTGGGGCAGCTTCAGGACGATTACGGCCAGGATGATACAGCCGGCCATGGCGAAAACGAACTGGAAGCTGTCGGTGCGGGCCGTGCCCTTAAGTCCGGAAGCCGAGGCGTACACCGCGATGACAACCGCCAGCACCGCTACCCAGAAAAAAGCGTCGATGCCCGGGAAGATGACCCGGAAGATCGTCTGCATGGCCAGATGCACCCAGCCCAGCACAATGGCATTCATGAAGAGTCCCAGATAGATGGCCCTGAATCCCCTCAGGCTGGCCGCCGCTCTGCCGGAATAGCGGAATTCGATGAACTCCACGTCGGTCATGATGCCGCTACGGCGCCAGAGCCGCGCGAAGAAGAACACGGTGAGCATGCCGCCGATGGCCAGATTCCACCAGAGCCAGTTGCCGGCGATACCGTTCTGGGCCACCAGTTCCGTCACGGCCAGAGGCGTATCCGCCGCGAACGTTGTTGCCACCATGGCCGTGCCGGCGATGTACCAGGGCAGATCCCGCCCCGAAAGAAAAAAATTACCCGTACTTCTGCCCGCCGCCCTGGTGTAATAGGCGGCGATGACGAAAATGATAACAAAGAAGAGCCCGATAACACCAAAGTCCAGCCAGTTCAGTACCATATTCTCTCTCCAGTACAGATAAGGGATCGCGGATTGTTAATCGTGTGGTCAGAACAAGATTAGCCAATCCGGGGCAAAAAAGCAAGAAAGAAATCATACCTGCCTCTGACAGGGGGAGGGCACCCTGCTCCCCCGTATATACTGGTAATGATGAAAAAAACCATTGAATTTATCCGATTAATATCGTTATTTAAGGGATAAGTCATAAGCCGTTTCTATTTAATAGTGAGGAATGAAACATGAAACAACTCTGTAGCATCCTGCTGATCCTCTGCCTGGCTCTGCCTCTTGCGGCCCAGGAGCATGAGAATCCCTTCTTCAAGGAATTTAAAACGCCCTTCGGCGTGCCTCCCTTCGGCGACATCACCTATGAAGACTATGTTCCCGCTATCGAGGCGGGCATCAAACAGCACCGGGAGGAGATCCAGCAAATCATCAACAATCCCGCCGAGGCCACCTTTGAGAACACCATCCTGGCCCTGGAATACAGCGGCCGCCTGCTGGACAAAGTGAGTAGTATCTTTTTCGTTCTCAATGGATCCATGGCCACCGATGAGATGCAGAAAATCAACCAGAAAATCACCCCCATGCTCTCCAACCATGCCGATGAGATCCGCCTGAATGAAAAACTGTTTCAGCGGATTAAAGCCGTCTATGATGAACGGGGCGTGCTTAATCTCTCGGCAGAAGAAGAAAAACTTCTGGAAAATTACTACAAAAATTTCGTGCGCGCCGGTGCCAACCTGCAGGGAAAGGACAAGGAAAA
>CAZUMH010000160.1:0-3622 GCA_964621645.1 uncultured bacterium
CATGATCTGGACCGGGATGAGGAGATAATTTACACCCTGGTTTCGGAATCGGAGGCGGATATCCTGGAAAATAAAATCTCGGTGGGATCCCCCATAGGCAGAGGACTTTTGGGCAAGAAGGTGGAGGATGAGGTGGAAATACAGGTGCCTGCTGGTATTCTGCGTTACAAGATATTAAAAATCACCCGCGAGTAAAAGTAATATAAAGGTGTTTCCGGAGTATCCAATAATGCCGGTGAAAAGATGATATCCGCATCTTTTCCCCGGCATCGTATTTAAATTGATCTTTTTCCCCTTCTGTTACCTCGGTTCAGATCCACTACCCGCATCCGTCCGCTCCGGGGAACCTTCCGCAAAAGCATAATAAGTCTTCAGCGCCTCTGTAGGCAGAAGCGCTGGAGCAGATACTTTGTCATCCCGGTGCTCATATAGGAAGACGGGCTTCAATGGAGTTTCACCAAGATCCATCAACGGTGTGTGTTAATCTCATAGATCGAAACACTCAGTTCCGGAATTTTCAGTACGGACGGCAATCCCTTTTTGGTTTCTTGCTTGATCTTTATTCGAAGCGGCTTGCCCGGTTCATTATATGCCTGGGGATCTGAGCCGGAAATAAAATGACAGACCACGGGACTATCCGGGACGATGCCCTGCAATTCCAGCGGGAAATCCACCGATGCTTCGGTGGGATTGACAATGGCCACCGTCAATGTTTTTCTGTCATTTTTCCAGGCCGCTGCTACATCCAGGGGTTCGGGGGCGCCGCCGATCTGTACAGGAATCGTTCCGTAATATCTGCGGTATAGCATCAGAACCTCTCCTGTCGCGGCAAAAACCGCTTCAGTCCTGCTGGTTTTGATGCATCCGATCACATTGACTGTCTGGGCATAATTGGCCATATAATAGAGATCGCTGTTACGGAAATAGGCATGCAGTCCAATGGCCACGCCCAGTCCGTCCTTGAGAAAATAACGGGTGCCCAGCTCCCCGTAGATATAGGGACCGTACCAGTAGTTCCATTCATCCATAGCGATGCGGATATCCTTTTGAGCCAGTCCAGGAATCTCGCGCCGGTAACGGCGGTGCGCGTCGGCCTTGGCATCGATCATTTCGGCGAGCCAGGCCGTGTGTCCCAGCAGACCCGGCCTCTCCTGACAGTAGATGTGCTCACTAAGCAGATCCATATGATCGCCGCATTTTTCCAGCATGGTCCTGCTCCATCGTCCCACCGATCCCACTGCGACCAGCTTAATCTCCGGGTCGACCCGACGCATGGCGTCAACAGTGCGGTTGTGCTTGATGACATAGTCTTCCAGAGGCATGTAGCCCAGCTGCCAGGAACCGTACATTTCATTGCCCACAGCCCACCAGGTCACCCTATACGGTTCGGAGTGTCCATTCTTTGCCCGTATTTTTCCCAGGGGCGAATCAGCCGGGCTGTTGCAGTAGGCCACCTCCCGGGCCGCTTCAGATGCACCGCCCAGGCCGGTATTCACGGTGATGAACGGTTCGGCACCGATGAGGTCCATGAGATCCAGATATTCATGCAGGCCCACATCGTTGGGCTCGACACCGGTCCAGGCGGGATTCTTCCGGGGCGGCCTTCTGTCCCGGTCACCGATGCCGTCCCGCCAGTCATAACCGCTGACAAAGTTACCGCCGGGCCAGCGGTAAATTGGGGCGTCGAGTTCCCGGAGCAAGGCGATGACATCGGGTCGCCATCCCCTGATATTGTCAGCGGGCATGAGGGAAACCGCCCCGACGGTAAAAGCACCTGTGCCCCGGCTGCTGATTTCCAGCACACCGTTATCCGCTGAGGCCGGTGCGACCAACTGGAAAGTATAGGTATTGAATGACGCATCCGGGTCTGTGATGATGTACTCCACAGATTTGTTTTTATCCGACACAAGTCGGACAGTCACCGGACCGGCACCTGGTTCGGCAGCCAGAACCAGGCGCCCTTCATAAGCGGCCCCTTTCTTCAGGGCCAATCCTTCCTGGCGGATGCCGGTTTTCAGTCCATCTCCGGGGAGCTCGATGACCGGGGAGTGCTTGCCGGCGTAGGGATGTCCGGTATCCATGGAAACAGTCCCTGCGGGACCGATGACTTTCCAGGGCGAAGCGACAATAGGAGCATAGATCCCGGATTCCCAGACCGGTTTCTGATCCTTCTCCCAGGGCTGATAGGTATCGCTCACCGGATAGTAAAACTTGCGGTCCTCCAGCATCTCCGCCCAGATGCCACCGTAGATGCAGCGGCCGAGATGTTCGATGAACTGGCCGTAGATGTAGGGAGATATTGTATCCCGTACCTGTTCCGCGTCCACAACGGCGTGCGGATGCAATTCCCAGGACTGGATCAGGTCCAGATTGAGGTCATCAAACCAGGCCCTGCCCGTAGCGCGTCCCCAGCCGCCGAAGAGGCAGTTGAGGATAACCGCATCATTGCGGCCGGTCTCGAAAGTCATGCTCAGCTCCGTCCAGTCTCTGGTGCCGCTGACGGCCTCTGTTTCCGCTCCGCTGATGCCGTGCAGGTTGAAGAGGGCCCCCTTGCTGCGGCCCATCATGAGACTGTCGGTTTTTACCCAGCCACTAAAACGGTAGGTCGAGTACGGCTTCACTCGCACCACTGCGGACCAGGAAGCATCGGCGCCGGTCCCGGAACTGATCATCACGCTGGAATCATCATCATGCCCGATGGCGGCGCGGCTGAAATCGCCGTCACCGCTCCAGGTTCGGATTTCCCAGTGCCGTGGTAAATCCCTGGAGACGATGTTAAAAGAGGAGTTGGGGATGACACCGGGAGGAGCCTTTTGATCCTGCCGGTTGCAGCCGGCCAGCATCAGCACCGCCAGGATTGCGGCCGTCAGGCCGCTGCGGGTGATGTTCTTTCCATTCATCATATGCGCCTCTGCTATGAAGGATTTTATTGCTATTATTTTTTCCGAAACCGCAGGTTCGGGTCAAAGCGGGGTGTCTATTACAAACGCCAGGTCAAGGAGGATCCGGGCTTTATCGTGACAGACCGTTCACTGTCCCCATACACCACCTTGCACGAGCCGCCTTTTTCAGAGCGGATCACCGCCCGCACCAGCATCCCCGATTTCCACACCATGTCAACCTCAAAGCCGCCGCGGGCCTTAAGGCCGTGAACCGATCCGTCCGGCCAGGCCCGGGGGAGCGCCGGCAGCAGGAGAATTGTTCCTTCTTTCTGAGATTGGATCAGCATCTCCGCTACACCGGCGGTATAGCCGAAATTACCGTCTATCTGAAAGGGCGGGTGCATGTCGAAGAGGTTGTCGGAAATGGACTTCTGCAGCAGCAGCTGAATATGCTTATGTGCCATCTCCCCGTCTTGCAGACGGGCGCTGAAGCTGATTAGCCAGGCTCTGCTCCAGCCGGTGCCGGCACCGCCGTGGTCCAGACGGTAGTCCAGCGTCTTCCGGACGGCATTGAAAAGTTCCGGTGTATCGTTCCGGTCGACCTGATTTCCCGGATGGAATCCCCAGAGATGGGACATGTGCCTGTGGCCGGGTTCGAGCTCAGGGTACTCCCTGTCCCATTCCAGAATACGGCCGTCACTGCCAGTGACAAAACCGGGACGAAGTTTTTGCCGCTGTGT
>CAZUMH010000161.1:0-3473 GCA_964621645.1 uncultured bacterium
ATTTTGCTCCCAAAAAATAGGCATCAGTGGACTTGTCCAGCCCGATTTTGCTTCTGTCGCTGGAGGCGACAGTTTTTCCCTTTGTATTGAGAACAAAAATTTCATAAAGATATTTACTGATCTTTGTTGTGTTCTCCAACCTCGTTTCAGCCATATCAAATCTATCCGTGTAATCGGGATTCTGTTGGTTTGTACGCAAAAAATTCTCAAGAACTACACTTTGGGATAACTGTATTATCCTCTCTTTTTTCATATTCAGGAATGTCTCTATATGGAGTGCTTTTAATCTGACAGTTGTCTCTAAATGGCTGAATATCGCCTCTTGCAGGTTGTTTCCCGATATCGTGTAAAAGGCGAAGCCCGCAATAGCTGTAAGCGCTAAACCCGTTACAAAAAAAGAAAGGCTTATTTTATTGGCTATCTTCATTTTCTTCTCCCACTATTTCTTTTTCACCTCAACGAACAGATTCGAGAACTTCTTCTCGAATCGGCCGCCAATTTCCACATACTATTCGGGCCTGATTTTCAAGCATCCTGCCTTCAGTACCTATTATCTTCTCATTTACTATATCAAGATACTAGTAGACTTGCCTTTCCTGCTCATTAACTGCCTTAGTAGTACGGTTGATTTCTGATTGTGAATTCAAAAGTACCGCATCCTTCTTGTTAAGGTTCATCTTCATAATAGAAATATTCGAATGAAGGGCCGCCTTTGATACGACTAAAGGGTGATTATGAATTGCGCGGATCAAATTGGAAACGGTATGGATACCTTAAAAAACATACAGCCTCAAAAAGTACAAATATCAGAACCAATATGCTAATCAACCTTCGTCAAATGTTGATCTGTTTTGGTTTATCCATCACGCGATCCCTTCAATTAATAATTTTCGGCCAAAAAAAATAAATACCTCGTATAGGAATGTTTGAAACAACAATACTCGCATTATGCTCGAATTTGATAACGCTGATGGTATTCATCGCCTATATACATTGCTTATACAGCCTTCAAACGCTCGCCTTCACCCGCCGCCGACAAGCAAAGAGGCGGTCGGGTTTGAGGTTTTGTTCGGTTAGGTTAGGTTTCGTTTCTATGTTCCACAGTTATTACAACTTTTCCTTTGGCATGCCCTTTTTCAAGATAACGGAGAGCTTCTGCCACCTCGCTTAACGGGTATCGTCTATCTATTACGGGTACAATATTTCCGGTCGCAAGAAGGTCCTTCAGAAAAACCAAATCCTTCTTGTTTAGCTTCGCCATAAAGCCACACATCTTCTTGCTCCCAATCAGGGAAAGGAGTGATTGCAGCAGCATGTCGCGTAGCAGGCCTGGCAGACTGTAGCCACCTCCAGCCCCGACAAAAACTCCTTCCCGGCTCAGCGCACGCCTGTAATCGAAGACCGAATGATAGGCGTTCGCGCCCAGGATCAGATCGTAACGCTGCGCGCTCTGCGTGAAATCTTCTCGAGTGTAATCCATGACATGGTCCGCGCCGATCGATCGCGCCGTGGCCACATTCCCCGTGCTGCACACGGCGGTGACTTCAGTTTCGAACGACTTGGCAATCTGTACCGCGAATGTACCCACGCCACCAGACGCGCCATCGACCAGAACCTTGTGGCCTTTCCGGATCCGTCCCTTATCACGAAGACCCTGAAGGGCAGTGGTTGCCGCCACCGGTACGGCTGCTGCGTCCTCAAATGACAGGTTGGCTGGCTTCGGTACCACTCTATCTTCAGCAGCACACACATATTCGGCAAATGCCCCACGGCACGCGCCGAACACCTCGTCGCCTGGTTTGAATTGCGTTACGTTCCTGCCAACGGCTTCAACCTGGCCGGCCACATCAGCGCCCAGTCGTGTGACCTTCGGTTTGAGCAGCCCCCCGGTCATTAGGCGGACGAAAAACGGTTCGCCTCTCATGAAGTGCAAGTCAAGCGGATTTACGGATGCCGCGCGAATTTTTATCAAGACCTCATCGTCCCTGGGGACAGGTTTTGCTGCCTCAGTAAACCGAAGAACGTCCGGGGGCCCGTATTCTGTGTATGTGATCGCTCTCATAAGACTCCTTGCAGACTATTTTGACCGTACAGTTATTGCGTCTGGTTCATGGCAACCTGACCGATCAGTCTTGAAACCTAACGGTGGCTTTACCTGCAAGCGTGACAGGCACGATTGTCGGGTGCAAGCGCTTGTTAGTCCTCAACCCACTCAGTACACGAACGGGATAAGCCGCTTCCGCGTTCGCATGAAACGCCTGTATGGCTCACCGATGATTGCCAGCAGCGCCCGTTCCTCAACCATTATGCGGTAACTGTATACTGCGAACGATACGAGAGCGAGGGTCGCAACGGATCCCCAACTCCCCAGCGCGATGCCGATGCCCGTATTCATCAGAATGCCAGCCGTGTAAGACGGATGCCGCAAAATTGCGTACGCCCCGCGGGTGACTACCTCTTGCTCGGCGCTTACCCGCACTTCGCCGGTGAACGAAGCGCCGAGCATCCGCCGGCAATGTCGCCGGAGAAGACTCCCGGAAACCAGGACTGTGACGCCGATGAAAAAGAGGCCGACGCGGTGCTCCGCGAACTGCAACTGGGGGATCCACGCCAGTGGAAAAGCGCCGAATAAGGCAATCCACATTCCGAACAGGATAACTTGGAGGGACTTCGCGTCCTTCCCGTTTCCCGAGCGCCGCATCCGCCGAATGATGCCGAACTCAGGCCAGAATGCCCACAAATACGCGGCCCAAAAAAATATCCAGTATGGCCACACGAATGGCAAAGGTCTCATGGTTTCCCTCATGGTCAGCCTAACGGATTGAGCTCACCTGCTCTGAGCGGAGCGCGAAGCGCACAGACGAAGAGTCGGGTGGAGCGGGGGTTAGGTTGTGATTTTGTTCTTGATTATTATCCTGCCTGATTACAGTAACAGATTGTGAGACAAATCTATCCAAGCCTTTTCAATCTATAAAGAGCAATCAGCGATATAAAATAAAGTATCCCGAATACACTTCCTACAGATAACGGCAGCATAACTTGTAACCAACTCATATCCAAGAAAATCACATTTATCAAACAAAATAGAGCAAGGAACATACCCTCGATAAGTCCCAGGATCACCATAACCCAATAAAATTCAGATATACATGAAGTCCAAATTCTGCCTATTCCAAAAGAAAGGGCGGCAATTCCCCAACCACCGGCAATAAACGCCAATTGATTTGTATACGACGTGTAACCAGGAAGTGGGAGCTTAAATAAAGGGAAGAAAAGAGAAATTGCTGCAAATAAATCGATTATCCCATTGCTTAACAGAACATATCTAACAAGAGGGTTTTTCTTCTGTTCTTCCATGGGAATACTCCAATCATGACTATTTATTTTAGAATAAAACATCATTCACGAATCTTACAGCCATTGAGGTAGGACGGCCAGTTACCCGGCCGCCCCCTCGCAGATCCCTGCATGCG
>CAZUMH010000162.1:0-3423 GCA_964621645.1 uncultured bacterium
CGGTTCTGATTTTTCCCAGTTCCAAATTGGTGGTCGAAACGCTCTTCTGCATTCTCTCTTCGGCATCCTTGAGTACCTGCTCAATCATCGTCCTCTCCTTTCACCACTGTTCCCAATTTCTCCCCGCTGACGACACGATACAGACTGTTCTCTTCCAGCAGTCTGAAAACAATAATGGGCAAATTATTTTCCCGGCAGAGCGTCACCGCCGTGGCATCCATCACCTTTAAATTCTTTTCGATGACTTCCCGGAAGTATATGTTGTCATACCGGATCGCGTTGCTGTCGATGACCGGATCGCTGCTATAGACACCATCGACCTTGGTGGCTTTGAGGATGACTTCCGCGCCGATCTCGATAGCCCGCAACGCCGCGGCCGTGTCGGTGGTAAAGTAGGGATTGCCGGTGCCGGCCGCGAAAATGACCACTCTTCCCTTCTCCAAATGCCGTACCGCCCGGCGACGGATATAGGGTTCGGCCATCGCCTGAATACGTACCGCTGACATGACTCGGGTGGGGACATCTTCCCGTTCCAGAAAATCCTGGAGGGCCAGTGAATTGATCAGGGTCGCCAGCATGCCCATGTGATCGGCGGTTACCCGATCCATTCCCCTGGCGCTGGCCGAGAGACCCCGAAAGATATTGCCGCCGCCGATGACGATACCCAGCTGGATATTACTCTCCACCAGCAGTTTTATCTCCCGGGCGACACGCTTGACGACCTGAGGATCTATTTCAAGATCACGATTGGAGCGGAGGGCTTCTCCGCTTAATTTGAGAAGCACCCGTTGAAAGGCGAGACCATTCCCCGCTTCCGAATCAGCCATGGCGATGTGTCTCTCACGTATTGGGAGGGATTGGGACGCCTCCCGGATTAATGACTTACAGTTCTTCCCCGAGCTGATAGCGTACAAAACGCCGCACGGACATGGCTTCACCGAGCCGGCCCGCCACCTCGAGGATATGTTCCTTAACGGTCTGATCCTGATTTTTCACGAAGCTCTGTTCGTTAAGAACCACTTCCTGATAGTATTTGTCAATCTTTCCCGTAACGATTTTCTCGATGACCGCCTCAGGTTTACCCTCATTCTTGGCCTGGGCGCGGTAGACATCCATCTCTTTATCGATAAGTTCCTGCGGAATATCTTCCTTATTTACGGCCAGAGGATTACTGGCGGCGATGTGCATGGCGAGATCTTTGGCTAATGCCAGAAAATCATCCGTCTTGGCCACAAAATCAGTCTCACAGTTTAATTCGAGCATCACACCAATGCGGTTGCCGGGATGGATATAGCTTATAATCACGCCTTCGTTCGCCTCTCTCCCGTCCCTCTTCTGAGCGGACGCGATGCCTTTCTTACGCAAATATTCGACGGCCTTTTCCATGTCACCCTCGGTTTCAACCAGCGCTTTTTTACAATCCATCATGCCCGCGCCGGTCTTATCCCTTAGTTTCTTAACATCTGCTGCTGATACTGACATCTATTACTCCTCGGATTCTTCATCAATAACTTTTTCAGGTTCCTTTTCCTTCCTCACTCTCACCACCTTTTTCGGAGCAGTCTTGTCCTCTTCTTCTTCTTTCTTTTCCGGAGCATCTTTTTTCTTCGCTTCCGCCTGGGCCGTTGAACTGATGACGGCATCCGCAATGGTATGGACAATCAGACTGATCGATTTAAACGCGTCATCATTGGCCGGGATGGGATAATCGATCAAATCCGGATCGCTGTTGGTATCGATCATGGCGATGATGGGGATATCCAGCTTGTGGGCTTCGGCTATGGCGATGTTTTCCTTTTTGGTATCCACCACAAAGAGGAGGCCCGGCAGCCGGTTCATGTCCCTGATACCGCCCAGACTCTTTTCCAGTTTCTCTTTCTTGCGTTCGATCTGAAGAATCTCTTTTTTACTGATCTGGTCGTAGGTCCCGTCGACGCCCATCTTCTCCAGATTCTTCAGATGTTTGATGCTTTTCCTGATGGTGATAAAATTGGTGAGCATGCCGCCCAGCCACCGTTCCGACACATAGGGCATGCCGCATCGTTCCGCTTCCACTTTCATGATGTCTTTCGCCTGTTTCTTGGTGCCCAAAAAGAGGACCGGGTCACCCGCTGCTATGATCTTCTGGACTATTTTAACGGCATCTTCAAGAAGAGTAACGGTTTTGTTGAGATCGATGATGTAAATCCCGTTCCTCTCCATGAAGATATAGGGTTTCATCTTGGGATTCCAGCGGCGGGTCATGTGACCGAAGTGGGCTCCCGACATCAACAGCTGCTGCAGTGTTACTTTAGGCATGAGATCTCCTTTTTCAGTAAGGGTTTTGCCACCATTCCCCTCATTTTTTCAGAAAACCGGAGGACACAGTCCTCCGGCACCCATCTGAAAATCAGGAAATGTGAGAATTAATGATCCACACAAAGGTTAACGTTTAGAGAACTGGAACCGCTTCCGCGCTCCGGGTTGTCCGTATTTCTTTCTTTCCTTCTCTCTTGGATCGCGGGTAAGAAAACCGGCGGAACGCAGCGGCTTTCTATAATCTTCATTCACTTTCACCAGGGCCCTGGAAATACCCAGCAGCATAGCTCCGGCCTGGCCTGTCAGGCCGCCGCCGTGCACCGTGACTTTGACATCATACTGATTTTCCGTGTTGGTCACTTTGAAGGGCTGCTGTATGATCATTTCCAAAGTGGGCCGGCGAAAATATTCCATTACGGTTTGTTTGTTGACCTGGTAAGTGCCTGAGCCCGGTTGAATCCACACCCGTGCAACTGATTCCTTTCTTCTGCCGGTGGCGTAGTAGTTTGTATCTTTCATACTCTCCTCAAATATTCAGGCAAGGCCTCCGGTTTCTGGGCCATATGCGGATGCTCCGGGCCGGCGTAGACCTTGAGTTTCTTGATCATTTCCCTTCCCAGTTTATTCTTGGGCAGCATTCCCTTGACAGCATGGAGCACCACTCTCTCCGGCTTCTTCATCAGGATTTCCCGCAAATTATCCACCCGCAGTCCGCCCGGATACCCGCTGTATCTGGTGTAGACTTTCTGATCCTGTTTATTTCCGCTCACCCGAATTTCGGCGGCGTTGATGATGATGACATGATCGCCCACATCCAAATGGGGAGTGAATTCGGGTTTATGCTTGCCTCTCAGAATCACCGCGGCCTGGCTTGCCAAACGGCCCAGAATCTGATTCTGAGCGTCAATGACAAACCACTTTCTTTCATGTTCTTCAATTTTTGGGACTGCCGTCTTCACTGCTTCTGTTTACCTCCACATTGCCTATACAAAAGTCAAATAAGATAATAAAGTTACCCCTATTTGTCAAGCCCTTTATTTATTTCCCTTCCGGATAAAATACCTGCTGGTTGTGCACCACCGCGAAGGGAGCGCCTTTCAGCTTCCAGCCCAGGAAGGGAGAATT
>CAZUMH010000163.1:0-3260 GCA_964621645.1 uncultured bacterium
CAAGAATTTCAGATCGCATGATAATTTTTCTATCCATCCCGTACCTTCATGTTCGTTTTATTATTTCTTATCTATCCGTGTACGTACATGTTTATTTTAATAAATCCACAAATAAAAGTCAAGTGTTTTTCAAGAATAAAAAAAGCCCCGTTCAAACGGGGCTTTTAGTTGCTGTACTTATCGTTTCAGAATTATCTATCCGTAGATATCCTTTATCATTACGGCTTTACGACATTTGGGGCAGAGGATCTTAAATATATCCGGGCGCCTCAACTCTTCCCCCTGCTTTCCGGATTCTATGGGTATCAGTTCCCGTTGAGATGCCAGCAGCAATGTTGCATTACCATAAGCCAACGTTCCCAGTTTACGGATAAGCCAACCGAGATGTTTTTTCGTTGTAATGACCGAATGACAAATTTCACAGGTTACCAGGTCTAATTCAATAGATTCACGAGCGAGCTTCCGGTCAAAAAGTGCAAGATCATACTCTTGCGTCAGCGTAATTCCTTTACCAGTGATGCAGTGAGCCTCGCAGTTACCGCAAAAATTACACATGTCATACCGTACCTGCATGGTCCGGCGCAATATGTTGCCATCTTTCCCCTTATCTTCAGGATCAATGACGGAAATCGCCATACCGGGACAAACTTCAGCACAGGCACCGCAGCCAACACAAAATTCTTCTGAAAATTCCGGTTTTCCCCGGAATCCCTCGTAAGGAACATGGGGAACTTTGGGAAACTTGGATGTGTACGGCCTGGAGACCAGCGATTTTACGGCTTCACCCAGTTCTCTTAATTTAGGATATTTCATATTCTTTCCACTTACAGTCTTGGTTTATCGCCACGATCATCTGCATAATGATCGACCACCGTTTTATCGGCAAGTTTAACCCCAAAGATATGCGCTCCTCTTGCCAAAGCATGAGCTCCAACCGGAGAGGTTAGCAGTACAAAGGGGATGCCCAGAAGTGCCTTGATTCCAAGGGAGTTAAACCCATTCATAATAAAGATTCCGAACAGAATACCGCACGTACCGAAGGTTACGCATTTTGTGCCGGCCTGCAGCCGATTGTATACATCGGGAAGCCGAAGCAATCCCAGACATCCCAAAGCATCGAAGGCTACTCCGACTCCAATGACGACCATTCCTACGATTTCATTCCAGCTCATATTTCTACTCGTCCAATGTTTTATGGGCTAAATATTTCGCCAGGGCAAGTGTTCCGATAAAACTGAGGAATATCCATGCCAGGGCGACATCGATCAAAAAACTTCTTCCAGTGATGATGGCCAGAATCGCCGTAAGGCCGACAGCCAGAGTCCCCATGATATCAATCGCCACCATTCTGTCAGGTATTGATTTACCCAGCCAAGCTCGGATAAGGCAGGCAAAGCAGCAACCAATCAGGATTATTAAATAAGTATTCATATCTCTCTCAATCAAATATTTTAATCAAAAACTTTTCAAATCGATCGACGATGTCCTTGCTCGCTTCCTCAAGCTTGGTGTTTCTTACCTTAATACAGTGAATATAGAGGAATTGATCTTTAAGATCCACCGTAAATGTTCCCGGCGTTAACGTAATGGAATTGGCCAGGAAAGTTTTGCCCATATCCGATTTGATTTTTGTTTTTACCTTGACGATACCAGGTGCTATGGGCAAACGCGGATGCAAAACTCGATACGCAACGTCAAAATTTGCTTTGGCCATTTCCCATATAAATACGGGAATATAGAGAAGGACCCAAAACCAACGCCGCGGGTCAAGAACTTTCACCGTTGTGGCCGCGAAAAGATTGCCGAAGACGAGTCCGATAATAATAGATGCAACCGCCCCCGCGATCACTGTTTGAAGATTCAGTGACCAGGTAAGGACCACCCAGATGATAAAACAGTAGATGATAAGTAATATTTTTCTCACCTCATCAACCTCCCAGTACCGTTTTCGCGTAATCAATACCGCCTTCAATGATAGAAACGGCCGGATCGAGAAGTAATGCACGAACTCCAGGGAGCAAAAGTACTCCCATGCCGATTGTTAAAATAGTGAGGATGATTAAAGGAATACACATCAGAACAGGCGATTCCTTTATCTTCGCGAAGGCGGCGGGAAGCTCACCAAAGAAGGTAAAACGCAACGATTTCAAATAATAGGTAATCGTCACAATACTTGCAAGTACTGCAACAGATGCAAGTATATAATGCCCGCTTTGAACTGCTGCCAGGATTATTACCAGCTTGCTCCAGAATCCACTCAATGGGGGTATGCCGCCGATAGAGAGGGATCCGATCAACGCGGTTGAGCCCGTTATGGGCATTACCTCACTTATCCCCCCTAGTTTATTCATATCGCGTTCATCAGTACGGTATACAACTGAACCGGCATCAAGGAAAAGGAGTGACTTGAACACGGCGTGATTTATCATATGGAAAAGCGCTCCCAAATACGCCAACGGAGTGGCAAGCCCGAGAGCAAAAACGACAAATCCAATCTGGCTTATAGAAGAATACGCGAGAAGCCTCTTGTAATCATTTTGTCCCAGAGCCAAATAGGCGCCAAGCACCATGGAAGCTGTTCCGATGACAAGAAAGATCGTGTTCACATATGGAAGCATGATCGATCCGAAGACATTGTAGAAAATCCTGATGAGCGCGTATACTCCAAGCACTTTTATGACAACACCTGAGAGCATTGCCGATATGGGAGCCGGAGCTGAAGGGTGAGCATCGGGTAGCCAGGCATGGAATGGCATGAGAGCGGCCTTGAGGCTGAAACCGATTAAGAAGAGAATGCCGACAAAGAGAACCGCCGGTGTGGCTCCAACCTGCTGCAGGACTCTCGATGCGTCCGCCATGTTTAACGTACCGGTGATCTGATAGAAGATAGCAATCCCCAGTAGTATTAAAGCAGAGGCGACTCCACCTAAAATCTGATATTTAAATGACGCCTCCAACTCTTCCGCCTCAACACCAAAAGCAACCAGAGAATAAGAGGCGATAGCCGTAATCTCCAAGAAGACAAAAAGGTTAAAAAGGTCTCCCGCCAGAACCACCCCGTTTAAGCCAGCCAGCATGAGAAGGAAAAGAGTGTAGTATTTGCCCTTATCAGTGTAGTGGCTCATGTAATTGACCGAATATAAGGTCACCAGGAAAGCCACCACATTAATGATTAAAAGCATAAAGAGAGAAAGTCCATCCACTACAAGGTGGATTCCCACCGGAATACCGGCAACGGGTGCCCATCCTCCCACATGGTA
>CAZUMH010000164.1:0-3229 GCA_964621645.1 uncultured bacterium
ATGATCCGAAATACATTTTAACATCAAGATATTGCTGCTTGAGGCGCCCTGCCTGGGCTTACGGTTACCTGTACTGAAAGCAATTATGATTTCGCCGCTGGTTGATGCGGCAAAAGAACCTGTTCGGCCAAGACCAAGCGCAGCCCGTTTGGCAACACGGTTAAGCTGACTGTTAATGAGCGGAATATCAGTGGCCACCACAACGATGATTGATCCTTCTGATACATCCCGACGGACTGTCGGATCGAATTCTTTGTCTAATTGTTTGCCAACAACGCCTCCATCAATGGTAAGATTACGCATCTTACCAAAGTTTGAAAGCACAAGAACGCCGATGGTAAATATTTCACCCTTAGAAAGGTCCAGTATTCGGGAAGAAGTGCCTATCCCCCCCGCAAAATCAAAACTTGTCATCCCTGTGCCTGCCCCAATCGAGCCTTGCATTACCGGTCCGGATGATGCCGACTCTATAGCCTTAATGGTATCTTGTGCCGTACAGGATCCAATTCTTATATCGTTTAGAAATGAATCGTCAGCTTCACCAACGACAGGCAGAACGACATCTGTTTCGGTTCCAAGACGAGGATACTTTTTTATCATATGGTTGACAACACCGGCATGAACCCGGCCAACTGAATGTGAATTTGTAAGAAGAATAGGCGTCTCCAGCCAGCCTGTCTCAATGACCTGGGTAAGTCCGGCCATTTCGCCAACACCATTGAGTATAAAGCCGCCGGCAGCAATCCGGTTGGCATAAGCCTGGCCAGCAGGCATTATCGCGGTAACACCGGTACGTATGGAGCTTTTTTCTGTCCCTCCGGGAATTGGAACGTTATCTTCAATCCTGGAAAAATGGCCGACACGAACGCCCTTGACGTCTGTGATTGCATTATTGATTCCTGGACGAATGCGTCCGATTTGAATTCCCAGCTCCCTGGCGGTAGGTCTTGGAACGTCTGATGTAAATCCACTCTTTTGGGGTTGCCTCACCGATCTGATTGCAATTCCGTATCGGCGAGCAGCAGATCGTATGAGGAGCCTCATGACATCCCTGAATTCGAGGCCGCGAGATCTTGCAGCCGTCATCAGGGAAGCATCCGGATGCAGGCTTGGCAGGGGATTAAGCTCGATAAAATAGGGCTGCCCATTTGTATGTAATCGAATATCTACCCGGCCAAGGTCAGGGCATGACATGATATCAAAAACCGCGCGAGCCATTCTTATAACAGCGTTTTCTTCCTGTGGGCTAATATTGGCGGGACAGACAACATTAACTGATTTTGCCGCTTCTCCTCCTTGCTTCATGTCGTAATCGTATATATTGTATTTGCCTTCGATCATGTCCATATTAAAAGTGTGTTCAACGATGTCAAGCAATTTACCTGGAAAGCTTTCAAGAAACGGAATGCTGAGTTCACGACCGCCAATAAATTCTTCAACAACAAGACCTGCTGGATAATTTTTTAAAAGACGGTCTATCCTTTCCAGCGCCTGATCATGCGATTCAACAACAGAATCCTGTGTAATACCTTTGCTTGATCCTTCAGAATTTGGTTTAATTATTAGCGGATATTGTAGATTGTCGGGCAGCTTTTGCTCCTTCTCGATAATTAACACCCCTTTTGGGACGCTGATTCCGTGTGATGCCAAAACAGTTTTAGCAAGGTGTTTATCAAGATTAAGATGAAGCAGCGATGCATTTCCGCCAGTGAAGGGGATACCCATTTGCTCGTACAATCCTGGGTAGAATGCCTCACGGGAACTGCCGATCGTCCCCTCTGCCAGATTGAATACGAGATCAGGCTCACTTTCGAGAAGGCGTTCAATCACATTATTCGGTTTGCCCGAGACTTCAACAACTGTTACTGTATGCTGAAGACTACTTATGGCATTGGATATCCTCTTTACATCCGCCTCAGTTAAGAGTTCAGCAGTGGTTTCGGTTTCATCGGTTCGAAGATTGTAGGCTATTGTAATTCTCATTGATAATTTTCCTTAAGGTTAATACTAATTTTGAAACTAAGCTAACGTCTGGCTCTTGGGTGCGGCCAACTGATGCCGACCCGAAGCCACGTTACAATTTTAACTGCAGTTTCAGTAACGTCCGTATTGTTTTTATTTTCATAGACAGAGAGGGCTGTCCACGGGCGAACAGAAAAGTGAAAAAGAACCACAGGTGGCCGCATCCTTAGCAGCCAATGGTTGTGCGAGATCTGATCTTCGTGTAATATATTTACATCATCTAATTATTTTCTTTTACCTTTTTAACTAAATCAATTATTGTATTTAATACAAGTTCAGGGTTTTCACTTACTATATCATGATTGTTTCCTTCGGCAATAATCATTTTATGATTTTCTGAATTCAGAACCATTTCTTCGTGACATTTACGCCAATCGTCTGAACCGAATGGTGGGTTCCCGGATGTTATAAGGGTTACTGGTATACGTTCTGGAATCTTATAACCACGTAATTTATCACATGCAATTGGTAGATTGTCATACTGTCTATTACCGGCTTTTTCATAATTCTCAGTCGGATTTTCAAAACGGGGTGTGACCGCATTGATTTTATCAAGGCCAACTCTATCGACCAATATTACATTAAATGGATCAATTAAAACAATACCTTTAACCAGTTCAGGATATTGTTGAGTAAAAAGTTGATTTAAAAATCCGCCCCACGAGAGCCCCACAAGTATGTAGTTATTATTAAATCCTTGTAGGTCCAAACATTTTTTCAGTGCATTTACTTCATCGATTGCAGTGAAATTATCTGGCCCTAATTCGCTTTTACCATATCCAGAACGATCATAACTCATCACCCTGCAACCGGTAGATTTTGCTAACGTGTCCTGGATGCTATTATAAGACTCTGAGTTTAATCCTCCGCCGGCTTCCAAAACAATAGTATATTTACTTGGGATATCCGATAAAACCACATGTAGCTTATGAGTGCCTATATCGATGAATTTTTCCGATTTTACAATATGAGATTTTGTTTTTCCGTTATTGTGACAAGATATAATAAAGAGAAATAGAAAGCAAAAAAGTATTTTTAGATACGAAAAAAGATTCTTCATTTTCAATCTCCTATTTTGATGAGTAGAATTGTTTTTACTATTTGAATATAATCTTCCTTATGTCTTATCGCATAACGATTAAATCAGTGGTTGGAAACAAACCGAAACTCTAAAGAACACAAATGATTCCAACATACTTTCAAACCC
>CAZUMH010000165.1:0-3202 GCA_964621645.1 uncultured bacterium
TATTGAAAAAATGTCGGTTAATCCCCGGAAAATAGTCCGCCTCCCGGCAGAAAAAATAGACGAAGGCGCGGATGTTGATCTGACGATCATCGACAGATCAACATCCGCGCCTTCGTCTATTTTTACTGCCGGGAGGCGGACTATTTTCCGGGGATTAACCGACATTTTTTCAATAAGCTGACTCAATTGCAGTTCTCCCGTATGCACCAGTTTGGTCAACAGCACTCCCAGGGCCGTCTCCAGACCGACCACGCCAAACGCCGCGGCGCTGAATTCCTTATCCTTGTCATCGCTGTGGTGGGGCGCGTGATCCGTGACAATAACATCAATGGTACCGTCTTTCAGTCCTTCAATGAGGGCGATCCGGTCCCTCTCCGAACGCAGCGGCGGATTCATTTTTACATTGGTATCGAAGGAGCATACCGCCTCGTCGGTGAGCACCAGATAGTGGGGACAGGTTTCGGCTGTTACCGGCACTTTGCGGGCCTTGGCGTTGCGGATAATTCGCACTGACTCTTCACAGGAAACATGGGCGATGTGCACCGGATAACCGGTAAATTCAGCCAGCTGTACATCCCGCGCTACCTGGATCGATTCGGCGATCGAAGGGATTGGGTTCAGGCCGGTACGGGTTGAATTGATGCTTTCGTTCATCTGACCTTCGGCGCTGAGGCTGGTATCCTCACAGTGATCGATAATGGCCAGATTGAGCATCCCGGCGTATTCCATGGCCCGCCGCATCACCGCTGAACTGGTGACGGGTTTACCGTCATCGGAAAAACCCACCGCTCCCGCCTCGGCCATATCCTGCATCTCGGTCAGTTCCTCGCCGGCAAGATTTTTCGTGATGGCGCCGATGGGATGGACATCCACCAGGAATCCGGAGGACTGCTTTTTAATAAATTCGACCTGACTCCGGTTGTCGATCGGAGGAATAGTGTTCGGCATACAGCACACCGTGGTAAAACCGCCGTTCATAGCGGCCCGGCAGCCACTCTCGATTGTTTCCTTATGCTCCTGCCCCGGTTCACGCAGGTGCACGTGCATATCCATCAGACCCGGAACGATTGTCTTTCCGGAGCAGTCGAGCACCGTTGCTCCGGCGGCATCCTGCAGAGATCCTATTTTAACGATCTTACCGCCCTGTATGAGGATATCCTTCTTCTCATCCATGTCCCGGGCCGGATCGAGAACGTTTCCGCCTTTCAGCAGCAGGCTGTCGTAGAGTTCGCTTCGTTTATTCGGCATGTTCTTCACCCTCCAGTTTGGAGCGTCCGCCGGCCAGGAGATACAACACAGCCATGCGAACAGCCAGGCCGTTGGTCACCTGATCCAGAATGACGGCATGCTCTCCGTCGGCGACCTCACTGTCGATTTCCACTCCTCTGTTCATGGGCCCTGGGTGCAGAACCGTGATCGGTTTCTTGAGCCGCTCCATACGCTGTTTGGTAAGGCCGAACACGGTGCGGTACTCCCTCAGTGAGGGAAATTGAGCGCCTTTCTGCCGTTCCAGCTGAATGCGCAGAACATTGACCACATCCGCCTCGCTCAAAGCGTCTTCGATGGCGGGATAGACCGTTACTCCCAGCTGCTCGATATAACGGGGAAGCAGGGTGGTTGGACCGCAGACTCCCACCCTGGCTCCCATGGTCCTCAGTCCTAAAATATTGGAACGTGCCACCCGGCTGTGGCTGATGTCTCCGACGATAACCACGGCAACGTCTTTCAGACGGCCGATTTTCTCCCGAATGGTCATCATATCGAGCAGAGCCTGAGTTGGGTGTTCATGGGCGCCGTCGCCGGCGTTGATGACCGAGGCATCCACGCAGCGGGACAGATAATGGCAGGATCCTGGAGCACCGTGCCGCATGACAACGAAGTCGATCCGCATCGCTTCAATATTCTTGATGGTGTCCTTCAGGGTCTCCCCTTTAAGCACACTGGAGGAGGAAGCGGAAAAATTTATCGTGTCCGCCGACAGTCTTTTTTCCGCCAGCTCGAAGGAAAAACGGGTGCGGGTGGAGGGTTCAAAGAAGAGGTTGACCACCGTCTTGCCCCTCATGGTGGGCACCTTTGGGATCGGTCTCTGAAGTACCGTCTTGAAGGAGTCCGCCGTGTCGAGAATAGTGGTGATATCCTTCTCTGATACGCCTTCAAGACCAAGCAAGTGGTTGATTGATAATTGCATCTCGATTCCTCGAATGATACATGCCTGTGCCGATTGTCTGTACCCGGATCACGCTTCGAGCAGGAGGACCAGATCCTCTCCGTCCAGTTCCTTCAGACGGACCTCCACCTGCTCGGTGGCCGATGTCGGTACGTTCTTGCCCACGTAATCGGCCTTGATGGGCAGCTCCCGGTGACCGCGGTCGACCAGAACCGCCAGCTGGATCGCCGCCGGCCTGCCGAAATCGATAATGGCGTCAAGCGCCGCCCGGATGGTGCGGCCGGTGTAGAGGACGTCATCCACCAGGATCACCTTCTTGTTGGTGATATCCATGGGGATAATGGTCTCCTGCACTACGGCAGTCTCGGAAAACCGCTGGAAGTCATCCCGGTAGAGGGTGATGTCCAGCACTCCCAGTTTGACTTCCTGCTTCTCGATATTCTTAATGCCCTCGATGATGCGGCGGGCCAGAAGATCGCCCCTGTTGCGGATGCCGATGATGACCAGATCATTCACCCCCTGATTTCTCTCAAGAATCTCGTGGGTCAGGCGGGATATACTGCGATTGATCGCCTCGGGGGACATAAGTTCTGCTTTTTGCTTCATAGGCATTGACCCCTTTGCCAAAAAAAAACCTCCCGGCGTTTGCCGTAGAGGTACTCGTCCCATTACCTGCTCATTGGTGAGCGCCCCTTTCCGATCTCGCCGGATTCGATTAAAAGGGTACCTTCCCTGTCTGTGCCTCAGTATAATGAGTAATATCCAGATTGTCAAGATATTTCTCACTGATTGGAAAAGAAACGGGAACCTTTTCTCCCTTTCACTGGTTCACACATGAAGCGTTTAAAAACAACAAAGATGGGAGTGAAAATGATACGTAAGATTGGATTTATAGGCGCTTTTATGCTGCTGATAGCGAGTCTATCTTTTGCCGGCGATCTGACCTGGAGCAGCGATTTTGATGCGGCCAGTGCCCAGGCGAAAGAATCGGGTAAATACATGCTCATCGATTTTACCGGTTCGGACTGGTGTCCC
>CAZUMH010000166.1:0-3180 GCA_964621645.1 uncultured bacterium
TGAAAACGGCCGGGAGATCATGGGAGTAAGGAAAATGGTGAAGTGTGAGTAAGGGAAGAGTTAGAAACAAATATAATGAGATTAAATAAGAAGAGTTTGTAATTATAACAACACAATCAAACAACATAGTTTTTTAAGGGATTGAAAGTATGAGTTAGCTACTACATGAAATGAAAAGGAGATATTGATGTATTTTGATCGTTTTTTTACCAAATCATCCATGAGAAAGAATCATTTCTTTCTTTTATATATGATAGCAATTATTCTTATTTCATCAGGATTATTGAAAATTTTTGACTTTTCTCATTTCATTAAAATAATTAGTGCCTACAATTTTATTCCTCGATTTCTTATTATGGATAGTGCGATTTCAATAATAATTATCGAATTATTTTTAGGTATAACATTATTTTTTAAAAGATATCAAAAATACAGTCTGTTTTGTATACTAATTCTTTTTTCATTTTTTTTAATATTGACAATCTATTCAAGAGTAAATGATATAAAGATTTCTTGTGGTTGTTTTGGAAAGTTTAGTCAACAAATTGGCAGCATTCAACATTTTATTGTTATTTTTTCCTTATTTTCTTTCTCATGTTTTGAATATTCTTTAATCAATTCTAAAAAATTCAATACTAAGGAGGATTTGGCATCATGAAACATGTCATAAAACTAGTATTTCCATTTTTACTAGGACTTCTAATTTTCATTTGTGTAGCTTATTTGCCAAATCAAATTTTAATATTAAAATTAGACAATTTTATATCAAAAGCCCTACTTAATCATGTCGAGAATAATAAAATTATTAATGTTCAAGACATAGAATCAAGCTTTAAAGTAATAACCTTTTTCTTTAGGTTTGACTCTGATTGCGACGAATCATTAATAAAAAGCATATATAATCTTGACAAATGCAATCAAATTCAAAAAGATGAACTTTGGAATGTATTTATTTTTAGTTCCATGTTCAGCCGAAGAGACATTTCAAATATTATAAAAATGAGTAGCATAAAGGTCCCATGCTATGGGCTTGACTCTGCTAACACAAAATTAATTGAAAGCTTATTGTTTGGCAAATCACACTTTACAATCATAATAAATAGAACCGGTAAAATCATCTATTGTGATGCTTTTCAGAAGAAAAATAATATTCAAAAAGAGTTCGAACGGATTACTTCATTGTAAAATTAACGAAAAGGAGATAGGTTATGCTTATTAACAAAAATAACTCAATAAATATTATTATTTATTTGGTTGCAATTTGTACACAAATATCCTTTGGTCAGATTAATATGAAAAATATCAATATAAAAGAGACCATAGGTTCAGAAAAAGAATTTCCACAAAAAAATGATTTGTTCTTCCACAATATTACTGATCTGACGTTAGATTCTAATAATAATTTATACGTATTGGATGCTGGGAATCAACGTATTGTAAAATTCGATAGTACTTTTAATCCACAATTAAAAATTGGTCGTTTTGGAGAAGGACCAGGAGAGTTTGGTTTCAAGGAGGGAATGATTAATGCCGGTTATCTATCTGTAAGCCACAATGGTAACCTTTTTGTACTTGATAATATAAATAAAAGGGTACAAAAATTTAATGAACAAGGAAAGTTTATTTCTAGCTACAAAATTCCATGGACAATGAACGGGATCGAAATAGCAGGAGACGGTTACCAGTTTCTTTCTGGAAGCTCAAGATCAAATGATTTTCTTATACACGTTTTTAATGAGGAAGGATCCTATATTTCATCATTTTCTAGAAAGTTAATTAAAAATCCTACATGTAACTTTTTTAATGATTTTTGTTTTGCTATATCAGAAAATGATGGAATTTATCTAATATTTAAGAATTATCCTATTATTAGAAAGTATAACAATAATTATTCAATGATATGGGAAAAGCAGATCGACATTAGCAGCTTGGAAGAAACGGATAGAAAAATTGTTGATAAAATATTTACAAGAAATCCATCAATCAAAGAACTTGAAAACTACCGAGGAAACCTCAAAGAGATGATAAATAAATTCGGTTTCATGGGTCCAATTATTAATGATTGTATTATGCATAATGGATCACTTTATATTTTGGTACTACCATGTTATATAATGCAGTTAGATGGAGAAGGCCAGCTTGTTGATTGTTATAGATTCAAAATAGACAGTTATTTTTGTATGCCAAGATTTTTATTCAAGAAAGAAAATATTATAATAGTAGCAAATGATATGATGTATCTTTTTTAAAGGATAATTCAGCGCATCTCTTAGTCTCTGTTGCAAAGCATTAATATTTGAAAGGAGGGCTCAAATGAACAGAAATACAGATAGGAACAATTTTCTATTGTTAGTGTTTATCATCTTAATCACATTTTTATTTATCCATGCTTTTGCAGCGGAGCCATCAATAAAGTTTTACCGCTGCTATAAAGTAATGGATAGTTGTACAAGAGATGATAGGTGTTTTGGACTTATATACACTGGTTGGGGCTGTAATCTTGCTTGCCTTGGAATTGTACCAAGCATACCACCAATTGGGTGGGATTTTGCTGATTGTACACCACTTAATTAAATCGATTATAGGAGGCTATTATGAAAAGAAACAAGAAGATGACAAGGTGCTTTTTCTATTTAAGTTTCATAACATTACTAATATTAGTAAATTTAGTCGTGGCTAAACCACTTGAAATTCATACTTACAATTGCAGATATATAACTGGGGGGTGCAATACTGAAGATACCTGTAAGGGACATGTGTACCTTGGCGCCGGTTGTTCTATGGTCTGCTTTGAATATAGTTGGGCTATTGCCCCGTTACCTGGACCTTCTTTGGTAATTAGTGGCTTCGCTAATTGTCTTAGTAATAATTAAAACCATTTATCATTAGGCTGCTACTGAATATGATATTAATAAAAAAACCAAAATAATGGTAAAGCATCTAAAAAAAGATCTGCAATGCGGACCCTGTCAGGGTCTCTGACCCCTGACAGGGTCATTACTTCTTTGATTGTACAGCGTTGCATATTATTTGTTTCCATCTTGTAATACTGGTCTCCTGCTATCACAGGAGTGACAATCTCCCGATCACCCAGGATCTTCATCCTGGGCGATCAAGACTAATGCTAAGTACAATATAGAAATTGACTAAAGATAAAATGAGGGTAAGCGAATGAAATTA
>CAZUMH010000167.1:0-3134 GCA_964621645.1 uncultured bacterium
TCCAGTTTCAACTGGACCACAATGAAATGGTTGAACTCTCCGTTTTTGACTGCACGGGCCGCAAGATCCGAACTCTGCTGTACTCCTCAAAGGAAGCCGGGAGGTATTCGGTCCTCTGGAAGGGCGACGACGATTCAGGCCGTCCCGCTGCCAGTGGGGTTTATATCATCCTCCTGCGAGCGGGCCAGGATGAGAGGAGAGTGCGCACCATTCTCCTCCGCTAGAAAGGAATCGCTCTTTTTCCCTGGATGGAAAATAGTATTTTTTCAAATCCGTATTAATAAAAGTACGGACTTTCATGGAAAGAAATAAATGACACAAAGTAAAAATGTTACTTTATGCTCAATCGTTGTCATCCTTCTTTTAATATTCCAGGTTTCATCCAGTACGGCCCAGTATCAGTACGGAGGATCCCCTCCCTATAGCTTTGGTATTCCGGAAAAAATCTACTCGGGTTTTGGAACCCAAGGATTCGGGGATTCGTTTTTCGCTTATGATTTGGATGGAGACGGCGATATCGATTTCTGTTTCCGTTCCGAGACAACTCTTTATGCGTATGAACATAACGGCACTCAGATGTGGTCCGCAAAGATCCGGCAGCCGGGAGGCAACGGCGGCACCAAGCATGCCGCCGGTGACATCGACGGTGACGGTGATGTGGAAGTTCTGGCGATCAGCAACACCGGATATATACACATCTATGATGGTGCCACCGGAACGGATCTTGACTCGATTCAGGTAACCCTTCATGAAAGCCAGCGAATGGGTCACATTGCTCTGGCCAGGCTTCAAAAGGATGGATCACTGGATGCCATCATCCAGACGCTGGATGTAATAAATGAAAAAGAAGGGGACGGATACGAGTATTTCATCAACAGGAGCCTGATTGCCATCGATCTGGCCACTAAAAACGAAATCTGGCGGGTGGACCAGGACCGTAACATCACAGACGGTATTATCTATACCGACAACAGCACAGAAGGATACTGGGGCTGTGCGCATAACAGTTTTGTTTGTGCCGACATCGACGGCGACAGCCTCGATGAGGTCGTAGGCGGCAATGCCATCGACGATGACGGCAGTATAATAGATATCGGCTATGATGAAAGCGACTGGGTCTCCCGCTGGGATTATTTCATTGATCATTTGGATGCCATCGCGGTGGGTGATTTTCTTCCGGACAGCACTGGGCTTGAGTGGTGTTTTCTCGAGGAGGACAAGACGGAGTGGTCCCGCTGGGGGGCGATTCTGGCCAATGAAGAAGGGGTCATATGGAGAAGAGAGACGTCGCTCTTCTCGGAAGGATATCATAACAACGACCGGGAGCCCCAGGCAGTGGCAGTGGGTAATTTTTCTAATTCTTATCCTGGGTGTGAGTTTTTTATCCGTTCCCGTTTTGGAGACGAAGCCCAGGATCAGGGATACGGCCAGCACCCCTGGATCTTCACTTCTGACGGAACCATGCCATTCGGCTGGAACTATGATATGGAGGATGTTTTACCTGCCGGATTTAATCCGGGGGGGAATGCCAATGGGCTCGAAGCTGTGTGGACCATTGACTGGGATAACAGCGGCATTGAATATATCGCCGGAAAGGCCCGGCACGCCTACGGGAACGTGGGTGTCTTCAATGCTATCAATGGAGACAACATCTGGGTCACCTCCGGGCTGGATGCCAGAATGATCTATGTGGCCGATGTCCAGGGTGACAGCCGGGAGGAAATCGTTGTTTATGACTCCACGTCTGCCGGATACACCATCAAGATTTACTGGAACACGGACATCAACCTGAATCCCCTTCATTCCAAATGGGTTGACCCGCTGTACACTAAGCTGAAGCAGAATTGGAACTATTACTCTCCCGGCAGTTACACCGCCCGGGATCTGAGTGGGTTTTATCAGCCAATATCACCCAAAGCTGTTGATAATTTTAACATACAGCGTGAAGGCAACGCACCTTTTTTAGAATGGTCTTCCGTACGCAAAAATATACAGGATGAGTATATATACATTTCTCGCTATGAAGTTGGATATTCCGCTGACCCGTCCTTTCCAAGCGGCACTACTTATATGATAACCGGCATTAGTGATACGTCCTATATTGACAGCGGAATCGATTTTGTCAGTAATCCTCAAACCAGGTTCTACCGGGTCCGGGCCGTGGATACCGACGGCCTGCAGTCCGACTGGTCGGATACGGTAGGTGTATTTAATAACGATTTGATCACTACCTCAGGCACCGACTTTAATGAGGTCTGTTTGATTCTCGCGGATAACAGTCTGCAAACCGCTTCTGATCTGTTGGCCGCTGTACCCCACTGTTCCAGTGTAGCCCGCTGGAACGCCACCAGTCAGGGATACGATCATTACGTGCCGGCCCTGCCACAGACAAATTACCAGATCGAGTCAGGGCATCCATACCTGGTTAATGTGACTCAGAGCGGATCGTTCCCGGTCTTCGGCAGCCCGACAACGCCTGTATTTACCCTGATGACAACAGCCACAACGGATTTTAACGCAATCATTATTCCCCTGGATAAAAAAGATATAACGACAGCAAGTGCTTTGCAAAGTGATATCAGCAACTGCAACAGCGTAGCCCGCTGGAAGAGCGATGTTCAGGGATTTGAGCAGTATGTATCAGGACTGAGTTTCACCGATTTCCCGGTGGAACCCGGACATGCTTATTATGTCAATGTCACAGCACCGACTACCTGGCCCACCGGAGGTACGGGCAAATCCCTGCCCGCCCCGAGGATCAGCGCCGGCTCCGGCCGCTCAAAGGCGCCCCATCTGATTTGGGGTGAGATCGTCCAAGAGAATGCTTCCCAGGCACCGGGACAGCTTCGCATGGTTGCCTATCTTCACTCCCGCCCTTCAGAAAAGTTAACCGCCTCATCTCCCGGCTGCTTTTTGGATAAGTCAGTATGGACGGTTCAGTGCGGTTTTTTTCCTTCAGGCTGGCAGGCTGGAGACACGCTGATGGTAGAGATCTCAAGCGGGGAGGATACGTCAAAGAGCAGCACTTTTGTTTTACTGAACAATGATCCGACCGGCAAGGCTGAGGCCCTGGTGATGAGTCAGCCCGTTCATTTACAGCTGGGGCAGAACTATCCCAATCCCTTCAATGCGAG
>CAZUMH010000168.1:0-2892 GCA_964621645.1 uncultured bacterium
CTGTGGTAAAACAATGATTAATTCCTGCCTGATCTCATCGACTGTATTAAAAACTATAACACCGCTGTGTAAATAGGCAATCTTGTTCGCAATAGAAAGTTCCAAGCGGGGTTCTATGGCATGAATGTTATCAAGGTATTCCTGATAAGAATCATTCAAGTTCCCTTTTGCCAATGTTGCTGCAAATCGGACTTCAAACCCATTTTTATCTCCGGGAAGAAGCATCATCCTTTCGATCTTTCCCTTTATTCCGGTAACAAAACTGGATAAACGGGTGATCATTTCCTTGATAAGCTCTCTATCACCCTTCATCTCTGATCCATTCGATGACAATATGGGATCGATAATCAGCTCCCGGCCAGAATTTTTCCCATTAATTTGCAAAACGCTCCAAATTTGTTTTAACAAATGCGCCAGTTGAAAAGTCTCCATGTTTAAATCAGTATTGCTTGCGAGAGTCATGAGACTTATGGCAATATAATTTACTTTTTGAACACCGTCTTGAACCTTCAATACCATCTTATACTTGGAATCCTTTTCTTCCAGTTCACGCTCAAGGAGCGCTGCAAATCCACTGATGCCTCCCAAACTGTTTTTTATCTTATGTATAGCATCGAGTATTAACTGATTTTGAATTGTATTACGATCAATGTCAATGTTTTTTGTTTTCTTCATTCTCTTCCCGCGCACCTGGTGTGTAAAATTTCCAAATAAATCATTCTGGAATTTGTTTTTGCCAAAATCTTGCCAGCTTAATAAAAGAAACCCTTGTTTTTCACATTTGTATTTTTTTCGGGAAAAAAATATGGCTCCACGATAGGCTATAATATGATCTATTTATCTTGATATCAATAGGTTAAATAGAGGATAAATTAAGGACTCGGTTTTAATGTATCCGATGAGTTTCCTCAGGTGGGAAAGGTGCAGTTGCTCTGTGACATTTAATTTCTTAACAGAATGAACGCAAATCATGCAATATGCAAGGTATCAGGCATTGAGCACTGATCGAATCGTGGATAATAACGGCCGGAGCTGATAAGGTTTATTAACAACAGCTGCCAAGCTCTCTTTTACCGGTCCTTCCATCGTCTCAGTTCCTACGTCGGAAGTTGAGGCGATAACCCTAATCTTAGGATTGATCTTTTTAAAGCTATCTACGGTTTGTTTTATATTAATATTCTTTAATAATAAGTCAATAATGATCAAATCTATTCTGCTTGGATATTTCTGCAGGATTGACATTGCCTCTTTATCCGTATCAGTACTGATCACTTTATATCCATAGCGGGTTAACATCATTCGGGCGGTATCACGCAATACTTTTTCTTCATCGATGAGAAGTATTGTCTCTTTCCCGAGTTTAGGTTTGGTTACGGGAGATTTCTTTTTGTTCTGTTGCGGTTTTATATTCGCCCGTAACTGAATTTTACACATCGTACCCTTATTCTTCTCACTGAATATGGAAATGAAACCACCGTGCTTATCAACTATTTCCTTCACCATGGAGAGCCCTAATCCTCTCCCCGTCTCATTCTCTTTTGTGGTAAAGTGAGGTTCAAAAATGCGATCCTTAATTTCTGATCCTATTCCCTTTCCGCTGTCACTGATGATGACCTGGACATATTCACCAGGTTCCGCTCCCTGATTTGTCCACACACTTGATTCTCTCACACTGATATTTCGTGTCTTGAAGGTAATTTTACCACCAAAAGGCATGGCATCACGGGCGTTTAGCGCGACCTGTAGAATCGACTGTTGAATCTGGTTCGCATCCCCGTATATTAAATGAAGATTATCATCAAGCTCAGCTCTGATGATAATCTTTTTATCGAGAGTACGGGAAAGGATTCCCGCAACTTCAGTGACCAGTTTATTGATATTGAGGTTATTGACGATGTATTCTTTCCCCTGTGTGTACGCCATCAAGCGTGAAGTAAGCTCTGTCCCCTGTTCCGATGTCTTTTGGATCTGAAGGACATCTTCATAGTAAGAACTGTCTTTAGTAATTTCCTCCTGAATCAAAGACGCGTATCCGAGAATACTGGCCAAGAGATTATTGAAATCGTGAACGATACCTCCGGCGAGCATTCCGAGCGATTCCATTTTCCTTGATTTCAAGAGCTGCATCTGCAGCCATTGCTTGTCTTCTTTTGAAACAAAATACCAGACATCCAGTGAATCACCGTTCATTGCATAAAACTGCCAGGCGCATTCAACAGCCCGTCTGCGACCATCTCTCGCAATAATTTCAATTTCCTGGCTGTCGAGAGGCTCTCCGACAAGATCTGACTGATTTAATAACGCCTGGATTGTTTCATGATATTCCACGGCAATCAGAGTCAGAAAATCCCGGCCTTGCAGTTCTTCTTCAGAGTAACCGGTAAAATTTAACAGCCAGTCATTAACATCCACTACTTGATTTTCTTTCGTGGTCATTATTCCCATGAGGGGAGCATAGCTTGTATTTTCTATTTCCGGGTTAGTTTTACTCTTTTTCGGAGTTTCAAGAGAGTGTGCTTTCTGCAGTATTAATGCGATTGATTCTAAATAATTGACCTCATTATCATCAAAAAGTCCCGGACGGGTGTCAAGAAGATAGATAAAACTGAATTCAGAGGATCCAAGATTGAACGGAACCAGAGCGAGTGATTTGTACCGCAGTAAATCCTGTCTCTCCAGTGTGTCATGAGCAAGCAAAAGAGTCGATTCAGATAAATCTTCACACCAAATTCCGCCTCTCCTCGTCTTCTTGCATTCTTCATCTTCCAGGGTTTCTTTATACAGCAATCGCCATTGTTCATGATTCCAGTCAGAGAAGATAGTCTGATATTTTTCTTTCTTGTCTTTTTCATACATACGCAAAGGCAGGCACGAGACAGCAGCGATCTCTCA
>CAZUMH010000169.1:0-2790 GCA_964621645.1 uncultured bacterium
ATATTGTTCGGTCCTATTAACATTTGGAGGATGGAATGGCTAGCGAAGAAAAAAAACGTTTGTTGGGTTTGCCAAGCTGGGGCCTGTCTTTAATCGTCGGGTTTTTCACCGGCATTTTATTGATATTCCTGGGATACCTGCTGCCTGAAATTTTTGGCAATGAGAATTTCGCTGAAGTTGTCGCCTTCATTATTTACGCTCTTATCATTTCAACGGCCTGCTTTTTAATCTGTAAAAATAATCCCAAAAGCATATGGTATGCACCGATCCTTTGTAATATAACAGGCATTATTTCCGCTGTCGCAGAACCGACGTTCTGGGAAACATCTTTGTGGATTGCAATATGCGGCGGCTGGCTACTATCGCTGATCAGCGGGATAAGCGGCATGATAGCCGGAAGGCGGTCTCTCTGAATTTCATGGATCAGCACTGAATTGTCATGATTACCGCGGAAAAAGAATCGAAAGGCTCCGACGGTTATGTTAATGTGAGCGATTCACGGGATAGGAAGGACCCGAATCTGTATGGTGCCCGGCTAATGTCCCCTTGCTATTGTAATTAAATTTATCGATTTTTAATGTATATGTTACATCTTTCCTGAGTGAGCAGCAATGAGTGTTTTTACGCGTAAAGAGGACCATCTGCGCATCTGCCGGGAACAGGATGTCCAGTTCCAGGCAAAAAGCGCGGGATTCGAACGCTACGATTTCAACCACTGCGCCCTGCCCGAGCTTGATTACGGCGGTATCAGCCTGGAGAAGGAGTTCCTGGGGAAGAAACTGGGATTTCCCTTTCTCATCTCCGCCATGACCGGAGGCTGCCGGGAAGCGGAAAAGATCAACGCGGCCCTCGGTGAGCTGGCCGCCCGTTTCGGAGTGGCACTGGCTCTGGGCAGCCAGCGGCCCCTGCTGGAGGATGAGTCCCAGCTGTTCAGTTATCTGGTGGCCAGAGAGCAGGCTCCGGATGCGGTTATTATCGGCAATATCGGCGTCGGGCAAATCCGCGGAGGGAATATTGCGGACAAGCTGGCGCAGCTGGTGAAATCCATCCGGGCGGACGCGCTGGCGGTGCATCTTAATCCCCTGCAGGAAATCCTGCAGCCGGAAGGTGAAAAAGATTTTACCGGCGTGCTCAGGGGGATCGAAACGCTGACCGCTTCTCTGCCTGTGCCCGTGATCGTTAAGGAAGTCGGCTGCGGCATCTCCGCCGCGGTGGCCGAAAAGCTGTTCGAGGCGGGCGTTTCCTATATAGACGTGGCCGGAGCCGGGGGCACGTCCTGGGCCCTGATAGAATCGTTCCGGGGCGCGGATGAGGATATAGCCGGCAGCTTCCGGGAGTGGGGCATCCCCACGGTCGACTGCCTGGAAGAGGTGCTGGCCCTGCCCGGAGCGCGGGTGATCGCTTCCGGGGGACTGCGCAGCGGAAGGGATGTGGCGGTGTCTCTGGCCCTGGGCGCGGAACTGGGCGGAGCGGCGCTGCCCCTGTTCAAGGCCCTGGATAGGGGAGGAGTCGAGGAAGCGGCCAGACTACTCTCGACCTGGCGGGAAGAGCTGCGCGCCATCCTGTTTCTCACCGGATGCGGCAGCGTGGATGAATTTCGTGACCGGCGTCCTCTGCGCAGAATTCATGATACAGGAAGGCGATTGACCAATGACGACTGATGAACTGCTGATTATAGTGGAAAAAGAGATCGATCGCCTTTTCATGGACAAAGAGCCGAAAAGCCTCTATGAGCCCATGGCCTATGTCATGAAGGCGCCGGGAAAACGGCTGCGTCCTCTGCTGGTGCTGCTTTCCTGCCGGGCGGCGGGCGGCCGGATCGAGGACAGCTTGCCTGCGGCCGTGGCCGTAGAAATTTTGCACGCCTTTACCCTGGTGCATGATGATATCATGGATCATGACGAGAAAAGAAGGGGGCAGCCCACTATCCATAAGAAATGGGATGAAGCAGTCGCCATCCTGGCCGGGGACGGCCTGGTGACCCGGGCCTTCCAGGTGCTGCTGCAGTCTCATTCAGCTGTTGTTCCTGATCTGCTGAAAATATTTACCGAAGGGCTGATGGATCTATGCGAGGGGCAGGCTATGGACAAGGAATTCGAATCCAGAACCCAGGTGAGCCTGGATGAATATATCCGGATGATTCGCAAGAAGACGGCCCGGCTGATCGAGGTATCCTGTGAAATGGGCGTGGTGCTCGCTCATGCCGATGCTGAAGTCAGAGGAAGGGTTAAGGAATTTGCTCTATCGCTGGGAGAAGCCTTCCAGATTCAGGATGACCTCATGGACATCGAGGCAGATGAAAAACTGATGGGAAAACCGCGGGGCAGCGATATTGTTCAAGGCAAGAAGACGTTTCTCACCATCCATTTCAACCAGAAGGCCGGAAACAGACAGAGCAAGGAGTATAAGGACCTGCGGAAGAGGGAGCATCTTGCCGGGGAGCAAATCGAAAGAATGCTGGAACTGTTTCGGGATACCGGAAGCATTGCCGCGGCCCGCCGGCGGGTGGAGGAACTGATAGATACGGCCGTGGAAAGCGTGAAGAGGCTGCCCGGTGCGATCTTTCAGGGAGAGGAACTGATCAGTTTGGCGGAACGGGTGAAGCTGAGGGTGAATTAGGCACTGTTCCGGCGTGATCTGATCCCAAAAACATAATAATTTCATAAAAAAGCCTGTTTTTCTTAAAAAAGGGCTTGACTTTCGAAAGCAAAAAAGGTATCATATTCTTATAAGATCGCGGGGTGGAGCAGTTGGTAGCTCGTTGGGCTCATAACCCAAAGGTCACAGGTT
>CAZUMH010000170.1:0-2784 GCA_964621645.1 uncultured bacterium
TCAGAACCGGACGGGCCAATCTCTCTCTGCTCGACAGCATCAGAGTCAATTACTACGGCAGCAACGTTCCTCTGAATCAGGTGGCGAATCTGGGAGTACCTGAGCCGCGGATGATCATCATCCAGCCCTGGGAGAAATCGATGCTGGCCGAGATCGAAAAGGCCATCCTCAAGGCCGATATCGGCATCACTCCCAATAATGACGGCAACATTATCCGCCTGCCCATCCCTTCGCTGACCGAAGAACGCCGCAAGGATCTGGTCAAAGTGGTGCATCAGGTAGCGGAAGAAGGCAAGGTGGCTATCAGGAATATTCGCCGGGACGCCCTGGATACATTGAAGAATATGGAAAAAGAAGGCAAGATCTCGGAGGACGAGCAGTATAACGGCGGCATCGATATTAAGGAACTGGTTGAGAAATACAGCAAACAGATCGATGATGAGGTCGAAGCCAAGGAGAAAGAGGTCCTGGAAATCTGATCCTCCAGGCCAGGTAAAACAAGACTGGTAATAATTTTGCAAACAAATCTGTTGAATAAAATTGATCATCCATCTACAATTGTTTGCCCAATAACCACAAAAGCCCAAAATGAGTCAGATATATAGCCATTTCGTAATGAAAAAGGTATTGCCAGCGTACATGAGAATTGCGATTTAATGATAGCTCAAACACGCGGATCGGATCACGTTACATTGTATCTAATTTGTAACGATCAGTGGAACGCAAAACCAATTAACAATTCGATAGAATATATTGAGGGCAATCCTGTTCAAACAGGCCTTCTAAACAAACCAGAAAAGTGGCCATGGTTATGAGCATGGCCAAGAAAACACCAGAGCAGGCTTATTCCAGACAGTGATAACATTCCCACGTTCATAAGTCCGCAACCGGCACGACCCGAAGGGTAGGTGCCACATAAGAATTTGTAAGATGGACACCCAATGCGCGTTCATGGTGATAACTAATCCGGTTTCAGGACTGTGTCTTGGAAGCACACCAATTATGCTATTGTTAGGAGATGAAGATGAAGGTTTTCAATACCCATGTTATGATCTTTCTGGTCACACTGTTTCTGTTTAATGGTTGCGGTTGCAATAATACCAGTTATTCAGTATCACCATCCGGAACTACAGCATCATCCCTGCAATACGACGGTATATATCAGTCTCAGGTGATAAATGATGGCGGTGCGCCATTTTGGCAATACGTTCGCTTCTACGAGGATGGCACCGTGATTTCTGTATCTTCGACTGGAACTCCTGCGGAAATATCAATTTGGTTCAAGAAGGAAAACATTGCTAACGGCACCTTTGCTCATGGGCAATTTGAAATTAACGACAGTCAGTTGATCTTCACGACAACTTCCGCAAATGGCACAGTTGACTATGTAGGGACGTTTCAGGACGAAGTGCTCACTCTAAATTCGCATAGTAATATCAACGATGTTTCTGCTACAAGAACATATACCTTTGTACAAATTTCCGAAGACTGAATCGCGAAAGGACCATAGCACTTCATAGAAGGGGCCAGGGTGCCCTGATCAATTATACGAACAAGTGTTGTGTGACATGTACCATTCAGGTTGTACCAGGTGGCGCATATGATAACATGTAAATGAATAATTAAACATGCAGAGTGGGTCTCGACTCATCCCGCATGCTGATCCTCCGCTTTTTAGATACCGGGGCCGCGGTCGCTTGACCGCGGCCTTTTTTTATCGGCGGAAACCATACCGGTCCAGTACATCGTATTATTGTCAGGTTCAGGATGGCGATATTGGGCTTTTGCGTAGGGTAATCACCCTATATCCGCCTCGTTTTCCAGTCCTTTCAGGCAGAAATCCCTTGCATTTTCTTGATAATTTATTTACTATACTTCGTTTAATACTATCACATCTGTTTATTCGTTCTGCATTGCTGTCTGTTTGGGGAGAGGCGGACGGTTTAATTGCTGCTTCTCCCATTGTATCCGGAAGGATGCGGCTCTGTTCAAGGAATGACGGGATGCCCTGTTCACCCTGCATACAAACTCAGCCACCAAAACCGCTGGAACAGGCGCGTCAATATTTACGCATACGACATTACAGTTTGAAGACAGAGAAGGCATATCTGATGTGGATAAAAGATTACATTTATTTTAACGGAAAAAAACATCCCGACATAGTCGACGAGTCAAACATCACACAATATATCAGCCATCTAGCGGTTAAAAGTCCAGCGGACAATTTATGAGTGAAAAGGATAAATTTCTCACCAGGAAGGTGCTGCGCCCGGGCCAGCCCGGCACACAGAAATATATGCAAGAATTTGGCAGCGATCTCATCTGTATCAGGCACCGGTATAATTCAAAAAAAAGGAAAAAGCAGATTACTGCTGAAATAGTGCTGGAAGAAAAACCGTGGCTGACCGACACGAAGCGCATACCGCCGAATAAAATTGTTGGCATAAAGGTGACATATCAGGAAAAAAACATAAGAAAAATGATTCAGGATGTTGGCGCCAAATGGGATCCGGTATCCAGGCTTTGGTTCTTGGCCTATCATCATATTGAAAGTCTAGGGCTTGAAAAAAGGATGATATTTTTAAAATGAGATTTCCTATATTTAGGAAATAGTTTTTCCTAAATATAGACTTTTCCTATTATTAGACAATTTTTACCTAAATATAGGAAAAAATTGAACAGCACGATGGTAGATAATATTATGTTAGGTGTAAGTAAAAATATGAACACTATATCAGGAGAATAAAATGGGAAACGAAAAATTCAAACTTCCGAGATCTTCAT
>CAZUMH010000171.1:0-2648 GCA_964621645.1 uncultured bacterium
CAGTTTCGGGCGGCGATTTTCCGAATGCCGGGGAGCCCCTCCCAACCCCATTTCCTGACATTCTCTTCCCGAGTGATTGTTCCACGCCATCCGGGTGACGGCTCCGGCTCAGGCGGGGAAGGAGTGTTATCATTCGTTGGTGGTGGGGTGAGAGGTGTTTCGCGGCGAAAAAGCGGCAGCCGCTCCTTCGGGCCGAAGACCGGCCCGAAATGGGTGCAATTGCGTTCCCAAATCTGAGTTTGGGAACGAGTAAAAAGAAGAGGATCCTCGAAACCAAATGATCAGGATAACTGACAGCAAAATCACCCCGGAAGAGCTGAAGACGCTCCTGGATGAAGAGGGCTTCGGCGACATGGTCAAGGTGGTGGTGGATATTGTTAAGCGGGTCGCGGCTGTCGGCGGCGCCCTGCACGCGGACGCCGAGCAGTTGCTGTTGGAACGGGGCTCCAGACAACAGGATCTCTGGGGAGCGAATCTCTATCCCTTTCTGAAGCCGGAAGCGCGCATAGAATATTCCGCTCTGATCAATATCAGGCCGGGAATGGACAATGGGTCTATGATTATCCAGAGTCCGGAGATCCGTAATAGAGTGAAGCAGGTGATCGAAACAGTAATCCTGGGTTCCGATGAAGAACTGGTATAAATCCCTCGAAGGCAGATATTCCACCTTTCCCAAAGATGTCCAGGTGCTCAACCTGGTCAGCGATCTGGTCAAGGCGCAAACCATGCGGGAGGTGGACCGGGAGGCATCCAATAATAATCTGCTGCGGGCCCTCATACTGCTCGATTATATGATCGACGACGTCAAATGGCGGTCCGGCCTCAGGGAGCTGCTGCGCCTGCGGGAAACGATTGCCTCCGTGTACGCCGGTATGGAATATGCGCCCCTGGAAACGGTAATCACCGCCGCGGCGGCGCTGGACCGGCAGGCCTACCGGCGCTGGAAGGGGCTTTGACCGGTGATGGGACGGGACTTTAACGAACGCAGAGTGCGAAGATCCGGCCCGCCTCTCCATGATGCGGAATTTGCTTGATGAAGGATGAATACCGGGTATACGCTGAAAAGATGCGCCGGTTCAACGACTGGGAAGAGGAATACAACAGGCGGCTGACTCCCAAAGTGAAGATGCGGCAGTTTGCTGTCCTCTACCGGATGAAGGAATCTCTTCCCCCTGCCACCGTGGAAGCGGCCCGGCGGGAGCACCTGGAGAGCCTGATCTTGAGTCAGAGAAGACTTCGGGCGGCATTGGGGGATTTCCACTAGTTGTCATTCCGAGCGAACGGAGCGAAAGAACGACAGATCCGGTCCCGGAATATGATAGACATCATGTCAATCAACCATAGAAAGAGACCATAATGAATTTTGCCATCATCGGCGCGGCCGGCTACATCGCGCCCCGGCATCTCAAGGCCATCCGGGAAACGGGCAACACCCTGGTGGCGGCCTACGATCCCTGCGATTCGGTGGGCATCCTGGACCGCTACTTCGACGAGGTGGATTACTTCCGGGAGTTCGAGCGCTTCGACCGGCACATCGAGAAGCTGCGGCGGGAGAAATCCAGCAGGGCGGTGGATATCATCTCTATCTGCTCCCCCAACTACCTGCACGACGCCCACATCCGCTTCAGCCTGCGGGTGGGCGCGGACGCCGTCTGCGAAAAGCCGCTGGTGCTCAATCCCTGGAACGTGGACGCCATCGGCGAGTTGGAAAAAGAGACGGGCCGGCGGGTCTGCACGGTGCTGCAGCTGCGGCTCCATCCGGCGGTGGCGGCCCTGAAGCAGGAGATTGACAATGCGAAATCCGGGGAAAAGCACGAGGTGGAGCTCACCTACATCACGCCCCGGGGGCGCTGGTATCAGTACTCCTGGAAGGGCGACGAGGCCAAATCGGGCGGCCTGGCCACCAACATCGGCATCCACTTTTTCGATATGCTGGCCTGGATCTTCGGGAATCCCCAGGATATCAGGGTGCTGGTGAAGACGCCCGAGACCACGGCGGGGTATTTCGAGATGGAGAAGGCCAGGGTGAAGTGGTTCCTCTCGGTGGACAAGAAACACCTGGAAACGGTGACGCCGGGCCAGACGGCCAGCTACCGCTCCATCAGGATCGACGGCCGCGAACTGGATTTCTCCTCCGGTTTCACGGACCTGCACACCCGGCTCTACGAGGAGGTCCTGCGGGGCCGCGGCTTCGGGGTGGAGGACGTGCGCCCCTCGGTGGAGATAGCCCACGCCATCCGGGTGACGGCGCCGGCTCAGTCGGACAGGGCGCTGTATCATCCGCTTGTGGAGGGGTGAGAGGTGTTTTGCGGTGTATAACGCAGCTGCCGCGCCTTCGGGCCGAAGACCGGCCCGAAATTGGGTATATTTCCACTTACCCGATCGCCCGGGATATCCATCCCGGGTGCTCCCTTGAGCAGGGGCTGTCCTTTTTGAAGGGGTAAAAAGGACCAAAATCCCCGGCGCGGCTGAACGGGGTTGTATTGGAACGTTCCCTTTCTTCATGTCGCGCTGTCCCATCCCATGCCCCCGGACCCCGATCGCCCAGGATATCCATCCTGGGCGCGAGATGAATGGGATATCCATCCCAAAATAATACGTGTATGAAACGAGATAGTCTTTGTTCTTCTACGACAAAACGGGTGCCG
>CAZUMH010000172.1:0-2648 GCA_964621645.1 uncultured bacterium
CAGAATATCATTCGACCGCGTTGGAGTGATGCCGATGCCGACCGTTTCCCGTTTGCGCTTCGCTGGGGGCTCAGTTACCGCTGGATTATGCAGGACTGGATTCCCGAAAGCTGGGGCGGCATATACAAGTTAATGGAGGACTGGCAGGTACTGACTGTCTTCGATAAGAGTTTCGTGTCGGGCGGAGAACACGGCACTTTTGCCGGCGCTGAGATCCTCATCCCGATAACGGATAACGGGATAACACTGACTCCGAGATTGGGAGTAAATAACCGCAGTGAAAAAAGAACGTTTGGATGCGGCATATCATTACCGTTTTCTTCCTCCGCCCTCATCCGTATCGATTACGCATTCGGCGGTCATCGTTATCTTGAGGATGATCACCGTTTCTTTCTCACTATACAAACCGGAGGAAAAAGAGACGCGGCTTTCTTCTGGAATATGGCCGCCAGTGAAGATGCAAGTGAGAAGGATGAAAGAATCAATCTCTACCGGGTGTTAGCTTCTTATCCGAATCCATATGCCAAGAATGCCGCAGAAAATTTATCGATGATTGAAGACAGCAGCCGTGCTCCCCGTTATTATGATTTCACCGGCGGACTTGGCTGGGCAGAATGGCTTTTCAGAGACGCCACCAAGGAACTGAAGCGGGGGAGGATAAACACCGCGCGTAACAAAGCCTGGGATGCAGCGAAAGAGTATACTCCAATCTATCTGGATACTGATAAGGCCATGACCGAATCGGAAACCTTGAATTATGGCGAATCGCTGCTCATGGCGGGAAAATTTAAGGACGCGCTTTCCATTCTTCAGGGTCAGGAAGATAGAAACCTGAGAACCATGTATCTTATGGGAACTTGTCAGAAAGAACTGGGACTCTGGGATGATGCGGAAAAGACGTTCAATGACGCTCTGAAACGCTATAAAGACGAGCAGAATTACCGCAGTATGGTGAGTCTTTCCGCCATGGGATTGGCTGAGACACAAATACATAAGAAACAGTATAATACAGCCGTGGCGGCACTGGAACTGATACTGAAATACGATGAGGGGCAGCTGGATGAAGATTACCCGCGGTATCCGCCTTACGGAGATAATTTCTGCATCGATGAAGCACAGTTTCTCATCGGAATCTGTCTCATTCTTTCTGATAACTATGAGAGCGGAGTGGCCGAGATCCTCAAAGCGGAACGATTCTACCCTTCACTTGAAATGGGCGCACTTGGATTGAATGTGGGTGGCTCTCTTGTCGAGCTGTTGATAAGGAAAGATTATTCCAAGCTTAAAGATCAGGCAGAAGGCCTGTTAAAAGACTATTTTAAGAATCACTCTTGGCCCGTAAGTCGTTGACAAAGCGGTGAGAGATACGATAAGATGATACCACTCGTTTCGATAAAAACGTCACGGAGGAATCCTGACCCAGACAACGGGAAAAATTTCCCTTTGTTCCGAGGGACATCATCGAGTACGCATATGTTCCTGGCGGTTATTCTTATTGTCCAATTTTTCGTGAACGGAATGATGTGGGCGAAGACTCCGACAGCCAAGCTCAAGGACAAAGTTGTCTTGAGTGTTCCGGCTAAAGGCACTCTTTTCACTGTCGGTGACATCATATTTGCCTGGAGGTATCATCCCGGCAGAAACACGGAAAACAGGCTGCCATTGAAATATGAACTGCTCATCTGGTCGCGGGACAAGACCGTACAGCACCGTTTTACCGCCTATCCCGGTGCCGATGATGATCTGCAAGTCTATACACTTTCTAATCTCAGAACGTTTATGCGTCGGCCGGGCCGGTATTTCTGGCGGATCGTGGCAGTGTTCGAAGATGGAACAATGGCAGAGTCACCGGAATCATATATACAAGTGGGATTGTCGTATGTGTCACCCACTTATCAGAGGAGAACCAATACCATAGAGATATCCTGGCAGTATTACGCTCGCCAGGAGACGGGAGACTACCGTACCCTGATCGAACAGGTCTACCCTAAAGCGCCGCTGGATAGTTACGCTGATTTCGGCTTTCATTTCTACCAGAACAGACTTCTTGGAAAAGAGATCTATCTGGGAGAACGGATATTCGTCATGTCTCCATTGGGGATGGGGATCGGACTTGAAGTAAATTTCCAGTTGTTGACGACACCGGTCATCGCGCTCTTTCCGCGGGGAAGCTACAGCCTTGGCTGTATGTCCAGCAGCCTGCGGGAATATAATCTTACTGTTCAAACGGCTCGAATCGGACTGGAGTGTATTATCATGCCTGCCGGCAATATCAGTATAAGCGCTGATTGGGTGCCGGCAAATTTTATTCGCTACGGAACCAGTGACAATGAATTGAAAACCTTCGAGGGAGAGGGATTCGAATACGGATTGAGATTGATCATTCCATCCAGTCTGGTAAAACCTTTTTCCCTGGGAGGATTGAGAATCGACTTGAGCAAGATGCCTCTGTACTACAGTATCAGCGATATCAAAGATAGCTACACCGGCATCAGTATGAAGACGAAGCATTTAAGTATTGGAATATTATTATAAATAAAGTCAACGGTCAGGGAGGATACACGGAATGACACGACTGAAAAAAGCTTTGCCGGTAGTAATCCTGGTGTTAGGTATATTGCCTCTTGCCCGAGCTGGAGCGGAAGATG
>CAZUMH010000173.1:0-2623 GCA_964621645.1 uncultured bacterium
AATTCCAATTCCTTCTTTTTCGTAAAGCTTGGACAGTATCATGTTCTTCTTGACTGCCTCAGCTTTTAACAATAATGTTGAGTCAGCATCATACCCTTTCTCCAGGGCGCTCATATATTTCATCTGGTCATCTATCATTTTTTCAAGATAAAGTCTGGCTGTCAAAGGCGTGACCTGCGCCATCCATCCTTCTGTTTTGCCTTTACTCATATTATTTACTAATTCTTCAAGGGTTATTACACTTGAGTTCCCGATTGTCGCTACGGTCGGATTATCTTTCCCACAGCGTGTAATGAGTAATCCCGTAAGAAAAAGAATTATCACGGCCCTGCGACTTTTAATTTCCTTCATATTTTTGCCTCCTTAAACGGTTAAGCTACTATAAGTTTGAAATTTAGATAATCATATCCAGCTATGCAACACTTTTTTCATGAGCTCAATCTGATCCCTTTCTTCCGTTACAAGCCTGAGGCCGAATGTTTTCTTCTGGAGAAATCTAATGGTAACTGGTGAGGAATCTATCATGAAACGCAGTCTCTCTGACAAAAGTTCCGGGGAGATAAAACTCTCCAGCCAAGCTTCCGAGAAGAATATCAGCACATCTTTTTCTCTGAAAAGTATCCGTTTTATCCCCATTCGCCCCCCTAACAGACGAATTCGGGCCATCTCCAATAAATTAACTGCCGGATCAGGAATGCTGCCAAAACGATCCTGCAGTTCCTGATAAAATGCATCGAGTTCTTTTTCTGTGGGCAATCCGGTGAGCCGATGATAGAGATTAACCCGTAATCCTTCCTCTGCAACATAGTCGGCAGGAATGAATGCATCCCGGTTCAGATCCACTTGACAATCTATCTGGACTATTGATGCTGTCTTCTGCTCTCCCAACTCTTTCTGCAGTTCCGAGAGGGCTTCATTAAGCAGCTTGGTATACAGATCAAAGCCCAGCATGTCTATGGTACCGCTCTGCCTGGTACCAAGCAGGTTTCCCGCGCCGCGGATCTCTAAGTCGCGCAAGGCAATTTGAAAACCGCTTCCCAGTTCTGTCAGCTCCTCAACGGTGCGCAGCCGCTTCATGGACTCAAAGGAGAGCAGATGAAACGGCGGTGTCAGAAGATAGGCGAACGCCTGTCGATCGGATCGTCCCACTCTTCCACGAAGCTGGTATAACTGAGACAATCCCATTCGGTCCGCCCGGTTCACGATGAGTGTATTAACCAACGGGATATCAACTCCGGAACCTATAATCATGGTCGATACCAGACAATCGAAATCTCCCTGTCCGAATCGATGCATCACTTCTTCTAAATCCTTGGCATGCATTCGTCCGTGAGCTACCGCCAGTCGAAGACCAGGAACCAGCCGGCGTACCATTTCCGCGACAGCATCGATGCTTTTTATCAGATTATGCACAAAGAACACCTGTCCGTCCCTGCCGATCTCATGCTCGATGGCTTCTTTAATAATATCCTCACCGAAAGGAGCAATTTCCGTTATAATTGGACGCCGCTCCTTTGGTGGTGTATTGATGACCGACATGTCCCGCAGACCCATAACCGAAAACTGTAACGTTCTGGGGATGGGAGTCGCAGAAAGGGTAATAACATCGACATTTTCCTTAATACTCTTAAGCTTTTCTTTATGGCGCACTCCGAAACGCTGTTCCTCATCGATGATGAGAAGACCCAGCTCCTTGAAGGTAACTCCATGGGAAAGAAGACTGTGCGTTCCGATGATAATATCGATTTCTCCATTCTCAAGCCGTCGCAACGTTTCTTTCTGCTCTTTGGGAGTGCGAAAACGGGATAACTCATCAATCTGAACGGGAAAATAGCTCAGTCTTTGGCGAAATGTCTCGACATGCTGCTGCGACAATATCGTTGTGGGAACAAGAACAGCGACTTGCTTACCGGCATTTACCGCCTTGAAAGCAGCCCGGATTGCTACCTCCGTCTTGCCAAAACCGACATCGCCGCATATGAGCCTGTCCATGGGTTTTGCCACCTCCATGTCTCCCTTGACTTCCTGGATAGCCCTCGATTGATCAAGGGTTTCATCGTAAGGAAACGTGTCCTCAAGTTGAGATTCCCATTCAGTCTGAGAGGGATAGGCAAATCCCGGTATGATTTTTCGTTTTGAATAAAGGTCGATGAGATCCTGGGCTATTTTCTTCATCGATTCTTTCGTCTTCTTCTTGTTCTTTTCCCAGGAACCGCTTCCCAGGGTTGAAAGAGCCGGAACGACTCCCTCCCGTCCGCTGTATTTCTGTACTCTCTCCATCTTGTCAACCGGTACGTAGAGCCGGTCCCCGCCCTGGTATTCAATCGTAAGACACTCTCTCTCGGCTCCTCCTACCGTGATTTTTTCCAGGCGGCAGTAGCGGCCGATGCCGTGATCTATATGTACCACGAAGTCGCCTGATTTCAATGAGGTCAGTTCACGGATTGGAACCCCCATTTTAAAATGCCGTCTGACCCTTCCAAGTCGTCTTCGCTGAAATAATTCATCCACTGAATAAACAAGGAGGTTTTTCGCTGGCAGAAAAAATCCCTGACGCAAATTAAAAGAATGTATCTGCAATGCCGGCAAGGGTTCATCCTCCAGGTCGAGAAAATGTTTGATG
>CAZUMH010000174.1:0-2600 GCA_964621645.1 uncultured bacterium
CGTTCTCCGCCGAGTCCGATGCGTGCGCGGCGTTTACCATGATATCCTGGCCAAACTCGCGCCGCACCTGGCCCGGCTTGGCCTTGTTCGGATCCGTCGGGCCTAGAATGTTGCGGATCTTATTGACGGCATCCAGGCCGGCGGCCGCTTCTTCAGGAAGCAGGAGTGTCAGGGGCAGCCGCCTGCTTTCCAGTTTCATTTGCTGCAGGAGCCAGAAGAGCCCTCCGGCATGGTCGGCGTGGGTGTGGGTAAGCGCTACCGCCGCCAGAGAGGAAGCGGTGATCCCCGCCCCGGCCAGCGAGCGGGAGACACCGTCACCCGCGTCGATCAGGAGCTTCTTCGTATCGTTTTCAAAAAGCAGGGCAGCCGGATTTCTGTCCGGTACCGCCACGGCGGAAGACGTTCCCAAAAAAGTGATTCTCACTTTTCCCCGTTCCTAAAATAGGCGACGGTATTTCTGATCCCTTCTTCCAATGATACCTGGGGACGCCATCCCAGTTCCCTTTTTATCTTGCCGTAGTCGATAACACTGCGCCGCTGCTCTCCGGGCATGGCCGGTCCGTGTTTTTCCCGGGCCCGGCTCCCGGTCTCTTTATTGATAAGTTCGAACAGTCGATTAACGTCTGTCTCCCGGGATGTACCGACATTATAGATATCATTACCGCTTTTTTCCAGCGCCAGCTTGTTGGCCCGGACCACGTCGCCCACATAGACATAATCCCGGGTCTGCTTGCCGTCACCGTTGATCACGGTCTCTTCTCCGGCCAGGAGTCTGCTGGAGAAGATAGCCACCACACCGGCCTCGCCGCGGGGATTCTGCCGCGGTCCGTAGACATTGGCGTAACGCAGGATGGTATAGTTCAGGCCGTACTGCTGGGCGTAGAAATTCAGGTACAGTTCCACTGTCCTCTTGGCTACCCCATAGGGAGAAAGCGGTTTGGTGGGATGACTTTCATCGCAGGGGAAACTCTCCTGTTCGCCGTAGATGGCCCCGCCGGTGGAGGCGAAGAGCACCTTCTTTGCCTTCCACTTGATGCAGTTTTGCAGGATATTCAGGGTGCCTTTAATGTTGACGTCCGCGTCGAAGAGCGGATCGTGTACCGATTTACGCACATCCATCTGGGCCGCCTGGTGACAGACTGCCTCTATTCCTTCTTTCTCGAAGATCCCTGAAAGTTCCTCGGATCTGATATCCATGAGATAAAAAACGGCCTGGGGATTGAGATTTTCCTTCCGGCCCGTGCTGAGGTTGTCCACAACGATGACCCGGTGGCCTTCCGTCAGGAAGGCGTCGACCAGATGCGATCCAATAAAACCGGCGCCGCCCGTAACCAAAATATTCACCTGCTCCTCCGTAGCGTATCCGTTCAGTATGTTAAGGCGTCCTCACTGTCACACTCAGACAACAGAATTTTTCAACGTGCCCAAATCGCTGATAGTCACCTGCACCATATCTCCCCGGTTGATGGGGGAGACTCCTTCCGGCGTTCCGGTGGCGATAATATCCCCCGCGTTCAACGTCATATAGCGGGAGATATGGGAAATAATGACCGGAACAGGAAAGAGCATATCCTTTGTATTGGCCTTTTGCCGCGTCTCTCCGTTCACGGTGAGCTCTATCTCAAGATTTTGAGGATCACGAATTATATCCGCGGGGACGATATAGGGCCCCAGAGGACAGAAGGTGTCAAGACTCTTGGATCGGAACCAGGGATTCCCCTTGGAGATATCCGCTTTCTGCATTGTCCTGGCGGTGACATCGTTGACAATAGTAAATCCGGCCACATAATCCATAGCCTCTTTTTCAGGAATGTCCTTACCCTCTTTCCCGATGATGATCCCGAGTTCGGCTTCATGATCCACCCGGTCCGTGAGCCATTCCGGGATGACGATCTCTCCCTCGTGGGGCAGGAGCGACGACGGCGCCTTGCAGAAAAAGAGCGGTTCCTTTGGGATATCATGCTTCAGCTCTGCGGCGTGTTTGCGGTAATTGCGGCCCAGACAGACTATTTTTGAAGGGCGCTGGATCGGCAGTTCATAGTGCAGCGGTTCCGTCAGCTGCAGCGATTGAAGTTTGGCCTGCACCCAGGGATTACTTATGATCTGTTCCAGCATTGAGCCCTGGCAGTACCCCATTTCCACAAACACCTGAAGAAATGATATGTCAAGGGGTCTTTTCGTGCCCTGTGCCTGCTGAAAAATGTGGAGAGCTGAGCTGAGATTAATCAATTTATCTTCAAAATGAAACCCTATCTGTGTGATGCCATTATGAGTAAAAGAGAACAGTTTCATGGCTGGCCCTCCGCAAATTGCCTTTGGATATGCAAAATTAATAAATATTTAGAAAGATTGCAAGGTGCAATTGCCAAATTGGTCAAATTGGCAAAATTATAACAGGAGGATTGTCACGGTCCATTTCGTTCTCTGGAATAGTGATGGGGCAAGAACCGCCCTGCAGGCTGGAACAATCCGTCTGTTGTTGACGGACTATGAAGTCCATACGTTAAAAGCCCCGGACCGGGAAGTCCGGAGCCATCAAGAAAACACTGGACTAACGGTCACCAAATGAATTATTAATTAAATCTGTCGTAATTGGAACT